>CAMHLV010000065.1 GCA_946186115.1 uncultured Prevotella sp. | reverse complement strand
CCAGGAAGACCCATCATATTACCGAAGAATGCAAAGATGAAGGCGCCCATCAGTCCGAAGGGCACGCTGAAGAGCACGGCCAACGGCGTGAACCACGAATTGTAGAGCGATGCCAGGATGAGGTAAATCAGGATGGCGCAAATCACGTAGATGAGAGTGGTGGCATTAGAACCTGCTGCCTCTTCCAACTCGCGCGACATACCGCTGTACTCGTAGGTGGCAGTAGCGGGCATCTCCTGCTTGAACACCTCGGCGATAGCCTTGTGGGCATCACCCTCGGTATAACCGCTACCAGCGGAAATGTAGCAGGTGATGCTCTGGAACAGGTTGAAGTGCTCGATGTTTGGCGGACCGACAATCTCCTTCAGCGAGACGAATTCGGAGATGGGGGCCATCTTGCCGCCACGCACCTGCACGAAGATGTTGTGTAGCGACGACGGGTCGAGACGGTATTCGGGCGATGCAGCAGCCATGATGCGGTAAACCTTACCAAACTGGTTGAAGTTACCGATATAGGCACCACCGCAGAAGGTACCCAATGTATTGAGCACGTCAGCAGGTGACACACCGGCACGGTCGCACTGGGCAGCATCAACATCGACCTGGTATTTCGGGAAGCGCTCAGAGTACGTCGACATGGCGGATGCTATCTCCGGACGCTCAGACAATTTGTTCAAGAAGTGCTCGGTCTGCTTGGCAAACTCCGACAGGTTGCCGTCGGTGGGGTCCTCCACCACCAGACTCACGCTGTTACTCGTTCCATAACCGGGAATCTGAGGCAACTCGAAGGGCAGTACCTGTACATCTTTGATGTCTTGACAGTCAAAGTAGAATCGATACATAACGAGGGTCAGCAAGTGGTTCATGCCAGGACGCTCGTCCCAGTTCTTCAGACGGACGATGAGGGTACCGAAGTTAGAACCGGCACCCGAGAACATACCGTAGCCGCAGCATACAGCGAAGCTCTCCAGTTCGGGAATCTTCTTCACCTTCGCCTCCACTTGTTTCACCATCTCACGCGTCTGCTTCAGCGTGGAACCTTCCGGAGCACGCAGCTCAGCCAGGAACACGCCCTGGTCCTCCTGGGGCACGAGACCCGACGGCAGACTCTTCATAAAGAACACCAATAGTACGGCGGCCACAGCCAGCAGGCTCCATGCCAGGATGGGGCGCTTGATGAACTTCTGAACGGCCTTGCTGTATTTGTTGTAGATGGCATTATAGCTGACGGTGTAGGCCTTCTTGGTGTAGTAGGTCAGACCCTTGCCCTCCTGCTTGCCTTCCTTCATGCGCATCATGATGGCACAGAGTGCAGGACAGAGTGTGAGAGCCGATACGCACGAAAGACCGACAGATGAGGCAATCGTCACACCGAACTGGGTAAAGAACGTACCCGACGTACCCGGCATGAAGGTCACAGGGATGAATACGGCCATGAATACCAACGTACACGACACCACGGCAACCGACACCTCGCTCATGGCCTGGCGGGTAGCTTCGCGGGCATCACTGATGCCGCCCTCCATCTTCGCCATGACAGCCTCGACCACCACAATGGCGTCATCCACCACCGTACCGATGGCCAGCACCAGTGCAAACAGCGTCAGGATGTTCAGCGAGAAGCCTGCCAGCGAGACGATGGCAAAGGTTCCCAACAGCGACACGATAATGGAGATAGAAGGAATAATCGTGGCCTTGAAGTTCTGCAGGAAGAAGAACACCACCAAGATAACGAGGATGATGGCGATAACAAGCGTCTCTACCACGTTGTGGATAGCTGCAAAGAGGAAGTCGTCACTGGTCATCAGAGTCACCACCTCCAGTCCGGCAGGCATCGTCTTCTTTGACTCCTCAAACGCCTTCTTGATGCGAGCGTTCACCTCAGTAGCATTGGCTCCCGGTGCCGCGAAAACCATGAACATAGCACCCGGGCAGTCCTGAATATTCGACGTGAAGTTATAGCTCATGGCACCAATCTGCACCTCGGCCACGTCGCTCAGGTGCAGCATGCCGCCACCGCTGGTGCGCAGCACGATGTCGTTAAACTCCTCAACGCTCTTCAACGTACCCTTGTACTGCATCGAGTACTGATAGGAGTTTTCTGACTGTTCACCCAACGAACCCACAGCCGACACGAAACTCTGTCCGCCGATAGCTGCGAAAATCTCATTGGGCGTCAGGCCGTACTGAGCCATCACGTCAGGCTTCAGCCAGATACGCAGGGCGTAGGTGTTACCTAAGCTCTGTACGTTACCCACACCCGTGATACGCATCAGACGCGGCTTGACGTTGATATCTACATAGTTTGATACGAAGTCTTCATCATACTTGCCATCGGCACTCTTCACGGCGAAGATCTGCAGGATGTTATTCTGACGTTTCTCTACCTTCACACCGACCTTGATTACGTCGGCAGGCAGCAGAGCCTGTGCTTGGGTGACACGGTTCTGCACGTTCACCGTAGCCATGTCGGGATCGGTACCCTGCTTGAAGTAGACAGTAATATCAGCACTACCGTCTGAGGATGCCTTAGAGGTCATATAAGTCATGTCGGGCACACCATTGATGGCCTCTTCCAGAGGCTGTATGACCGACTTCATCACCGTGTTCTCGTCAGCACCCGAGTAGCTGGTACTGATCGACACCGTAGGCGGTGCGATGTCGGGGTATTGCTCCACGGCCAGTGTGCTCATCGAGATGTAGCCCACCAGCGCTATCACAATCGAGATGGCACATGCCATCACGTATTTGTTAATGAAAATATTGTTTTTCATACTTTAAAGCGGTAGCAGATTCTTCACTCTTCACTTTTCACTTTTCACTCTTCACTTCAGGGAACAGCACCTTCTGTCCTTCGGTTACGTTATTGGCACCGGTGGTCACAATCTGGTCGCCCACATTCAGACCGCTGGTAATGATGAAGTCCTTGCCGTTGCCGGTGTCTTCCGTGGTCACGTCAATAGCGGTAGCCGTACTGTCGGCCTGTACCTTATACACCTGTGACTTGTCCTGCAGACGTATCACGGCATTCTGGGGAATGACGATGACATCCTTCTCGGCGAAGTTCATCACCACCGTACCCTGTATGCCGGAATAGAGATGCCCGTCGGGGTTGGGGAACGACACCTTACATGTCAGCGAACCTGTAGCGGCATTCACGACACCTGTAAGACTGACTACACGACCCTTGTGGGGATACTCTGTACCATTCTTCATGACAAACGTTGCCTCGGGCATGTTGGCAAGATATTTCTCCACGTCGGCTGCCTTCATGCTGTTCTGTACCATGGCCTCGACAATGGCCTCCGTTACCGAGAACTCGGCATCCATCGTCGTATTGCCGCTCAGTATGGTCAGCTGCGTTGCTGGCGACACCTGGTCACCGGTACGCACGGGAATTTCACCGATGACACCTGATACGGAAGCCGTGATGGTGCAGAAGCCGAGGTTCACCTTCGCACGGTTGACCGCTGCACGCGCCTGGGCCACTGCTGCCTGGGCCTGCTTATAGGAGTTCTCGGAATTGTTCAGCATATAGCTGCTCACGATTTTCTTCTCAAACAGGTTCTTGTTCGACTCATACTCCAGCTTTGCAGAGTTCTCCTGAGCCTGTGCAGCCTGCAGGTTGGCTTGTGCCGCCTGCAACTCCAGCTGTGCGTTGCGCTGGTCGATGACGAAGAGCACCTGTCCCCTCTTCACCTGCTGACCCTCCGTCACGCAAATCTTGGTCAGCTGACCACTAACCTGTGGCGTTACCGTTACGTCGTTCTGACCTTTCATTCTGGCACTGAACTTATAAGGAAGCTCAATGTCCGATTTCTTCACTGTCATCGTTTCGAACGACGACTGTGTCTCCTTGGGCATGTCAATTCCGCACGCTGTCAGTCCAAAGACCGTGGTGCCAAGCATTATTGTCCAAATAAATTTGTTTCGTTTCATATTCGTAATGTTTTGATAATTGTTATGATTGCTACTTGTTGTATATCAGAACTCATATCCGAGATTTAAACAGAAGTATGGTTCCTTTGTGTGGTTACTATATCCGAGGGTTGCTCCGAGTGGACCGATTATGGTGTTATAGTAATATGCTATCTGTCCGCCGATGAGTGTGCGGTGGTCAAAGAGTTCCTTCGCCTTGTCGGCTTGCTGGGCGCAGGCTGCACGAAGCAGGATATAGCTGTTGCTGCCGATGTGCTGCTGTGCCTGAAGTTGGGCGGACACAAACTGGTGGTTGACGTACTCCATGTTGCCTATGCCGGCAAAAGGCATCTGCTGTTCTACATAGTGGTTGAATCGGTCGCCACCGATGGTGTTGCCGAAGACTGGAGGAATGATGCTGCCGAAGAGCAGACGGCCGTAGAGCATGGGCTGGAATGTGAAGCGGGTGCCGAAAGTGAATGATTTGCGCCAGCTGGCGCTGACTTCGCTCATGCCTGGTTTTTTAATAGCTGGTGAACCATCAGGAACATTAGAGTCTTTGAGTTTGGCAAAGTCGTTGGTTACGTAGGCATACTCAGCGTTGAAACGGGCACCTCGGGTGGGGAAGTACCAGCTGTCTTCACTGTTGTAGTTCAGCCGGGCTCTGTAACTGAAGAAATGCTCGTTCTCGAGTGATACCTGTCTTGACGATTCCGAACCGAGCTTGGTGCGGTAGTGCATGTAGTCCCATCGCAGTCCCAACATCAGGTCGAAGTGACGCAGGTTGAAATTGATGGGTAAGAACTCTGCCTGGAACTGGTTGTAGCGTATGTTATAACTGAGATCTCCCTCTGTATATACATCTACGTCGTTGCGACGGAAGGTGTATCTGAGCGTGGGACGGGTGAAACTGCGGGGGTGGATGGTGATTTCGCCGCGTGCCATCAGTCGCTTGCCAAGTCGCAGAGTGATTTCGTTATTTACGGGTATTGCTGTCTTCAGGGGGATGTCGAGTCCAAACTGTACTGCGGCATATTCTTCAGAGTCGTAGCGTGCTCCTGCATGCAGCTGTATTGATTTGCGCTTGCCGGCAGTGAGTACCACACAAACTCCGTCGGCTTCTTTCCACTCTTCATCTTTCATTGGATAGATGCCGTGGATTCTCCGTGAGGAAAATGTGGGAAGTTTCATGGGCAAGATGCGACACTCGGCAGTCTGGTAGAACAGATCTACGCGCATGGATGTGGTGAGCTGTTGCATCAGGTCGGCATCAATGAAGGTTCCCCCCACGGTCCCCGAGGAGGCTTTTAAGTTGAATTTCTGCCTCAAGAAACGTTCGTCCTGGGGCGTCATGTTCTCAAATTTTATATCGAGGATGCGGTGTTTTTCTGTCATCACCTTCGGACGTAACGGATGGAGAATCTCTGGCTTGTAGTCGTCTTCTATGCCGATAATCTTCTTCAGTGCAATGATGTCGTCCCAATGGCGCATTGCCTCCTCCTCACCACGGCGGATGAGAGTGTCGATGGCTGCCTGAGAGAAACTGGCCGAGCCGTAACCTTTCGTGTCAACTTGCATGTGAAGGTCGGTGATGGCAAGGTTCTCGTCGAGTTTGTTCTTACAGTTTACGTCTATTATCTGACTTAATATGCTCATTGTGCCTCCCATGTCCTCGGCGACTTTGGGCGGTCCTTGTACGGTGACGCCAATTATAACCTCTGCTCCCATTTCGCGGGCAATGTCGGCAGGATAGTTGTTTTTAAGACCGCCGTCAACCAGCACTTTGTCGCCAATCCTTACGGGAGAGAAGGCTGCGGGGATTGCCATAGAGGCACGCATGGCCAATGGTAGCTTGCCGCTATGGAATACTACCTCACTGTTCTCGATAATGTCGGTCGCTACACAGGCAAATGGTATGGGAAGGTCGCGCGTAAAGTCTAAAGAGTCAGTAAATCCTACACATAGCTGCTGGAACAGTTCTGCAAGGTTCTTACCCTTGATGATGCCGCCAGAGTTCATGTCGTGCTTGCCGGTAGCCATACCTGTGCTGAAAATATAGGTATTCTGCTTCTTACGGTCGTTGATGCTCTGATGTCGCAGATCTTCCTTGTCGGTAATCACGTAGCTCCAGTCCTGCACCCTTACCATCGAATCGAGAGAATGAGAGTTGTAGCCGATAGAGTAGAGGCCGCCGATAATACTGCCCATTGATGTTCCTGTCACGATGTCAACGGGTATGCCAGCACGCTCCAATACCTTCAGGACTCCTATATGTGCCATGCCTTTAGCACCACCGCCGCTAAGCACTATGCCAACTCGCTTCCTGTTAATGGAGCTGCTGTCAGGCTGAGCACACACGGTAGTCATCATTGCAACTGTGGCCAACAATAGTATTTTTCTCATCGTTGATCTGGAACGGTGTTATATTTTTGTGTTGCAAAGGTAAAAAAGAATTAGGACAATGCAAAAAAAATTGATGTTTTTTTTTATATAAATAGGAATACATATTTTTATATAATAAAGAATAATTGCTGGTTGCCTTGATTTTCTGCCTCTGCCAATGTGGCAGTTTTGACAGATTGGCACGGTTTTAGCAGAATTATGGCAGAACGACACAGGAAGTCGAAATAAAGAAATAAATATAATTATAAACATTAAATTATTAATAGTTATGAACATCAAACCATTAGGAGACCGCGTGCTGGTATTGCCCGCACCGGCTGAAGAGAAAATCGGCGGTATCATTATTCCTGACACTGCCAAGGAGAAACCCCTTCACGGAACCATCAAGGCTGTTGGTCAGGGTACTAAGGATGAAGAAATGATTCTGAAAGCAGGCGACGAGGTTCTGTATGGCAAATACAGCGGCACAGAACTGGAGTTTGAAGGCGAGAAGTATCTGATGATGCGTCAGTCGGACGTATTGGCGGTGATTGAGAAATAATTATCGTGATAACGGTATAACTTAATAAAGCAAAAACAAAATATTATGGCAAAAGATATCAAATTCAATATTGAAGCCCGCGACCTTCTTAAGAATGGTGTGGACCAGTTGGCAAATGCAGTAAAGGTAACGCTGGGCCCGAAGGGACGCAACGTTGTGATTGAAAAGAAGTTTGGTGCTCCCCAGATTACCAAGGACGGTGTGACCGTTGCCAAGGAAATCGAGTTGGAGGACAAGTTCGAGAACACAGGTGCTCAGCTCGTGAAGAGCGTAGCTTCTAAGACGGGCGACGATGCTGGTGATGGTACCACAACAGCTACCATCCTGACTCAGGCTATCGTTACTGAGGGTCTGAAGAATGTCACCGCTGGTGCCAATCCTATGGACCTGAAGCGTGGTATCGACAAGGCTGTCAAGAGCGTTGTTGACTTCATCCAGAAGAACGCTGAGCGCGTGGATGACAACTACGACAAGATTGAGCAGGTGGCTACCGTTTCTGCCAACAACGACGAGGAGATTGGTAAGCTGCTGGCTGAGGCTTTCCGCAAGGTTTCTAAGGATGGCGTTATCACCATCGAGGAGAGCAAGAGCCGCGACACCCACATCGGTGTGGTTGAGGGTATGCAGTTCGACCGTGGTTATCTCTCTGGCTACTTCGTAACCGACAGTGAGAAGATGGAGTGTGTGATGGAGAATCCTTACATCCTCATCTACGATAAGAAGATTTCTAACATCAAGGACTTCCTGCCCATCCTGCAGCCTGCTGCTGAGAGCGGTCGTCCCCTGTTGGTGATTGCCGAGGATGTTGACTCAGAGGCTCTTACCACACTGGTTGTCAACCGTCTGCGTGGCGGTCTGAAGATTTGTGCCGTCAAGGCTCCTGGCTTCGGCGACCGTCGTAAGGCTATGCTCGAGGATATTGCTACTCTGACAGGTGGCGTCGTCATCAGCGAGGAGAAGGGTCTGAAACTGGAGCAGGCAACGCTCGAGATGTTGGGTACAGCCGAAAAGGTTACTGTGTCAAAGGACAATACAACCATTGTCAATGGTGCTGGCGACAAGCAGGCCATTCAGGACCGCATTGCACAGATTAAGAAGGAGATAGAGCTCACCACGTCGTCATACGACAAGGAGAAGCTGCAGGAGCGTCTTGCCAAATTGGCAGGTGGCGTAGCAGTACTCTATGTCGGTGCTAACAGCGAGGTTGAGATGAAAGAGAAGAAAGACCGTGTTGACGATGCCCTCTGCGCTACCCGTGCAGCTATCGAGGAAGGAGTCGTTGCAGGTGGCGGTACTACATACATCCGTGCTCTCGAGGCACTGCAGAACGTCAAGGGTGCCAATGCCGACGAGCAGACTGGTATCAATATCGTAGAGCGTGCCATCGAGGAGCCTCTGCGTCAGATTGTCATCAATGCTGGTGGCGAGGGTGCCGTCGTGGTTCAGAAGGTTCGTGAGGGTAAGGGTGATTTCGGTTACAATGCCCGCACCGACAGTTATGAGAACCTGCGCCAGGCTGGTATCGTAGATCCTGCCAAGGTGGCTCGTGTAGCTCTTGAGAACGCTGCTTCTATTGCAGGTATGTTCCTGACCACAGAGTGCCTTATCGTTGACAAGCCAGAGAAGGAGCCCGCCATGCCGATGGGTGGGGCACCAGGAATGGGTGGTATGATGTAATTATTGTGAACAAAAAATTTTGTCTGCATGACTGAGAGGGCGCATTCGCTTTATGAATGCGCCCTTTTTTTGTTGCTATGCTCAGCAAATAGAGTACGCATACGTTGAAATAGATTATCTAGTGCAAAGAAAAAAAACAATTATTTCTTTTGATTTGTGCTTACTTAATCGTATCTTTGCAGACAGAACTTAGTACATGAAACATCAGGAGAAACAAATTATTCCGAAATAACGACGAAGATATGAAAAAGAAAGTATTGTTGTTTGTGGCCCTTTTTGTCGTATTGCTGACTGCGTCGGCAGGCAATGGCCGTCCTCAGTTTGGCGAACGTCCACGTTTAGTGGTGGGCATAGTGGTTGACCAGATGCGATGGGACTATCTGTCGCGCTATTACGACAAGTTTGGCAGTGATGGCTTCCGCAGGCTGATAGACAAGGGATATTCCTTCGACAACTGCCTTATCAACTATCTGCCAACAGTGACATCTATTGGCCACACCAGTGCCTATACAGGCACTTCGCCCGCTTTTCACGGTATCTGCGGCAATAACTTCTATCTCGACGGCCGTCATACTTACTGCTGTGGTGATTCCACTGTTGTACCTGTTGGCTCTGATAATAAGAAGGCTGGCTGCATGTCGCCCATAAACCTGCTTTCTACTACCATTGGCGACCAGTTGAGACTGCACACCGACTTCCGTTCAAAGGTTATTGGAATATCATACAAGGATCGTGCTGCCATCCTGCCTGCCGGACACTCAGCTAATGCGGCCTACTGGCTTGACACGAAAAACCGCCAGTTTATCACTTCTTCATATTATATGGATGAATTACCCCAGTGGGCTAAGGATTTCAATGCCGAACTGATTAAGGACAAGGATTTCAAGAAGGTTGGCAAAGACGTTGGCCTCTACCCCCTTACAGGTCGCATAACCACTGATATGGCCATTGCTGCCATTGATGGCGAACAGCTGGGGCAGGGCGAAGAGACAGACATGCTGTGTGTCAGTTATTCGCAGACGGATGTGATAGGACATAAGTGGAGCACACGTGGAAGCCATACCGACGAGGCCTATCTGGAACTCGACAAGGATCTGGCAAGGCTTTTCGCTGCTCTCGATAGCAAAGTAGGGCGCGACAACTATCTGGTATTTCTGACAGCTGACCACGGTGCGGCACACAACCAGCAGTTTATGCAAGACCATAAGCTGAGCGGTGGCAAGTGGCTTTCCCAGCAGTTGAAGAAAGATCTGGAGGAATATATTGCCCAAAAGTTGGGAAATAGCAGCGATGTGGTGCTTGGAATTGTTGACTATCGCTTCTATTTGGATCATGAGGGCATAATTCGTCAGGGACTCGACATTCAGCGCGTGAAAGATGTTGTTATAGATTTCTTGCGCCACTCTCCGCATATTGCCTTTGTTGTAGATTATGAGAAGGCTGCTACAAGTGCAGTTCCTGCTTTTCTGCGCGAAAGGATTCTTTGTGGATACAATTTCCATCGCTCGGGCGATGTGATTGTTGTTCTGGAACCGGGATTCTACGAAGTAGGACCGTGGTCGTCACCTGTTGGAACCACCCATGGAGAATGGAATCCATACGATGCACACATACCATTGCTTTTCTATGGATGGAAGGTTCCCCATGGCTCTTGTCCGTCTGAAGTACACATCACAGATATAGCCCCAACAGTCTGCTCGTTGATTCATGTTCAACAGCCAAATGCCACTATTGGTGGGGCTTTGGAATTTAAATGAGTGTTTAGGAAACATTTTCTACAATAAAGTGCTGATATATTGAGATTTATTTCATACCTTTGCATGCGATAATCATGAGTAAGACAATTTAATGTTGATAGTATGAACATCGGAAAACGCATTGAGGAAATCCTCAGAAGGCAGGGCAAGTCCGCTGCTTGGTTAGCAACGCAGATTCCCTGCGAACGCACGAACGTATATAATATTTTCAAGCGTAAGAGCTTGGACGTGCGTCTGCTGATGAGAATCAGTGTTATTTTGGAACATGATTTCTTCTTGGAGCTATCCCAAGAAGCATTTCCCAAGACTAAATAATATAGGCCGTTGCCACTGAGGTAACGGCTTTTATTTTTTCCTGCATTTCCTGCATTTCTTTCATTTCCTTCATTGTCCATTGTTTGCACGCTCCAAACGATGCGTTTGCACGCTCCAAACGGTTGGTTTGGAGCCTCCAAACTATAGCTATGCACGCTCAAAACCTTGTAAGGATTTCTTACTTGCTAATACTGTATATGAAGCATGCTATAGAGTTTTTCTGCCTAAGTTCAAGATAGAAGTGCAATTTTCAGGTAGAGGCGAAGCCAAGACTAAT
>CAMHLV010000064.1 GCA_946186115.1 uncultured Prevotella sp. | reverse complement strand
CGTATTTAATTAGAAACCGAGTGCAAAATTAGCATTTGGCCAGTCTGTTGCCATCCTTTTTAACTTCACACCCAATGATGAGCCATGAAACTAAGAAAAAATCAAATAAACGCTGACACGCTGACACGATGCATCCCTCCTTGTCGGCCACGTCGGTACGGAAGGGACTCTTGTCGGTATCATGTCCGCTGGCACCATGCAGGGAAACCACCAACGGAGCTTCCGCCTTTACGTTGTCGGGAACATAAAGCCAGTATTCGCGGCTTTCGTTGCCGACGGTGATGGTTACTTCTTTGTCAGTTTTCGCGGCGTGCAGCATCAACGTGCTGCACAGCAGGAGCATAGCGATTCTAAATCTTTTCATATAGTATTCCGTTTTTTATTTGAACGTTACCTTGAACACCACGGGCTCGGATAGCGCAAGGCGAATGCCATCGAGCTCACAGCCTTTTGGTTGCAAAGTTACGAAAAATGCAACAAAACCCGCAATAATTATGTTGCATTGTCGTAAGCAAATGTTGCTATACCGTCGTTTTGTTATATTTGTACCTTATGCACGTAACAAAGAAAAAATATGTATTTTGCCGAAATTCTCAATAGAAAGCTTATCCGAATAGCCCGTTCATCAGGTTTACGGCATCAGCCTTCTTCTCCATCACCACGTCGGCATATATCTCCGTCGTGTGGATGTTGGTATGGGTTGAAACGCTATTAGCGAGAATCTTGAATTGAGAACGGTTGCCAAATCGTAACCCTATTTTTCCTCAATCCCCCAAACTACTTTTATATAAAGAAAAGCTGAGAATTCTTGCAAAGTTACGAAAAAACGAGAGAAAAGCCAGAGTTACTTCGTCTCGTACCACTGCTTTAACACATAGAAGGCACGTTTCTTCTCTCCCTTGTCGCTGAGGAGGCCCTTGCGGTTGTAGTAGTCCTGAATGCCGGGAAGCACACGACGGGGCGAGCGGAAGTCCTTGAGTATCCAGGGCGTGGTGCCTGCCAGGCCGTCAATCTTGTCAAGCATGGCGAGGTTCTGGATGTAGAGGTTCTCCTGGAACTCCTCCGTCCACCGCTGGTTCTTATCACCGTGGTAGCCATACTTGGCACCACCGCCGAACTCGCTGATGATGACAGGTTTGTTGTAAGGTATCTCCCACCGCATCTTCGGAGCGTCGTTCACGTCACGGTACCATCCGATGTACTGGTTGAACGACACCACATCGACATACTGGTTCATATTGTCGTTGAGGCGATTCACATAGTTCGAAGCACTTGTAACCTCCATGGCCATGGAGATGAGGCGGGTATTATCCAGGCTGCGGGCATATTGGGCGAGGTTGCCCAGGAAGGTGTCGCGTTCTGGCGAGTGGGGAGTCTCGTTGGCAATGCTCCAGATGATGATGTTGGCGCGGTTATGGTCGCGGGCTATCATGTCACGCAGCTGGCAACGGGCATTCTCATAGGTCTTGGGGTTCGTCCAGTCGATGGTCCAATATACGGGAATCTCCGACCACACCAGTATGCCCATCTTCTCAGCCTCCCGTACCATCTCCTCATGGTGGGGATAGTGTGCCAGACGTACGAAGTTGCAACCCAGTTCCTTGGCCCAAGAGAGCAGTGTATGGGCATCATCGGCGGAGTTGGCGCGCCCGCCGCCATTGGGTTTCTCGTTGTGGATGCTGATGCCCTTCAGGAAGATGGGCTGACCGTTGAGTAGTATCTGCTTGTCGCGGGTCTCGATGGTGCGGAAGCCTATCTCGTCGGCATAGGTTGACGTGTCGAGCGAGAGGTAGACGTCATAGAGCTTTGGATTCTCCGGGCTCCACAACGACAGCTTCTTGCTGCGGACCTTCAGTATACCGCAGACCGTGCCCTCGGCATCGGTGGTGAACTGCTTTTCAAGTTTCAGTTCGGGAATTGAGACTACGACTTTATGGCCGCTCTCTTTCTTGTTCAGGCGGGCCGAGAAGGTGAGCTCCCTGGTCTTTATACTTTTCAGTTGCAGGCTGTAGTCTTCAAGGTACAACGGCAACACCTTAACCAGCCGTACGTCACGGGTGATGCCACCATAGTTCCACCAATCGAAAATCTGCGTAGGCACGTCCTCGGCATGCCGTTTGTTGTCCACCTTGACGATGATGACGTTCTCGCCATCTATCAGCAAATCGCTGATGTCGAAGTTGAACGGTGTGAAGCCCCCGACATGGTGGCCGGCCTTCTTGCCGTTCACCCATACATGGCAGTCATAGTTGACAGCACCGAAGTAGAGCAGCGTCCGGCAGTCCTGCATGGGAGCCGCCAGGAAGCGTCTCATAAACCATACCGTACCCTCGTAAAAGAACAGCCGTTCGTCCTGTGTATTCCAGTCGGAGGGAATCTTCATGGTGGGCGACTTGTCGAAGTCATATTCTATCAGGTCTTCGGGATGCTGCGGCTTGGCGTTGTTGAAGAATCCCCAGGGGGTCGGGTTCATGCGGTAGTCGTAGTAGCCCTCTTCCTGGACATCCACAACATAGTGCCAGTCGCCATTGAGCAACATGCTTTCGTAGGCCTGCGCATTCTGTAACAATGGCACCTGTTCAGCTGCCATAACCGACATTGGCAGCAACAGACCTGCCAAAACATACTTCAGGTATTTCATCATATTCATTGCAAATTTAGTATTCTACCCTGCAAAGATACAACAATAATTCACAATTCATAATTCATAATTCACAATTTTATCAAGGCAATGCAGATTTTTCAATTTTCAATTTTCATTTTTCAATTTGTTTCGTACCTTTGCAGGCGATTATGAAAGATAACAAAGCACTTATAGCACATTTGAGCATGTTCGGAGCCTGTGCAGGATGGGGACTGATGGCCCCTGTGGGAAAAGACGCCCTGCTTCACGGCTTTGACGGTATCACCCTGGTAACATTCCGCGTAGTCGGAGCATGTATCCTGTTCTGGATAGCATCGCTATTCGCCCCCAAGGAGCATGTACCACGGAAAGACAAACTGATGTTCATCGGAGCCGCTGTATTCGGACTGCTTTGCAACCAGTGCTGCTACACATTAGGACTGAGCATCACGTCGCCCATCAACGCATCGATAGTAACCACATCGATGCCTATCTTCGCCATGATACTGTCAGCACTGATACTGAAGGAGCCCATTACGGGCAAGAAAAGCCTGGGTGTACTGATGGGATGCAGCGGAGCACTGATTCTTATTCTTACATCGGCTGCTCACGCCAGCGACAAGGTGGGCGACATCCGCGGCGACCTGCTGTGCCTGTTTGCCCAGTTCTCGTTTGCACTGTACCTGTCGCTGTTCAATCCGCTTATCCGCCGCTACAATGTGTTTACCATCAACAAATACATGTTCTCGTGGGCAACACTGATGCTGCTGCCGTTTACTATAGGACATGTCAGTGGGGTGCTTGCCGGACCAATACCCACTAAGACGTGGTGGGAGGTGGCTTACGTGGTGTGCATCGGCACATTCCTGGGATACATACTGACCATGATAGGCCAGCGCACACTGCGCCCAACGGTAGTATCGGTTTACAACTACGTGCAGCCCATCGTATCGGTGGCCGCATCGCTGCTGATGGGTATAGGAGTGCTGAAGCCAACACATGTGTTGGCCGTAGTACTCGTGTTCAGCGGAGTATGGCTGGTAACGAAGTCTAAGTCAAGGAAGGACTTAGAAGAGAATAGGTAAAAGTGAATCCCTTTTACCTTATTCTCTGTCTCCTTTGGTCTTATTCCAGAAATCTACCAATCGGATATCGAATATCAGACTGCTATAGGCAGGTATCGTAGATTTTACGGTACTGCCGTAACCAAGCTGGTAAGGTACTGTGACGCGCCAACGGTCGCCACGGTGCATGTGCTGCAAGGCAGTAGAGAATCCTGCTACCACTTCACTGGTCTTAAACTGGGCCGGCATGTCAACTTCTGCATCAAACGTCGTGAGCCAACTACGGTCGAACTCAAAGCCCTGTGGATAGTCTGTGGTGGGTATCAGTCGGCCGCTATAGTGCACCTGCACGGAGTCGGTATAGTAAGGACTCGTAGCGCCGTCGCCACTCTCCAGCACGTCAACAAGAATGCAATCGGTATGGGCAATCTCGCTCAGCGTCTTGCTGGCAGGCTGCGACCAACTGGGCAGAATGAATACAGTAGATGACGAAGCAGAGTGCGACTGGTAAGCCTTCTCAAAGTAGGTGTCGTTGAGAGATTTCCACTCGTCAGAGTCGAAATCATCATCATCGCTCTCACTGCAAGCGCATAATAAAGGTAAAAAGGTAAAAAGGCAAAAAGGCAGAAACCATTTTACCGAACCCTTTACCAAGTTTTCATATTTCTTCATGATCTTCTTTTTGCTTTTTTACCCTTTTATTATCATACCATCTTACTGAAGTTTCTTCAGCAGGCTGGCAATGCTGACCTTATCCTCGATGATAGAGGCCAGGTCTTCTATCTTGACACGCTCCTGTTCCATAGTGTCGCGGAAACGCAGGGTGACACAGCCATCCTGAAGCGAGTCGTGATCGACGGTAACACAATATGGTGTGCCGATGGCATCCTGACGGCGATAGCGCTTGCCGATAGAATCCTTCTCGTCGTACTGACAGTTGAAGTGGAACTTCAGGTCGTTGATAATCTCGCGAGCCTTCTCTGGCAGACCGTCCTTCTTCACCAGCGGCATCACGGCCAGCTTGACAGGAGCCAAAGCAGCAGGCAGGCGAAGCACTACGCGGGTCTCTCCATTCTCCAGCTTCTCCTCGCAGTAGGAGTGACACATGATAGACAGGAACATACGATCGACACCGATAGAGGTCTCGATGACGAACGGAGTGTAACTCTCGTTGGTGGCAGGATCGAAGTACTTAATGCTCTTGCCGCTGAACTTCTCGTGCTGAGAGAGGTCGAAGTTGGTACGAGAATGGATACCCTCGACTTCCTTGAATCCGAACGGCATCTTGAACTCGATGTCGGTAGCGGCATTTGCATAGTGGGCCAGCTTGTCGTGGTCGTGGAAACGATAGTTCTCGGCACCGAATCCCAGGGCCTGATGCCATGCCATACGGGTCTGCTTCCACTTGGGGAACCACTCCAGCTCGGTACCGGGCTGTACGAAGAACTGCATCTCCATCTGCTCGAATTCACGCATACGGAAAATAAACTGGCGAGCCACAATCTCGTTACGGAAGGCCTTACCAATCTGGGCGATTCCGAAAGGAATCTTCATGCGGCCGGTCTTCTGAACGTTCAGGTAATTCACAAAGATACCCTGAGCCGTCTCAGGACGCAGATAGACCTTCATAGAACCGTCGGCCGAAGCACCCATCTCGGTAGAGAACATCAGATTGAACTGACGAACGTCGGTCCAGTTCTTTGTGCCGCTGATGGGATCGACAATCTCCTCATCGAGGATAATCTGCTTCAGAGCCTCCAAGTCGGGACCCTGCATAGCAGCGGCATAGCGCTCATGCAGAGCGTCGCGCTTCTGCTTGGTCTCTGCCACACGGGGACTGGTCTCCAGATACTTAGCCTCATCGAAAGAGTCGCCAAAGCGCTTGCGGGCCTTCTCTACCTCCTTCTGGATCTTCTCGTCATATTTTGCTATCTGGTCTTCTATCAGCACGTCAGCACGATAGCGCTTCTTAGAATCGCGGTTGTCAATCAGAGGGTCGTTGAAAGCATCGACGTGTCCTGATGCCTTCCAGATGGTGGGGTGCATGAAGATGGCCGAGTCAATACCCACGATGTTCTCGTGGAGCAGCACCATCGACTTCCACCAGTATTCCTTAATATTATTCTTCAACTCGACGCCATTCTGTCCATAATCATAGACAGCGCCCAATCCATCGTAGATGTCGCTTGAGGGAAATACAAAACCATACTCCTTGCAGTGACTCACGATTTTCTTAAATACATCTTCTTGTGCCATAATAGTTTCTTAATTTGCAAATTTGGGTGCAAAGGTACGATATTTTTTGGAAAAACACTTGCAGATTTAGAAAAATTATGTTACCTTTGCACCCGCTTAATAAAAAGATAGGGGCATAGCCCAGTTGGTTTAGAGCGCTGCAGTCACATTGCAGAGGTCCCCGGTTCGAGCCCGGGTGTCCCTACAGAACAGCAAAAATCAAATGCGAAGCGGTAAAAATTTTGCCGTTTCGTTTTTTTTTTATAATTTTGCACGAGATTTAACCAATAACGCGCAATGGACGACGAAACAAGAGACGACGAAATACTAGATCAGGAAATCCCAGAACAGCAGGAGGAGCAGCCCGCAGAAGGCCACTCCGACTACAAACCTGTCAACCGATTCGATGCAGCAGCAGTACACCATCTGAGCGGAATGTATCAGAACTGGTTCCTTGACTATGCCAGCTATACCATCCTGGACCGTGCCGTGCCACATATCGAGGACGGACTGAAGCCCGTTCAGCGACGCATACTGCACTCTATGAAGCGCATGGACGACGGACGCTACAACAAGGTGGCCAACATCGTGGGACACACCATGCAGTTCCACCCCCACGGCGACGCTTCAATAGGCGACGCACTGGTACAGATGGGACAGAAAGACCTGCTCATCGATACCCAGGGTAACTGGGGTAATATCCTGACAGGCAATAAGGCGGCAGCCCCCCGATATATCGAAGCCCGCCTGTCGAAGTTTGCCTTGGACTGTGTCTTCAACCCCAAGACCACGGAGTGGCAGATGTCGTACGACGGCCGCAACAAGGAGCCTATTACGCTGCCCGTGAAGTTTCCGCTACTGTTGGCTCAGGGTGCCGAAGGTATTGCCGTGGGACTATCCACTAAGGTGCTGCCTCACAATTTCGTGGAAATCTGCGATGCAGCCATCAGCTATCTGCACGACGAGGAGTTCCACTTGTATCCCGACTTCCCAACAGGCGGCAGCATCGATGTCTCGAAATACAACGACGGACAGCGTGGCGGCGTGCTGAAGGTACGTGCCAAGATTGAGAAACTTGACCCCAAGACCCTTGTAATACGTGAGATACCTTACTCGAAGACAACTGAGACGCTCATCGACTCTATACTGAGAGCTATCGACAAGGGAAAGATAAAGGCCCGCCACGTGGAAGACCTGACAGCCGCCAAGGTGGAGATACAGATTCAGTTGGCTCCTGGTGTCAGCAGCGACAAGACGCTGGATGCCCTCTACGCCTTCTCCGACTGCGAAATCAACATCTCGCCCAACTGCTGCGTCATCGAAGACAACAAGCCGCAGTTCCTCACCATCTCTGACGTACTGCGCCATAGTGTTGACCGCACAAAAGACCTCATCCGACAGGAACTTGAGATACGCAAGGGCGAACTCCTGGAACAGCTGCATTTCTGTTCTCTGGAGAAGATCTTCATCGAGGAACGCATCTACAAGGACAAGAAGTTTGAACAGGCACCGACGATTGATGCAGTATGCGAACATATTGACGAACGCCTGACGCCGTACTATCCACAGATGGTACGCGAGGTTACCAAGGACGATATCCTCAGACTGCTCGAAATCAAGATGCAGCGCATCCTGAAGTTCAACAAGGACAAGGCCGACGAGCTCATGGCCCGGATAAAAGCCGAGATAGACGAAATCAACCGCGACCTGGCTAACCTCGTTGAGGTGACTGCCAACTGGTTCCAGTTCCTCAAGGACAAGTATGGCAAGGACCATCCGCGACTGACAGAAATACGCAACTTCGACACCATAGAGGCCACCAAGGTGGTAGAGGCCAACCAGAAACTCTACATCAACCGCGCCGAAGGATTCATCGGCACAGGTCTGAAGAAGGACGAGTTTGTCTGCAACTGCTCTGACATCGACGACATCATCATCTTCTACAAAGACGGCAAGTTCAAGGTCGTACGTGTGGCCGACAAATTATTCGTAGGCAAGAACGTGCTGTGGCTGGGGGTTTACAAACGCAACGACCAGCGCACCATCTATAATGCCGTCTATCGTGACGGAAAGAAGGGCTATTACTATATCAAGCGCTTCAACGTGCCAGCAATAACCCGCGACCGAGAGTACGACCTGACGGCAGGCACACCAGGTTCTAAGGTATGCTACTTCACTGCCAATCCCAACGGCGAAGCCGAGATAATCAAAGTGACACTCGACCCGGCACCAAAGTTGCGGCGCATCTTCTTCGACAAGGACTTCTCGGAGGTAGGCATCAAGGGACGTGGCGCCAAAGGACTGATACTCACAAAGTTCCAGGTTCATCGCATCGGACTGAAGAGCCACGGACACTCCACGCTGGGAGGTCGCAAAGTATGGTATGACCCCGATGTCAACCGATTGAACTACGATGAGCACGGAAGACTGTTAGGCGAGTTCAACGACGGCGACCAGATACTCGTCATACTGAAAAATGGCGACTATTATCTCACCAACTTCGACCCCAACAACCACTTTGAAGACAACATAGCACTGCTGGAGAAATATGACTCCGACAAGGTTTGGAGTTGCGTGCTTTTCGATGCCGACAATCAGGGATACCCATACGTCAAGCGCTTCCTGATGGAAGCCTCGAAGCGCAAGCAGAACTATCTGGGTGAGAATCCCAACTCAGAGCAGATATTGCTTACAGATACCGTATATCCACGCCTACTGGTCACCTATGGCGGCAACGATGAATTCAGAGGTTCTGAGGAAATCGATGTCGAACAGTTCATCAGCGTCAAGGGATTCAAGGCCAAAGGTAAACGCCTGACCACATTCCAGACGGCCAGCATTACCGAACTGGAGCCACTGCGCTTCCCAGAGCCTCAGGGCACCGACGACTTCGCTTCGTCGGAAGATGAGGAAGAAGAAAACCTCGACCCAGATGCCGGCAAGAGCCAGCAACAGGTGCTCGACGAATTGACCGGTCAACTAAGCCTGTTCCCAGCAGATGACGAATAGCATATTACACATCAGGCCGTTCGCCAAGACCCGCAGGCTAACAATGAAGAGTCACATGCTCTCCGTGGTCTTCTCTCTGGCTCTGTCATGTGTCCCCTACTCCGGGCTCCTTGCCCAGTCGGCCGACTATCAGAAACATATCACACGCAGCACAATGATAGGTATTGGTAGCACCAAGGTGCTTGACACCTACCTGTCGCAAGAGCATTTCAGCGGCACAGGCCTCTCATTCCTGAACATCGAAGAGCGTCAGAAGCCTGACCGCCACTGGATGACACTGGTGGAACATGAAGCCAATATTTCTCTGGTAAAAGACCGCGTAGAATCGAAACAAGAGATAGAAGGAGCATATAACCTCTACTGGGGAAGGTTGCGCAGTTGGCATCTCCTCGACGGCCGTCTGCGCCTGCAGGCCGGTGCAGTAGGTAACATTTCGCTGGGTGTCATCTATAATACAGCCAACTCCAACAACCCTGCCCAAGCGAGAGCCCATCTGAACCTGATGCCTGCAGCAACGGCAACATACCAATTCCAGATTTTCGGACGCCCCTTGTCAGCACGCTACGAACTGGCTCTCCCGTTGTGCGGCATCATGTTCTCGCCAAACTACGGACAGTCGTACTACGAAATATTCTCGCAAGGCAACTACGACCATAATGCTGTCCCCACAACATTTGTCAGTGCTCCCGAATGGCGCCAGATACTGTCGATAGATGCCAACCTCAGCCGCCGGATTACCCTCCGCATCGGATACTTAGGCAATATGCAGCAGGCCAAGGTCAACAACCTGCGCCAGCATGTCTATACGCATCGCTTCCTGATAGGCATCACTAAACGGTTTAGCATTATTCCCCGCACCCTATGAAAAAAGAACTTCTCCATATAGCTTTACTTGTTCAGCTAATATTACTTGTTCCTCTGGTGTCTTGCGTCGATAACGAAGAACAGGACAATTCTCCTACAGGGAATTTCGAAGCACTTTGGAAGATTATCGACGAGCACTACTGCTTCTTCGACTATAAACAACACGAATACGGACTTGACTGGAACGAGGTATATAATAGATATAAGGTACGTGTGAGCGACAAGATGTCGAGCAACCAACTCTTCGAAGTACTATGCGACATGCTTGGTGAACTGCGCGATGGTCACGTCAATCTGACCTCGTCAATGGACTTCGGACGCTATTGGAAGTGGCAGGAGAACTACCCAAAGAACTATAGCGACACGTTGGAGCGCCGCTATTTAGGAACCGACTATAAGATAGCAGGCGGCTTGACCTACCGCGTACTCGACGATAACATCGGCTACATACGCTACGCCTCGTTCACTAATCCTGTCGGCGAAGGCAACCTTGACGACTGTCTCTCCTACCTCGCCCTGTGCAGGGGACTGATTATCGACATACGCAACAACGGGGGAGGCGACCTGACAACCGCCGAGCGACTGGCAGGACGCTTTGTTCACGAGAAAACCCTTGTCAGTTATATACAGCATAAGACAGGTATGGGGCACAACGATTTCTCTCCCCTCGAACCACGCTTCCTCGAACCATCCAGCAACATGAGGTGGCACAAGGCTGTTTGCGTGCTAACTAACCGTTCTGTGTTCAGTGCTGCCAACGACTTTGCCGTGATGATGCGAACATTGCCCAACGTCCTGCTGGTAGGCGACCATACCGGCGGCGGCAGCGGACTGCCAATGTCAAACTCACTGCCTAACGGCTGGACGGTACGCTATTCTGCAAGTCCGATGTACGACAGCAAGAAACAGCAGACAGAGTTCGGCATTTCCCCAGACGTCAGCGTATCCTTCAACGACGAGGCTACAGCACAAGGCATTGACCCTATCATAGAAACAGCCCGCGAATTGTTAACAAAATAGAAAAACGTATTCGCGACATTAAATTTTCATTTTTCAATTTCCAGTTTTCAATTTTATTGAGTACCTTTGCACCCGCGTTTCTAAAAACGTAGGTCTTTTGGCCTAAACAAGGCAGGCGCCTGTGGCGGAATTGGTAGACGCGCTAGACTTAGGATCTAGTATCTCAC
>CAMHLV010000063.1 GCA_946186115.1 uncultured Prevotella sp. | reverse complement strand
GACATTGGCAAAGTTGCAACTAAAAATTTTCTATACAGGGATTTTTTTTGAAAAAAGGTTGTAAGGTTGTCAAAACCCCGATGTACATAGGGTTTGCAACTTTTCAAAGGTTGTCAGAGGTTGTCAAAAGGTTGACAGAGCTTTGGGGATGTTTGCGGGCACAACGCATTTTTGCTCCTTTTTCAGTCGTTTCCATAACGCCATTTCAGCATTCTTACGATGGTCATCGCGTTTAAATTCTCTAGAGAATTCAACGCTTATCAGCATCCTCACCATTGGTTTGCACGTAGTAAAGCTTTAAATTCTCGAGAGAATTTAAAGCTTTGCTTCATCATCATTCTTGTTTAAGTACTTTATATACCGAAGACATCCCGCACTTCCTACACCTACGACACCAGTGTTAGGTGTCGTAGGTGTAGGAAGTGTAGGATAAAAACTTGTTTAGCTATCCTAATATACGCGCGCACGCGAGGCAGGACTTATCGGATGATGACCTTGCGCGAATGTTTGGTGCCGTCGGTGTAGCGTGTCACCTGAATGGCCATGCCATGTGTGGGCTGCTGGATGCGTGCTCCTTGCAACGAGTAGTATTCTACCGACAGCACCTCGCGGGCAGCCGTGGTGGTGCTGATGGCTGTCGTCTTGGTCAACTTGCAGTTTATTGCCACGTCGGCAATGCCCATAGGCATGTTGGTGGCGAAGTTGAACAGGTTCACGACCAGTGCCGATGTCCCGGTGGTGGGCTGTACACCACTGATGTCTGCCTTGACCTCGGTGACGTAGGGCTGGCGGTTGCAACGTTCCGCCAAAGTGGCCTCCTGAATGACCTTTGTGCTACCGTCAGCGCTGCGCCAATAAGCAGCGAACTTACCGCCCGCTGTGGAGGAACTCTCCTTGTTGCGTGCGACCTTGAAGCTGACGCTGGTAGGCTGGAAGGTATAGCCGTCGACAGGCGTCACGTTGAAGACGACTGCATTTTGGTCACCAGCCTCGGTGTCCTTGCTGCTGCAGGTGAAGGCCGTCAGTGTCTGGTTGTCGTTGGTGGTGAGGGTTCCGTTGGCTGTCAGGTTGGAACCGACAGTCACTTGGGTGGTCACTGTTCCAGCCAGATTGTCGTCGATGGTGGCAGCTGGATTCAGTGTGCCTCCATCGTAGGCCCATTTGATGTCGCCCTGAATGCCAGTACGGGCGTAAGGCGGGTAGTATTCGTCGACGCTGCTCAGCGCGTCCTTGTTTTCTGCCTTCATGATGTCCTCGACCAGCGAACTGGCATAGACCTCCAGGTTGGTGTACCAGCCTTTTGTGTCAAGGGTATAGGCATTGCCGTCGCTCTTGTCGTTGGGATTCAGTCCGTTAGCAATTTCCCATTCGTCGGGGATGCCATCCTGGTCGGTGTCGAAGTCGGCATCGCGGCTGCCTGTGGGAAAGTTGGCCTCGGTATAGCCGTTGCAGTCGCTGACAAGGTCAATGAGTCCGGGTTTCTTGGTGGTAGATCCCGTGTACGTAGTTGTACCGCTGCTTGCCTCGTTAGCATAACGTTCGTCCACCTCATCTCGATAGAGTGATGCACCGGCATAGCCCAGCACCTTGTCGAAGGCCGTGGCAGCGGTGTGTGTCGTCACTTCGCCCGTAGGTGCCGCAGCATCTAACGGGATGGGCAGACAGTCCACACCACCCACCTTTGTATAGGTAAGGTCTTCACCGTAGTAGTGGTTGGGGTCACGAGTGTAGTAGGTACCACCACTGGAGGGAACGTCACTGTCGTAGCGCATCTTGTTCCATCCAGCATTGTTGCCGTCAATCATGTTGCCGTCGAGGAAATAGCGGCTGGTCATGTCCCAGTAGATGGGATTGTCTTTGGCATTGCCGCTGTTACCAATGCTGACCGTGGTCAGGCGGTCGATGGTAGCTGCGGGACCACTCTTATAGTAGTTACCTACCATGTTGATCTGGCCACCGCCAGGACCGCCGTAGCAGCCGTTGGTATTGTAAACCACGCAGTTGCGGAAATCGACGTTCTCAGACTGAACCGCATTCTGCCATTGATACTGACTGTAAAGCTTGTTGCTGGTGTAGCCGGCCCAGTTGTAGCGGGCACCGTTGAAGCGCGGCGAACGGTTGGCAACGTGCAGAATCATGTTATGGTGGAACGAAGCTAACTTGCCGCCCCAGATGCCGCCGTAGCCATGAGCACCCTTGCCGTGTCCCGCATCCACGAGACTCTCGCCGACAGTACACCACTGCATGGTGAAGTTGTTGTTGTCGTAGAACGATGCCACCTCGTCGATGCTCCATGAGAAGGAGCAGTGGTCGAAGATGATGCCCGTCTTGTTGCGCTGCCAGCAGGCATCAGCACCGTCGTTGATATCCTTTTCCTGTCCGCGGCGGAAGCGGATGAAGCGGATGATGTTGTTGGCACCGGGCTGTACGGTGTAGTAGCGCAGGGTGATGCCAGGGTAGGGGGCCGTCTGTCCGAGGATGGTGATGTTGTCATTGAAGGTGAGGTTCGACTTCAGGGCAATGACTCCCGCCACGTCGAAGACAATGATGCGGTTACTGCTACTAACGGCAGCACGGAACGAGCCCGTACCGCTGTCGTTGAGGTTGGTGACGTGGACCACGGTTTTGGCGCGACCTCCAGTGACATAGCGTCCGTGACCTTCAGCTCCTGGGAAGGCAGGGGCATCTTCTGCCATAGCAGTTATGCTAAACAACGATAGCGTTAACGCTAATGCAAAATGCTTCATGCTAATTATGATTTTCAATTTTTCAATTCTCAATTTTCAATTCTCAATTTTCAATTTTCAATTTTCAATTTTCAATTTTCTCCGTGTCAAATCCCAGCATCTCCATTTCCAGCGAAGCCCAGATGAAAGGACCTACACCCTTTGCATCGTTGTCGCGGATGGGCTCTGAGAGGTAGTAATTGAAGCTGCCGTCACGACGACGGTTCTCCTTGACGCTACCTTTGGGATTAATCTTCTTCATGGCTGCCTCTACCTCAGGAGTAGCTGCAGGGCCAAGGCCTGCAACAGAGCAGCATTCGGTGAGAGATATGGTCTTGTCGGCATTGATGCGGATGAAATTCTTAATCATTCCCTTGTATGCCTTGATACCTGCATCACGGTATTTCTCACCTACATAGCCTTTGCGGTATGCCTTCAACAGTGCATAGGTGAACATGGCCGAGCAGGTTGATTCCAGATAGTTACCTTCTTTCTTGGGGCTGTCCATTACTTGATACCATAGGCCTGACTTCTTTTCCTGCCACTTCAGGATGGCATCGAAATCTTTCTGCAACAGGTCGATAACTTCCGAACGGCGGCTGTACGACTCTGGCAGTGCATCGAGCACCTCAATGAGAGCCATGGTGTACCAGCCCTGAGCGCGGCCCCAGCAGTGCTGAGAGAGTCCTGTCTCCTTATCGGCCCAGAAGGTGTTGCGTGTTTCGTCGTAAGCATGACGGTTGAGTCCCGTCTTGGGGTCGAGAGTGCGCTGATAGGTAATCTTCAACTGATTGACAGCATCGTCGTAGATGGCGGTGACAGCGCGGCCCTTGCCACCCTTCTTGGCCTTGGTGCCTGCGGTGACAGGGGCAGTGAGACAGCGGAATGGCAGTCCCATGAAGATGCCGTCGAGCCAAACCTGATATGCATAGATAGCCTTGTGCCAATATACTTTGTCGGCAATGGTGCGCGGCTGGTCTTGCAGCTGTTTCATCATTAGTTGCATGGCCTTCAGATTCTTGGCCTCAGGCCAGTGCTCATACATTCTGGTAACAAAATGACCTGTACGAATGTTGTCGAGATTGTAGTCGAGGATATTGTATCCTGTTATGTTGCCTTTCTCGTCAATCATCTTGTCGGTGTACATCTTGCAGTAGTTCAGAATGTCGTCACCACCATAGCACAGATAGGTGTCGAGCATTCCCTCAAGTTCGATACCCATAACATAGCTCCACTTTGGCTTGGTGGAGAAGTCGAGCAGATAACTTTCCGGCACGCGCTTCATTTCAGAATAGGTGAGCCATTCGGAATAATGCTTGTAGGGTTTTTCTTGCAGCACCAACGAACCGTTAATGATGAGGTTGTCGTAAGTGATGTCCTGTGCGAGACCTATCTGGTGGATAGGCTTGTTATATACTCCGTCGAACTGGCAGTTCTTGACGGTGATGTTGTTGACGGTATAAGCCAATTTGGGATCTTCGTAGCCAACAATCATGACGCCGTACTTCGACTTCTTACAGGTTACATTCTCCATAGTCACATTGCGCACCGTGGGATAGAAACCGCGGCAGCACACCTCGCGTGGCTCATAATCGGTGTTGACCTTTAGAACGGCTTCGCCGCACTGGCCTACGGTGATGTTGCGCATGTTGATATTCTCGATGATGCCGCCTCTACAAGAGTTTGTCTTGATGCGCAGCACGCGGTCCAGGTTGGGAGAGTCCATCTCGCAGTCCTCGGCAAAAACATTCTGGCAGCCGCCAGAGATTTCAGAGCCGATAACCACGCCGCCGTGGCCATTCTGCATCTTACAGCCACGTATTATGATATTCTTCGAGGGTGTGCCGGCAAATTTTCCCTGCCCACCTTCTCTGCCGTCGTTGTTGCGGCCGCTCTTGATGGCGATACAATCGTCACCGGTATTGAAGAAGCAGTTCTCAATCAGCACACGGTCGCATGACTCTGGGTCGCAGCCGTCGCCGTTGGGACCGTCGTTATTAATATGTACGCCACGCACTGTGATGTCTGTCGATAGCAGGGGGTGGATTACCCAGAATGGTGAGCGCAACAGCGTGACGTCTTCAATGAGGATGCCGTCGCACTGATTCAGGTTAATCATCTGAGGACGAAGACCGTCTGTGGGGCCGAAGCGTCGCTCGTCCATGGGAACACCGTCCTCTGCTGATTTCAGCAGACGGGCACGGGCACCTTGGTTCTGGGCTATGCCGCCCTCTTTCATGCCGAATCGCTTGTTGCCGCACCAGGGCCACCATGTCTCGTTCGAACCGCCACCGTCGATGGTTCCCTTACCCGTGATGGCAATGTCCTTGGCTTTGTATGCATAGATTAGTGGAGAGAGATTCCAACAGTCAAGACCCTCCCAGCGTGTAGGCACGATGGGGTAGAGTTCGGGCTGGAAGGCAAACTCCAAAACAGCACCCTCTTGAACTTCCAGGTTGACACCCGATTTCAGTTGGATGGCAGCAGTGATGAATTTCTGTCCTGCGGGCACTACCACGCGACCGCCGCCCTTCTTTGAACATTTGTCGATAGCCTTCTGGATGGCTTTCTGGTTCTGGGCTGCCGTATTGGTGGTCTTGGCGCCGTACTTTGTAATAAGGAATACTCTGTCCGCGAACTGTGGCATGCGGATGCTCTGCTCAATCTGCTTGTACTGCTGTTCGTTCCAACCATTGGCTTGGGCCGAGATGGCTACGATGCACAGCATCAGCAACGTCATAAATTTCTTCATATCTTCAATGTTTTAGTAGTTCTCGTTTGCTTTTGCGTGCAAAGATAATGCTTTTTACTGACATTCCGGTCTCTTTTACATTATTTATGAGTTTGTCGCTATTATTGGCAAAGGTACGAATTAGTGAGCGAAAATGCAAATATATTTGTAATTTTCCGAACGAGGAAGTTGACAATCAAGGGCACACAGTCGAATGTGTGCCCTTGAACAAGTATTATGGTTCCATCTTGATACACCGCCTAAAAGTTATCAGGCGTGTTCTAACGCTTCGAAAAGCTTGTCAAGGGCTTCGTCGGCGTTGCCACCTGACTCACTGAGCAGGGTGACGAATTTTGAACCGATGATGGCACCTGCGGCATTGTCCTGTGCGGCCTTCAGTGTCTGGCGGTTTGAAATGCCGAAGCCTATCATGCGAGGATTGCGCAGGTTCATGGCATTTATGCGTCGGAAATATTCCTGCTTGGCTTCATCGAATGATTTCTGTGCGCCGGTAATTGCTGCCGACGAAACCATATAGATGAAGCCATCGGTGTTCTGGTCGATGAAGCGGATACGATCTTCAGAAGTCTCTGGCGTGATGAGCATTATGACGCGCAAGTCGTAACGGTCGGCAACGGGCTTTATCTGCTCCTGATAGTCTTTGAATGGCAGGTCGGGGATGATGACGCCTGAGACGCCGCTGTCAACACACGACTGGCAGAATTCCTCGATTCCATACTGCATGATGGGGTTAAGGTAACCCATCAGTATGAGGGGGATGGTGACATCGTCCTTTATGGCTTTCAACTGCTGGAACAGCAGCTTTACGCTCATTCCGTTGCGCAGAGCCTGGGTGGCAGCATCCTGTATTACCGGACCGTCGGCCATTGGGTCGCTGAAGGGGATGCCGACCTCAATGAAGTCGATGCCCCGTCGCTGCATAGTCTTTATGACGTCGCCTGTTCCGTCGAGCGTAGGCGCTCCGGCACAGAAGTAAAGTGAGAGAAACTTTTTGTCGCCACGGTTGGCGAAGAGGTTATTAATCTTGTTCATTGCGTAGTATTTTATTATTCTGTTTATGCTATTGTATTAATTATCCAGACTATCCAGAAATTGTTTGATTAAAATGGAATCCTTAAGGCCGGGAGCGCTCTCGAAGCGGGAGTTGAGATCGATACCTATACAGCGTGGATGACTAAAAGTCTTTACACGCTCAGCATCGTCAGGACCAATACCGCCAGAGAGGAGAAACGGTGTCTTGCCGTCATAATCGGCGAGCACGCTCCAGTCGAATTTCTCTCCGTTTCCTCCTACGCTCTTTCCCTTTGTGTCGAAGAGGAAGTAGTCGATATTGTCCTCGTAGCACTTGGTCTGCTCTAAGTCGGCTGATGTGGCAATGTTGAAGGCCTTGATGATAGCGATGGAATCGCCACAAGAGGAGCGTAACTGGCTGACAAACTCAGGCGTCTCGGAGCCGTGCAGTTGGATGATGTCGAGAGAATAGGTCTCTGCTGTGCTGCGGATGTCATCAATGTCGGCATCTACGAACACCCCTACACGCTTAGCTTTAGTAGGCAGATAGGCGGGAGGTGCTGCTACGTAGCGGCTTGACCTGGGCCAGAAGATGAGGCCGAGCCAGTTGACGCCCAATGCTTCCACAGCGCGGATGTTGTCGGCATCGCGCATGCCACAGACCTTAATTACTTCATGATTCATAATGCATAACTCAATATTAATGCATATTACATATTTGATTTATGAAATCGTGGAGAGCCTGACCGGGGTCAGGGGTTTTCATGAAAGTCTCGCCGATAAGGAAACCACGGAATCCGGCATCACGGAGCTCACAGACGGTTTTAGGATTGCTGATACCGCTTTCGCTGACGAGGACAGGCGCCGATGTGGTAGCTGTCATGTCAGTGCTATAGCCGCATTCTGAGCGGAGCCTGTCGGCCAGGCGGAAGGATGTCTCAACGTCGGTGACGAAGGAACCGAGGTGACGATTGTTGATACCACATAGGTCTGCACCGAGGTTGGCATATTCCAGTTCGTGTTCGTCGTGCATCTCAAGTAGCACTTCCATTCCTAACTCATGTGCGGTCTTCAGCAATGAAGAACATTGTTGCACCGTGAGGCAGGCTGCAATGAGCAATACTGCGGAGGCCCCGCAGAGGCGTGCCTGGAACAGTTGATACTCATCGATGACAAAGTTCTTGTAGAGCACTGGTATGGTGACTCCTTGCTTGCGTGCCGTGCCAATGAAGTCGTCGTGGCCGCCAAAGTATTTCTCATCGGTGAGGATGCTCAGAGCGGCAGCGCCGTTCTGCTGGTAAGAGTATGGAATCTGGTCGGCACGGCCTTCTTCCTTTATCCAGCCCTTTGAGGGCGACCGGCGCTTGAACTCGGCAATGATGCCCGTAGGACTGTCTGTCAGGGCCTGGCGCATGGAGGCTACGCTGAAGTCTAACAGGGCATTGACGCGGCGGTGTATCTCCTGTTCGCTCAGTTCTGCCTTGAAGCGTTCCACTTCGATGCGCTTGTGGGCAACGATTTCTTGTAGGATGTCGGACATAGTTGTTGTGGGTGTTGTGGGTGATGTGGGTTAACTGTTGAGTTCAACAAATTTCTTGAAGGTGCGGAGGGCGTTGCCGCTGTCGATGCTCTCGCGGGCAATGGCAATACACTCTTCTATAGACTTGCTTCCCTTTTCCAGTACCTGGATGCCGAAGGCTGCATTGGCCAGAACGATGTTCTTCTGGGCAGGAAGTGCACGGTTTTCGAGTACTGCGTCGAAAATCTCCTTGGCTTCCTCTTCAGTGGCACCGCCCACGAGCTCTTCTGGTTTGGCGATATCGAAGCCCAGGTCGCGAGGACTGAAGATGCGCTCATAGCTGTTGGTGGTTACCTTGAAGTCGCCAGTGAGCGATATCTCGTCGTAGCCGTCGATGCTGTTGACGATACCGTAGTCAATGCCTATCTTCTGATATACCTGCGTGTAGAGGCGCATCTGGTCGAGGTTAGCCACTCCGAGCAGCTGACACTGTGGTTGGCTGGGGTTTACCAGCGGGCCGAGGAGGTTGAAGATGGTTGGAAACTGCAGGGCCTTACGGATTGGACCTACAAACTTCATGGCGCGGGCGAAGAGTTGGGCATGCAGATATACAATGCCGGCCTCGTTGAGTGAGCGGTTCAACTTGTCGATGTCATCAGTGAAGTGTACACCATGGTTGGCAATAACGTTAGAGGCTCCGCTTGTCGATGTTGCGGCATAGTTGCCGTGCTTGGCCACCTTGTAGCCTGCACCTGCGATGACAAAGCAGCTTGTGGTTGAGATGTTAAAGGTGTTCTTGCGGTCTCCGCCTGTTCCTACTACGTCGATGTATCTGTCGGCATCGAGAATGGCGGGTACTCCGGTCTCCAGGATACCGTCGCGGAATCCCAGCAGTTCTTCGACTGTGACGCCGCGCATCTGCAAGGCTGTGAGCAGGGCAGTAATCTGTTCTGTGGGATATTCGCTCTGGGTAATACCTATAAGAATATTCTTCATTTCTTCACGAGAGAGTTCCTCGTGGTTCAGCATCCTGTTGAGGATGTCTTTCATTGTCTGTGCCATAATTATTTGGTTTTTTTGTGGGGGTGTGGGTATTGTGGGTGTTGTGGGGGATTAGAGGAAGAGCCAGTTCTGAAGCATTTTCTTGCCGTCGGGTGTGAGTACGCTCTCTGGGTGGAACTGGATGCCGCGGACGTTGTAGTCCTTATGGCGGAGTGCCATAATCTGACCTTCGTCGCTGACGGCTGTTACTTCAAGACAGGCGGGTAGGTCGCTATTCGATACTACCCATGAGTGGTAGCGGCCCACGGTAATGTCTGCGGGTATTCCGCTGAACAAGGGATCGTCGCCGATGATATGACAGGGTGTAGCTACACCGTGGAAGACATCGCTCAGGTTTTCGAGCTTGGCACCGAAGACCTCGCCAATAGCCTGATGTCCAAGGCATACGCCAAGGATGGGCTTGTGGGCGGCATAAGTACGGATGACATCGAGCAGAAGACCGGCTTCCGAGGGGATGCCCGGACCTGGGCTTAATATGATTTTGCTGTATTCCTCAAGTTGTGGCAGTTCAAACTGGTCGTTGCGCAGCACGGTCACCTCTGTGCCCAACTCTCTTACGAGGTGAGCCAGATTGTAGGTGAATGAGTCGTAATTGTCGATGATTACTATTTTCATAAGGCAATAAATGGATTATAGTTTTTCTGCTGATAGTATGGCGCGGCGCAGTGCACCGAGCTTGTTGTTCACCTCCTGCAGCTCGTACTCTTCGTTGCTCTTGGCCACGATACCGCCGCCAGCCTGGAACCAGAGTTCTCCGTTGCGTGAAACAAAGGTGCGGATAGTTATGGCCTGATTCAGAGAGCCGTCGAGTCCTATTACGCCGATGCAGCCGCCGTAGGCACCACGATTGTGTGGCTCGTATTCACTGATGAGTTGCATGGCGCGAACTTTAGGAGCACCGCTCAGCGTGCCTGCAGGGAATGTGTCGATAAAAGCTTTGATGGGGTCGGCATCCTCATTGAGTTCACCGGAAACACGGCTAACGAGATGGATGACATGCGAGTAGTACTGGATATCCTTGTAGTAGTCGACATGTACTCCGTGACAGTTGCGTGAAAGGTCGTTGCGGGCCAAATCTACCAGCATTACGTGTTCGGCATTCTCCTTCGGGTCGTTGCGCAGGAATTCGGCACCACGTCGGTCGGCCTCTGCATCACCAGTGCGCTTGGTTGTGCCGGCAATGGGGTCGATGTAGGCACGATAGGTTCCGATGGACGAACCATTGGTTACGCGTTCTATGCGGCAGTGAGTCTCGGGTGATGAACCGAAGATGCGGAAGCCACCGAAGTCAAAGTAGAAGAGATATGGCGAGGGATTGATGCTGCGCAGTGCACGGTAGAGCTTGAAGTCGTCACCCTCGTACTGCTGGATAAAACGTCGTGAGAGCACTATCTGGAATACGTCGCCACGCAGGCAGTGCTGTATGCCGCGGCGAATGTTGGCTTTATGCTCTTCATCAGTGAGTGTAGAGCGAACTTCGCCCACGGGGTGGAAGTCGTAGGCCTTGACACTGGCGCGGTTCATGGCCTTGAAGATAGTATCCAGAGCCCCTCCTTCCGCCTCCGAGGTGGATTCTGTTGTTTTTGAGTCAGATTGGGGGACTAATTCCACAATCTTCAGCAGATTATTGTGATGGTCGAATACTATCACAACTTTGTATAGGATATACAGCATGTCAGGGGCATCGTTCTTCTCCTGTGTCTCATCCTTCACGTCGATGTTTTCAAAATAGCGCACTGCATTGAATGATGTGTAGCCGAAGAGGCCCATGTTAGCCGCATCTTCACCCTCGACGTGTATGCGGTCGATAAGGGCGTGTATGGCATCTGCAGAGCCGAAGCCTGCATCGATGGCGCGCTTCATGGTTGTTCCGTCAGGGAAAACAACAGATGCTGTGCCATGGCCTATGGCCACAGAGGCAATAGGGTTGATGCCGATAAATGAGCGTGAATTGCTCTGCTCGTGATAGTCGGAACTCTCCATCAGTGCACTTTGCGGATAGAGGTCGCGCAGTCTCATATATACGCCAACAGGTGTGTATAAGTCGGCTAAGATAGTTTTCGACAGAGTCTTATAATTGAAGTCAGTCATAATTTCATCTTTCTATTAAAAATTACCGTATTCTCCTGCCATCTGCTTGTTGTTAAGATAGGTTTCCACGTCTTTGTCACCACGGCCGCTGACCGTCAGCACAACTACGTCGTCCTTCTTAAACTGTACTTTAGAGAGGGCTGCGATAGCATGGGCGCTCTCCAGAGCAGGAATAATTCCCTCCATACGAGTCAGTTCGTAGGCAGCGCGTATAGCCTCGTCGTCATTGATGCTATATACCGTTGCCCTGTGCTGTGATGCCAGATTGGCATGCATAGGACCGATGCCGGGATAGTCGAGACCTGCCGAGATGCTTTCGGCTTCAATAATCTGTCCGTCGGGTGTCTGCATTACCAGTGTCTTCGAACCGTGCAGAATGCCCAGTCGACCGGCATGTATGGTGGCGGCAGTATGGCCGGTATCGGCACCTTTTCCTCCTGCTTCGGCAAGGATGATGCGAACGCGCTCGTCGTCAATATAGTGATAGATGGTGCCTGCGGCGTTTGAGCCTCCGCCAACGCATGCCATGAGAATGTCGGGGTAGTCGCGCCCTATCTTCTCTTGCAGTTGCTCCTTGATTTCCTCTGAGATAACACTCTGCAGGCGAGCCACCATGTCAGGGTAGGGGTGTGGGCCTACAGTGCTGCCAATAATATAAAAGGTATCAGAGGGGTGGCAGCACCAGTCGCGTATGGCTTCGTTGGTGGCATCCTTAAGAGTCCAGTTGCCAGTCTTTACGGGGCGTACCTCTGCTCCCAGCATCTTCATACGCTCAACGTTGACATGCTGGCGTTCAACATCGAGGGCGCCTTGGTAAACAACACACGGCATGTCCATCAGTGCGCAGACGGTGGCTGTTGCCACACCGTGCTGACCAGCACCGGTCTCTGCAATGATGCGCTTCTTGCCCATCTTCTTTGCCAACAGAATCTGACCGATGGTGTTGTTGAT
>CAMHLV010000062.1 GCA_946186115.1 uncultured Prevotella sp. | reverse complement strand
GCCCGCAAGGCACTGCGCTGGGAGCGCCGCTTAGAGCTGGCCATGGAGGGACACCGCTTCTTCGACCTGCGCCGCTGGGGCCTGCTCTCTACTACCCTTAACAAGTATTTCGAGACTGAGGTGACCGATGAGTACGACGGACAGACCTATGGCCTGTACTACAAGGATGCCTTCTTCACTGCTGGCAAGAACGAGTACTTCCCCATCGCATCCAACCAGATGAACTATGTTCAGGGACTCTATCACCAGAACAAGGGATATTGATACAATAAACAATAAACGTGAAGCAATAAACGTGAAACAATAAACGTGAAACAATAAACGTGAAGCAATAAACGTGAAACAATAAACGTGAAACAATAAACATTGAAAATTATGAAAAAGATAATGATAAAAAAGCTTGCCAATAGAATAACGGTTATTGGTTATTGTTTATTGGTTATAATGCTTACCGCTTGTCAGGACCGCGACCTTCCCGGATCGGGCGAGATGCAGATAGCAAGTCCTGATGCGTCACAGATTACCGGCGCACTCACTGGCGATAACAATTATGACTACACGCTGACGTGGCCCGCAAGCCCCCAGGGGGCAGTGATGCAGGTAGCAGTCTATAAGAACGGCACCCAGCAGCAGGCTCTCACCCCCTGCACCGGCAATTCGTTCACCCTGAAAAACCTGGAGACCAACCAGCTCTATGAGTTCCTCTTCAAGTATGCCAACGACGAGGCCATCTCCAACGGTGTCATGACCAGCTACACCCGCAAGGGCGCTACCGCTCCCGCAGAGGTGAAGATGGATCAGGTTGATGTCTCCGACGATGTCCACAACCTGCAGATCTCATGGACTGCCAGTGCCGATGCCACATCTTACATCCTGAAGGTGGTAAAGAACAACAGCGACGTAGTGGTCAACACCACCGTCAACGGCACCTCATACCTGTTGGAGAACGTTCAGATGAAGGATCGTTTCGAAGCTACCGTCATAGCCCAGAACAACGACGGCAAGGCTCTGCCCGTAGAGGCATCGGCTAAGATTGGCGGCAAGATACCCGGCTTCCTGTCAGAGTATGCCACACCCGAGGAGCTCGTTGCCAACGGCGACGACGACGAAGCCTCAGCATGGCTGTGGTTCCACGAGAACTATCCAAAGGGCGAGTACATCTATTTCGGCAACATCAGCACTTACGAGGACATCGCCGACTATCGTATGCTCTTCTGGCTGCGTGACCTTGAGACAGGCAATCCCGACGACATCTGGAACTTCTCCGATGTAGCTCGCAATGCTGCTCCCGTCATCGAGCAGTACGTGAAGAATGGTGGCAACCTACTGCTGTGGTCGCATGCCGTGCCTTACATCGGAGCCATCAACCGCCTCCCGACCTCCGTGCTGCGTGGCGTAAGCAATGCATTCGGTTGCGGCGTCGGAGGCTTCAATCCTGATGTGTGGAAGATGGGCGTATGCCTCAACACAGGTTCCTTCTCTAAGGACTTCAGCTCGCATCCCATCTATGCCGGTATTCCTACCGAGAAGCTCAACGACAACTGCTTTGCAGCCATCGCCATGAAGGGTGCCGGCTGGACCGAGGACCACAACTGCCTCTTCTTCGACATCCCTGCCAAGCTCACAGGACTCGACAACACTACCGAAGAGTGCTATGTCAGCCTCACCACCGAATACGGCATCTATCCGCTCGGCACATGGGACAGCCAGGTGTCATGGGTCAGCCAGCTCAACGTCTGGGAGGCCAAGGGTGCCGAGAAGGCTCCCGAGGGATTCCAGAAAGGTTGTGGCACCGTGCTCTGCATCGGTAACGGCGGTTGCGAGTTCTCTATGAAGAACGAAGACGGCACACCCGACAAGAGTGCGAACCCCAAGAACAACTCCTGTCAGCAGAACATCCTGAAGCTGGCAAACAACAGCATCCAATATCTGATGTCAATCTAAAGCCCCATCAGTCACCAAACCTCGTATCCCTCGCCGGCTTACATTGCCAGCGGGGGATTTTTCAACTCTCGACGAAATAAAACACATCAAGAAAGGAGTACGGCGGCTGGTGATAACCTTAGATGTCTGTATCAGATTTGTTTTGTTTACATGATGGTTCTGGGCGTTATTTTAAAAATAACTCAAAATATTTGGTTTTTTCCAAAAAAATTCTTAATTTTGCACCAAATAGCATTTTTAAAAGAGAGGGAAATTCTCCTAAGTGCAAGAGAGCGCTGATGGAGCCTTCGATAAGCAGATTAAAAGGTTTCACGAGGTCATAATAAAATCGGATTGTTCACCATACTTCTTTGCATGCAACAGTGCAGAGGGCTTTAGTGAATAGTGAATAAACGGTTAATACAATGACCTCAGAATATCAAAACATAACGGCCAGTCCTTATCAGGATTTCAGTTCGACCGCTCCAAAGAGCGTCGAGCTGAAGACGAAGACTGCGCTGATGGAGTTGATATATCCTGAGAAAACCAACGACCTTGACACCCTCAGCAAAAGACTTGAACGCATGCTCGTCAATGAACCATCGGGAAACTACCTACTGGAGTTTGACGTCATGGCCGACGGGAAAGGCCGACCGGCCAAATACAGCAAGCAACAAGTATATAACATCCTTGACCAGATTGTTCCATTTCTGGAGGTCAACCAGAACTACTTCTTCTGGTGGGTGGCCAACAAGACCAATCTGGCTGACAAACCTAACACCGTGAAAACCATGCACAAACGTGCCCAGGCCATGAGATAGGGGTACATTTGGGTAACAACAAAGTTAACAACTGGGCATATACTGGGGTAACTCCAGCGCTTGGAGCATAAGGCTTTTTGCCCTACCTTTGCACTTGTAATTACATCACGCGAGACCGGTCTTGCAATTGTATAACAAAACAATGCAAGAATTATGAAAAGAGAGAACTTTCAGCTGACCCCGCACTTCAGCTATTACGAGATGACGCGCTCGGCATGGGCCGAGGCTCACAACGTTGACAACACCCCCGACTGCCTGCAGATTGCAGCCCTCACCAACCTGTCGCGCAAGATTCTGGAACCACTGCGCGAGAAGTTCGGGCCTATCCGTATCAACTCGGCCTTCCGCTCTGAGACCGTCAACTACGGAGTGCATGGCGTGGGCAACTCCAAGCATCTGACGGGTGAGGCCGCCGACATCTATGTGCCCGACGAGGAAACGGGACGTGCCTACTTCCGCTTCCTGAAGACGCTGCCCGACATCGACCAGATGCTGTTCGAGTACAACCGCTCGGGAGCCATGTGGATCCACGTCAGCAGCTGCCTCGACCCCAACGAGAACCGCCACCAGGTATTCCCAAACTATCGTGTGACCTATGCTTAAGACATGCCTGAACTGTGGCCGCGAGTTGCCCGAGGAGCAGTTTGAACTGTACCCATCGGGCACGCGCCGCCGCGTATGCCGCCACTGCCACTATGTGCTGCACAGCCAGCGCGCCAAGCGCAAATGGCTCAAAAGGCAAAAACTCATGCTATTTGTGAATCAATAAAACATCCTACACTTCCTACACTACCTACACCGCCCGTTGGTGTAAGTAGTGTAGGATGTGTAGGATAAAAAAACGTTTAGCTATCCATAACAGTTATGAATCTTATCATCAAACATCTCAAAAAATGGTTACTTGGCTTCTTCCGCCACTCTCTTATGGCTGAGATGAAGCGTCAAACATCCACCTCCACGGAAAAGAAGCGCATTGCCCGTGGTGTCAAGGCATTTTTCGACCGTCACTATGAGTTGCGCTATAACATCATCAAGCAACAGGAGGAATTTCGGCCACTTTGCCATGATGAGGCTGATCAGATAAATTTTGATGCTGATGGCGGAAATTCTAATGGTCAGAATTTTGCTGCTGAGCATCAGAATTCCTGCGGAAAGCATCAGTCGGCAACATGGCAACAGTTGACCGATCGCGAACTGAGCCGCATCGCCTTCGAGCAGATGCTGGAAGTCGGAGTGGCATGGAGTATCGACATCGAGCTGTACGTCCGCTCAGCACTGACACCCGACTACAACCCCATCACCGACTACCTCAACAGCTGCGGCACATGGGACGGCACCACCGACCACATCCGCCAGCTGGCTCGTCGCGTACCTACCGACTATGCCGCCTGGCCCGACCTGTTCCACCGCTGGTTTCTTGGCATGGTGGCGCAGTGGCAGCAGCGCAGCCGCGACTACGGCAATGCCGTGGTACCCATGCTCATCGGCGGACAGGGAACGCACAAGAGCACCTTCTGCAAACTCATTCTGCCGCCATCGTTGCGCGAATACTACATTGATGACATCAAACTCGACTCAGCCGAACAGGTGGAGCGTATGCTGAGCCGCATGCTGCTGGTCAACATCGACGAGTATAATGCCAAGACCGAACGTGAGCAGGCCAAGATCAAGCGCGTGCTGACTGAGCGTGACGTACAGACCCGCAAGATGCGCAGCGACCAGTACGTCATGCTGCCACGCATGGCCTCCTTTATTGCCACCACCAATGACTACCAGCCGCTCACCGACCCCACAGGCTCGCGCCGCTATCTGTGCTGTGAACTGACGGGCATCATCGACACCGACACGCCCATCCCCCACAAACAGATGTATGCACAGGCTATTCATGAACTGGAGCAGGGACATCCGTGGTACTTCTCCAAGCAAGAGGAAGCCACCATCGAGGAGCACAACCGCACCTACCAGTGTCAGGCCTCGCCAGAGTCCGTTCTTCTGGCCTATTACGAGCCAGCACCTTCCTGCAAAGAGAACTTCCTGCGTGCCGTGGATATTCAGCAGGAGCTACGCCGTCATCTGCGTCAGGCTGACGTCCCGACCATCAAGGCACTTACCATGGCACTCAAAGCGCAGGGCTTCCACCATGGTGCATGGGTCGGCCAGCGCGGCTGGTATGCCCGCCGGCGCAGTGAAGAATGATGTCATTAATAAAGTCGATACAGGCTCACAGGGGTTCCCTTGTGAGCCTATAAAGCCATTTCTCATCACTTTTCTGCATATTTGTCAACCAGATAGTCTTCCTTTGTTTTCTTCCAATCCTCATTCTTCCGACTTGCGGCAAAAGCCCCTAAAAAAGAATGAGCCAGCTCTTTGGCTTTTGCACGTTTTTCCGTTTTAGTTTCCTCTTGTGAAGGTAATACTGTAGAGATATGCAGCCATAATGACTGTATGGTTTTGGCGTCATTCTCTCCCAACAGCGAAATACGTCTTACCGCATCGTTTTTCATTTCACGTACTGTCATATCCTTAACTATTTACAATTTCGCCACAAAGATAGGTACTTTCATTGAATCTTCCAAATTTTTATATCATATTTCTTGGCGGTTCGGGATTTTTGTCTTATCTTTGCATCATCGTCAGTTAGCTCACTAGTGGGCGGCAGGCGGTCTTATTGTATGAGAAAGACGTTTTCGAACGAAGAAACAGACACCTACGCCTTTTTGTATCGTAAGCAGAATCAAAATCAAACAGATTAAAATTGCCGAAGTTGGGGTGTGATAGGCAGAAAATGATAAAAAGATGAAAAAGTTTTTCTTTTCGTTGCTTACACTGCTGGCAGCAGCGTCAAGCGCAGAGGCCAAGTATTGGAAGATTGGTCCAAGTTCGGTAACAGGTATGGACTTCGCCAGCATCAATGCCGCTATGGGTTCGTCAAGTGTCAGTGCTGGTGACACTCTGTATCTTGACCAGTATTACAATGAGAGTGCTGAACAAAATGTGACAAAACGAGTGGTTATCATTGGTACGGGATATGATACTTCTTTAACTGATGAGCAGGTTGTGGCGACATTGACAAAAGCATTGAATCTGAAAACTAACAAAGCTGTTGTGAAAAGCGTGAAACTTAGTACTGTGAATTTTTATAATACAGATTGCACAATGGAACGGTGCTATGCAACAGATGTTAAAACGGCCTCATCCACATCAGGTATAAACCACATATATTCTTCATATATTGTAGGAAGAATCCAAGGATACAGCTCAAGTAATTATTCAATGATTGACATTCAGAATTGTGTTGTGTTAAATGGAAATACTTATTTTAACGGAGAAGGTATGATTCAGTATTTAACTTCATCTATTATTAATAACAACGTTATAATTGACAATTTTACCGGAACTCTAAATAATAGATGCCTTAAATCTATTGATAATACAGCTATAACAAATAATATTATACTAATTCCAAGATCTACTAGTTCACTTGATTATGATATAGACAGCGGGGTATACTCATCAGGTTCTGGTAACAGCATAGAACATAATATTTTTAGTCATCATACTAATTTTGCATATTATCCGAATAATAAAACTGGTTATGGAAATTCTTTATCAGAACTCTTCACCCAGACAGGAGAATATAGCGACTACTACAAACTGGCTGAAGACAGTCCCGCCAAGGGTTATGCCACCGATGGTGGTGAGGTTGGCTGTCATGGCGGAATGTTTGGCTGTCCTTCTGGCGGTCGTCCGCAGTACATTCCCTATTTCACAAAGGTTACCATTGGCTCCCGTAGCGAAAACGGTAAGCTGCCTGTCAGCATGAGCATCAAGATTCAGAATGAATAAAATGACTGCCCTATGAGAAGATTATATTTCAGACTTGTAGTAACAGCCGTATTCTGCTTTGCTACCTTGACAACTGAGGCACAGCAAGTTGAATACTTCTGGGACACAGACCCGGGAGTAGGCAAGGGGCTGGTGCTACAGGAGTTTACAGGAAATTCTGCAACCATTGAAACAGAATTGGATGTAAGCTCGCTATCAACGGGAATTCATCAGTTGGGAATACGCACACTGACAGACAAATATTTCTCAGCCACCTATTATCGGACAGTATATATTCTTCCTAAAGTCCATAAGGTGACTGCCATAGAGTACTTCTTTGACCAGGACCCTGGCGTAGGCAACGGCACGCAGATGGTAGCCAGCTTGACGGGTGACGAACTCACTATGGCCTTCGATGTGAGTACTGACGGACTGGCCGATGGCGTTCATAAGATAGGCATACGTACCTTGACCGACGGCACATGGTCGGACACCAAATATCGCCAATTCTTGGTGCGCAGTGTGGTAGAAAACTACATTACTCGCGTAGAATACTTCTGGGATACAGATCCGGGAACAGGTAATGGCATGGCGGTAGATATAGTGCCTGGCGAAGAAGTGAATGTAAACTTTGAGGCAGATATGGTTGACTTGGCACAAGGAACCCATACGCTCGGTGTAAGAGCTCAATCTGGCTCTGGCGCATGGAGCAATGCGTCGCTTTTCACTGACATCGAATTTGAAGGCTGGGATGCACTGCAAGAGTATCTCAATTCATTGATTGATACGAAAGACAGTTATGTCGGTGGTGACTATTCCCGCGAGTATCGCAATAAGAACTGGCAAGCACTCTATGTGCCATTCTCGCTACAATACAGCGACTGGTCGGCTCACTTTGAAGTGGCTCGCATCAACGCCTTTTATCAGTATGATGATGACGAAGATGGACAAGTTGACCGTCAGGTGTTGGAAGCCATTTTGGTGCAGCCTGGCAATGGTGCCCTGAAACCGAACTATCCCTACCTGATTCGTCCAAAGACAACTGGCACGTTCAACTTTACCGTTGATCCGTCAAGGCAGGCAGCAGAGGAAATTAATTCAGTCAGTTGTTCGACGCTGGAAGCCAAATATACGTTTACAGGAAACTACACTGACATGACGGGATTAAAAACTGCCAGCCTTTATCGTCTGCGAGGTGGTTCGCTCTCTATTCCTGAAAACGATGATGAGGTGCTGCCTCCGTTCCGTTGGTATCTGACCATAGAGGATTTAGGCAACCAGCTGAATGAGACACCATCAGGAGCCAGAATTAGCCTCAGAGTGTTTGGTGATGATGAAACCACGGACATTCAAAGTCTGGAGGGTGTTGGGGATAACTCTGGACGCCATGTCTTTGACATGCAAGGCAGAAAACTGGACAACAACACAGCACTGAAGAAAGGTATGTACATTATTAATAATAAGAAGTACGTAGTGAAGTAATAAGTAACAATAATAAGTTTAAATCGATATGAAACAAATGAAATGGTTTGTCATGCTTGTCAGTATGCTCACACTTTCTGTTTCACAGCTGAAAGCACAGGAAACTGATGAGCTACAAGCATACTTGGACAAGTTGGCAACAGAACAATCTGCACCCAACATGAGTGGTACAAACAGAAGGGCCGGGTCAACGGAAATCCCCGTTGGGTTAGCTGAAGTAGACCTCTCAAAATTCCCTTCCTATCTTGACAGGACAAAGATTCTGGAAGTGAAGTCGAGTGTAAAGTTTATTAATGGCACTATCTCTGCAACGTCATCGTTCACTGGCGGCACGTGTTTGCTGAAAGTGATGAATGGTGCAACGGTTGTACTCGATGCTACGGCAGCAGTGAATGCCTCGGCAGCAAGCAGTACAAACTGCTTTGCCGCAGTAGGAATTTATGGCGGAAGCACATTCTATGAGTGTGGTGACATCACAGCTCCAGACAATGGCCAAGGCATTGCCATCTATTTGGACTCGTCACAAGACACCTTCGTCTATGTGTCGGGGAAACTCACGGGCAGCATTAGCAATCCTAACAATGGTACTATCATAGGTATAGACGTACATACTTATACTTATGATGAACTGAAGGCAAAGCTGGACGAAGCAAAAGCCAAGCTTGATGAATTATATGAAATGACCTCAAGCCTGTCTACCAAATTCAATAAGGTCAGAGACAGGCTTTCTCCAAAGGATGTCGAACAAATTCAAGCAAGATTTGAAGAGATAAATGCTCAAATAAAGAGTCTCCAAGATACGTATAAAGCATTATTAAACGAATTGGACAAGGCCTCTACTTCAGATTATTCTAACTTGAATACCAAGATTGACGACTTTGTAAGTGAGGTAACACTTATGTATGATTTTATTCGTTTAGAAATAGTTGAATTGGAAGAACAAATTAAAGCGATGTTGGCTGCAGACATCCAGCAGAAGCTTACCACACTGAGCGATGACTTGGTCGCCAAACATAAGGAAGCCCAAATGCTTAGCGATTGGTGTCGTGATCTGCAAGTACAAGTAGGCGATTACTATTTCCAAAGGAAAAGCGACACATCGTTCAATGGATATTTATCAAAGTTGTATAACGATGTTCTAAGCACAGTAAAGTGGTACGATGAAATTATTTATTCCTATTATAATCCGCTGATACAAAACCATAGTATTAGTAGTATTGAAGATGCTGTCTACTTCTATGATCAGATTGACAAGATGAACAGCATGAAAGAAGAAAACGATAAAGATTTGGCGGCAGAGGAAGCTCAGAAACCGGTCCTACAGGAACTCTTCGATGCTCTGGATGTTAATTTCCCCAAGGAAGATGCAGCTTACGAGATAAGGCCTACAGGTCTTGCTTCTGCCATACAGATGGGTTATAAGTCAAATCGTGGCTTTGTGCTGACATCGGCGGGACTGATGTTCTTTGAACAGGTCCAGGGTGCCACCTTCAGACTGAAGGACATTAATGACAATTATGTAGTGGCGACAAACGGTAGCCAAACGTTGAGAGCTGGTACCAAGGAAGAAGCCACGATATGGACTGGCCGAAGCCTGAATAACGGCAGCTATACGTTCGAGGCAGCAACGTCACCCTCGTGGCTCGCATACTCTGGGACGCAGGTCAACACGGTCGTAAGGACCAACACCGCCTCGCACGCATGGACCATTGAGGAATCAGAGCTTGACGAACTGCAGGCATTCTTGAACTTGCTGGCAGAAGAAGACGGGGCTGGCAGCGAATCTGGATTAAGTGAAGATGACGAATTAGTTATCAATCCCCCTTCCATTTGCATAGGATGTAACATTGTTGTGCCTATTGTCTTCCCGCGAACAATTTATCCCATAAGAGTGACCGATGGAGAAATCATTATTCCCAATCCTTCTAACGGAAAGAGGCCAGCCGATTTCCACCCATTCCAAATCCCGGAAGGCAGTCATGTCATCATTGATGATATTACGTTCAACGACCTTGTGGGTGGCGACCACGTCATCTATGTGGATGGTATATTGGAAATCACCATCAACACCAAACTAAACCTTGAAAACTGGGAAAAATTCATTCATGTCGGCCCGACGGGACGTGTCATTTGGCATTACGACGGCGATGCTAACCCAAGGATAGACAATGAAGGAACGCTTGATATGCCTGAGGGCAGGATGGGACACCTGGAGAATACTGGTACTGTCAACCAAACTGGTGGTACGATTATTAAAGTGGTCAACCGCTACATTTACTACTTTACAAATGGTATTATCAATGACCTTCATAACTATGGAGAATACTACCATCGTGGCGGTACTGCACTGACAGCCTACAACTACGCAGGGGGTAAGTACACTATGACGGGTGGTTATGTCAGAAACACCATAGTAAACTCTACGCAGACGATATTCATCAACTATGGAACGTTCGACTTTACAGGTGGTATCATCGGCGGTTATGGCAGCCGACTCATCTATCATGGCGAAGGCGGATATATGCGCATCGACGGAGGAACGTTCGACTTCAGCGGTATTAAGGACTATTTCATCGAAGCACATGAGACGTTCTATATTCGCGGCGACTATGACTACGGTTCGCCACTGCCCATCCTGCTGAAACCGTCGGTGACCATACGCATTCTGTACCGTTGGATTTACAAATTCAGCATCGAGTTTATCGGCGGACATCCAACTCCTCGCTATCCGTTGTTCCACGGAGAGGACTTCACACTCACCGAAGACTATTATGACTACATCGACTGGCTACTACCCAACCACCGCTGGCGCTGGTATCTCAACGTGACGGACAACACCATTGAGCCACGTGATGAGGAAGTGTATGACGAAGACGACCTGCAGGCTTACCTCGACTGGCTGGCTAAATACCAGAGTAGTGAGGCGGCCAGCACGGAGAGCAACCCACAGGTGCTTGACCTTGGCGGACGTATCATCTACATCACGCAGCCTGTGTACCTGCCAGTAGGCAGTCATGTGTACATTAAGCAGGGCAGCTTCGTTCCCAGCGGAACATGGACGTATGACTATATGTTCCAAACACCCATGGAGTGTACAATGAGGTTGGAAGATGTCACCATAGACCTGTCATCGTCAGTCCATTACATCGTCAGCGGAAAACCTGTGACACGCTATATCTTCGACATCACGGGCAATGTCTACTTCCTGACAGGATGCCATATCAAGGGCTATCTTGACACCAGTGTCAATGCGACAGACAGCTATATTCCCGGTGCGGCGTTCCGCATAGACCCGAAAGCCAAAGTGCACATTGACGGAGGACTATTCGATGACGTGGTGTTTATCACCAACTCTGTCATTAACATCTATGTCGGCAGCCGCCTGACAGGCTACATATACATCTATGTGCCGTCGGCACTGCGCAAGGCAGGCTACAGTTTCATGACTGCGTATAACAGCTACCGTTTCGTCGGCACAGATGTTGACTACATCAAACTGCTGAACATCGGGGAGTGGGAAGCCGAGATTGGCACAGACGACAACATCTGCTTGAAAGAACCAGAAGCGACAGCCATCTCAAACATCAATGCCAGCCACGACAACGTGGATGTTTACACTGTCAATGGAACACTGGTCAGAAAGGATATACCTCTCTCCCTGTTAGGAGCATTATTGCAAAAAGGTGTCTACATTGTCAACGGCAAGAAGATAGTAATAAAGTAAAAACACATTACTTCTACTAAAGAATCAAGTAAGAGGTGAACACAAATCAGAAGTGTTCACCTCTTTTCTATTTACTTGGGTTATCAGTTAGCACATATCGATGTCTAAAAACCAGTAACGGAATCAAGCAACAACGTCTCTTTATAATAATCTGTTTCTATCTTTACAATTCCTATTTTCGGTGAGAACCATATAGCATAATTTGTCATTTCCAAGGGTATTGTTTGAAGTGTACCATTCAATTTCCCTGATACTTTATAGCAATGGAACATTCCCATGTTCGTATTAATATCCTCTTCCCCTACAACACAAAAATCATCATATCTAATAATATTTTCGATTTCTTTGTGCATTGGAAATTTCGCTCTTTCAGTGATTGTTCCTGTTTCAATTTTATCACCTATTTTCATCGTCACTGGTATTTTAAAGGCAAATCCTTCATGCGAGGTCTTGTAAGTTCCTGCATTTATAAGAGGATCGTCTTCAAATATCATTAAACCATTTTCAATAACAAGTTTTTGCTTTATATCTGATGCATTCTTACCCATAGGCTTCTTCTTGGGTGTCAATCCATCATAATTGTAAATGATAGTCTTTTTGTCACATGTACTGGCACTTCAGCCTTCCAGACCATCGGGTCCCAATCTCCATCTTTGCTTTCGCTGCTGCAAGAGGCGAGGGAGAGGGCAGCAAGCATCGCAAAGGCGAGTCTCCAAATTTTCATTGTTGTCATTTCTATTATGTTTTTACTTTTATGTTCTGTCTATACAAACGTGAGGCGTCGGGAATCTTGCATCGTAGGGCGTTAAACTTTACTAATCGCAGGGCATAAAGATGGCGCGAGTCTGATTCTGTGCATCCAGTTCAGAGGCATCGCCAAACGCCGTTCTCGCAGATACAAGTCTCAGCCCGCGCCTAAACGCGAGCATCAACTTCTATCATCTCGTAGGTTAAAATTTTGGCGAATTTTGGAACAAGAATCAAAAAGTCAACGCTTCTTATGTCGTTCTATGTTATGTCCTATCCACTCATGTCATTTTAACAGGTTTCTATTATCGTCGTTCTCCAGAACACGCATCTGATTGATGGCAATCTGATTGAGCCGCACAAGGCGGTCACCCTGTGGTACTCCCTCGTCAATGAGAACGGCATTGATGTTCTCCATATTCGCCAGGCAAATGAGTTCGTTGATGGAAGCATAGTCACGTATGTTCCCTTTCAGTTCAGGATGGGCTTCACGCCATTGCTTGGCCGTCTGTCCGAACATGGCAACATTGAGCACGTCAGCTTCTTCAGCATAGATGATGCTGGCCTGTGCTGCCGTCACCTCTTCTGGAATCAAGTTCTGCTTGATGGCATCCGTATGAATGCGGTAGTTAATCTTCGACAGTTCACGCTTTGCAGTCCAACCAAGCTGCTTCTGCTCCTCGTCTTTCAGTCGTTGGAACTCTCGAATCAGATAGACCTTGAACTCAGGGCTTATCCACATGGCAAATTCAAAAGCAATGTCCTTGTGGGCATAAGTGCCACCATAACGTCCTGCCTTTGAGATAATACCGATGGCATTGGTTTTCTCTGTCCACTCTTTGGCACTGAGACGGAAACGGTTCAGTCCGGCCTGAGATTTAATTATGTCGAATTCGGCACAATTAAAATTCGGATTCATCAACCGCTCCCATATTCCAAGGAACTCAATGGTATTGCGATTGCGTAGCCAATTGGAGAAGAAAAACTCACCATCCTTAGCCTTCAACATGTCTGTCAGGCTGATGTAGTCATCTTCATTCTGCCTAATGACCGTTATCTGCGTATTCTGTACTGTTATCTTTGCCATATTGTCTGCTGTTTTACAAACTTTGCGATGCAAAGTTACAACTTTTCCACCAATTACAGATAACTTGCCATATTAAATAAGGTGAAGAAGGCGTT
>CAMHLV010000061.1 GCA_946186115.1 uncultured Prevotella sp. | reverse complement strand
AGGAGATTAAATAATCTATTTAAAGCATGGCAAAGAAAACCGTCGCTACCCTCCACGAAGGCTCAAAGGATGGTCGCGCTTACACAAAGGTTATCAAGATGGTTAAGAGCCCCAAGACTGGTGCTTACATCTTCGACGAGCAGATGGTTCCCAACGAGGCCGTTAAGGACTTCTTTAAGAACTAATCCCATTGGATAATTAATACCATAACGCTATAAAAAGCGGGACGTTGGTCAATATTGGCTAATGTCCCGCTTTTCTTTTCTGATATTCGGGAGAAGTCTGACTTTACTGCGAGTGAATAAAACCAAATAAAGTGCAGAAGTGATAAAAAAACGACAGAAAAAATTGGTGGATATGATTTTTTTTCTGTATCTTTGCAAACATAACATTATTATTATTAACTAAACAAATACCAAACACTATGAAAAAGAAATTCATCTGTGCCGTTTGTGGATATATCTACGAAGGCGACGAGGCTCCCGAGAAGTGCCCAATCTGTAAGGCTCCCGCATCTAAGTTCTCTGAACTGAAGGAGGATGGCGAGACAACATACGCTACCGTGCATAAACTGGGTGACGGCAAACTGGAGGGTGTTCCTGAGGATATGATTCAAGACCTGCGTAATCACTTCAATGGTGAGTGCGGCGAGGTGGGTATGTACCTCGCTATGGCCCGTCAGGCCGACCGCGAGGGATATCCCGAGATAGCCGAGGCCTTCAAGCGCTATGCTTTCGAGGAGGCCGATCATGCTAGTCGCTTTGCCGAGCTGCTGGGAGAGTGCGTCTGGGATACTAAGACCAATCTTGAGAAGCGTGCTGCTGCTGAGGCTGGTGCTTGCGAGGATAAGTTCCGCATTGCCAAGAATGCCAAGGCTCTGGGATTCGATGCCATTCACGACACCGTTCACGAGATGGCCAAGGATGAGGCCCGTCACGGTTCAGGGTTTGCCGGACTGCTGAAGAGATACTTTAAATGAAAATGTAAAAAGGTAAAAAAGTAGAAAAGCAAATAATAAAAGCAAGGAAAAGTCGTTTTATCTATTGTATGATAAGACGACTTCTCTTTTTTGTCTTTACGATATCGGTTGTGCTCGTAGCATGTACTGACAACGAATCGTTCAGCAGTGCCTCGGGCGGCAGACTGACGTTCTCGGAGGATACTGTCAAGTTCGACACGTTATTTAGTACCGTGCCGTCAGTAACAGAGACTTTCTGGGTTCACAACGAATCGGCCGATGGCATTCGCATTCAGACTATCCGTCTGGAGCGCGGCACTCAGTCGGGTTTCCGCGTCAACGTTGATGGGACGTATCTGAATCCTGTAGGCACCGACTTCGAAGTACGCAAGGGTGATAGCCTATTGGTGTTTGTTGAAGTCACCACGCGCGAGAACCATAGCCTCGATCCGATGCTGGTAGAGGATAACCTGCTGTTTACGCTTGAGAATGGTGCGCAGCAGAAAGTGAATCTGCGGACATATAGTTGGGATGCCCAGAAGGTTACAAACTTGGTGGTTAGTCGAGATACCACTATTGAGTCGGCAACACCGCTGATAGTATATGGCGACGGCATTCGAGTTGACAGTGCCGCTACGCTGACGCTGCTGGGCACGACTCTCTATTTCCACGATGGGGCTGGCATCGACGTGCATGGACAACTGGTGGCCGACGGTTGTGTATTCCGTGGCGACCGCCTGGACCACATGTTCGACTATCTTCCTTACGATCGTGTGAGCGGACAGTGGCGAGGTATCGAGATTGCATCATCATCGGAGGGAAATCTGCTCACTAACTGTGAGATACGTAATGCCTGGAATGCACTGGTGTGTGACAGCACATCGTTGCAGATGCAGGAAACAGTGATACACAACAGTCGTGGTATGGGACTCTCGGCTCGCAACTCGGTGGTGGTGCTCAGTTACTGCCAACTGACCAATACTTTGGGTGACTGCCTGTCGCTCGATGGGTGTGAGGCTGTGATAGACCATTGCACGCTGGCACAGTTCTATCCATTCTCTGCCGATAGGGGTGCCGCCTTCCGTTTCACCAATACCACGATGCCTATGGTGCTGCTATGCACCAACACTCTGGCCACTGGCTATGAAGACGACGTGGTGATGGGAGAGGTGAAAGATACTGCACAGGTATTCGACTACCGGTTCTCAAACTGCATACTGCGTACCGACTCGGTGAGCGACGAGAAGCACTTCGAAGACATGATGTGGGAGACTCCGAAGGACTCTATACAGGGCAAGAAGCACTTCCGCAATATTGACGAGGACAACCTGTACTACGATTTCACTATCGATAGTATCTCGCCTGCATTCAGCAGGGGAATAGGGCGTGGCGACTTCACAAGTGCTGAAGCCTCGCGCCGTGCTAACAAGGGGGTCTCGCGCTATTCGTACACTTTGGCTTCTCGGCGGCCCTGCAATACAGCGAGGGCATTGAGTGCAAGAGCCTCCATCTCGTCTTCGCCCGGAAAGCAATAGACAGGAGCAAGGAAGCCTACACGGCGCCGCAATTCATTGACTACATATTCTGAGTGTGCCAGTCCGCCAGTGAGCAGTATGGCATCGATGTTGCCGCAGAGTACTGCACTCTCTGCCGCTATGTTCTTGGCAATATGATAGAGCATAGCCTCGACAATGAGTTTGGCATGGCTGTCACCATTCTTTATCCTCTCCAGTATCTCGCGCATGTCGTTTGTGCCGAGGTGTGCATTCAGTCCGGCCTTGCCGGCAATGCGCTTCAGCAACTGCTGTTCGTTGTATTTTCCGCTGAAGCATAGTCGGATAAGATCTACGGCAGGCAGACTGCCGGCACGTTCGGGCGAGAATGGACCTTCGCCGTCGAGGGCATTATTGGCATCGATGGCTCGTCCGTGTTCATGGGCTGCCACGCTGATGCCTCCTCCCAGATGACAGATAATGAGGTTGAGGTCTTCGTATTCCTTTCCGATGCCGCGGGCATATCGACGTGCTATGGCACGCTGGTTGAGTGCATGCCAGATGGCGATGCGTGGCATGAGTGGTGAACCGCTGATTCTGGCCAGGGGCGATAGTTCATCTACTACGCCGGGGTCGGCGATAAACGAGCGGCATCCGGGTATCGATGATGCTATCTCGTGGGCTATGAGGCATCCCAGGTTGCATGCATGGCTGTGCATGACACATCCGTGGAGAGTGTCGTTGAGCATCTGGCTGTTGATTTCGTACACACCACCAGCAATTGGCTTTACCAGTCCGCCTCTTCCTATCACGGCATCAAACTGCAGCGCTATTCCGGCCTGTTTGAGTTCGTCGAGTATCAGCTGACGGCGGAAATCCTGCTGCTCGATGATATTGCCGAAGGGTGCCAGCTGTTCTGCCGTGTGTGAGATGTTGCGTAGCAGTAATGGCTTCTCGTCGTCATAGACAGCCATCTTAGTTGATGTTGACCCAGGGTTAACAACAAGTATCTTCATAGTTATAGTGTTTTTTTAGTAGTAGCCAGAGCAAATTAATAGTTATAGTGTTTTTTAGTAGTAGCCAGAGCAAAGAGAATGCTGTTGAATTTTGCATCTGGGTTGTCGCCTCGTGATGGTACTACCACGGGGCATTTGGCACCGTAGAGGATGCCTGCCGTGCGTGCATTGGCAAATAGTGTCATGGCCTTGTAGAAGGCATTGCCTGCTTCGATGTCGGGCATGACAAGGACGTCGGAGTCGCCCTCAAGCGGCGATATTATGCCCTTGGCCTGCAGGGCTTGGAGCGAGCATGCCGACTTGAGGTCGAGTGGACCATCAACGATGCATCTTCCGAATGTTCCCCCTTCAGCCTCTTGTTTTATCTCCTGATATCCATCTACGAACGGGAATTGTCGGCCCCCATGCTCGGCACAGTGCAGCAGTGCTATGCGCGGTTCGAAGATTCCCATCTGGTGGCACACCTCTGCCGCATAGCGCACCTGTTCCATGCGCTGCTTCTGTGTGGGGTAGGGGATTACAGCCACATCGGTAAAGAACAGCAGTTTGTGGTAGGCAGGGATTTCGGCTACGGAGATATGGGTGAGTACCCTTCCCTCTGCCAGCAGGCCCGATACCTTGTTGAGCACGGCCCGAAGCAGTATATCGGTGCTTATAAGTCCTTTCATCAGTACGTCGGCATCACCGCGCCGGATGAGAGCCACAGCCTTCTCGGCAGCACGCTCAGGCAGTGTGTCCTGAATGCGTACCACCTCGGCAAGGCTCTGTTCTTCTACGATTCTCAGCGATTCATTAGTGGCTTCGTCAATAGGATTGACGGCAGCGATTCTTAGCGTTTTGCCCGACTGTTTCACTATTTGAAACATGTCGTTGAAACTCTTGATGTTTTCCATATTATAGTTTTAGGCTTTCTGATGCTATTCCGATGCTATTCCTTTGGTTCTTCAGCCTCGAGCGGCTCATCGGGCTGAGGCTGCTGGTTGGCATCTTCGTGATGCTCCTTGGGTTTGACAATCATGTTGCCATATTCGTCGAGAACCATCTCGAGCTCTTCCTCGACATCTATGCTGTCGGTGGCCACAGAGTCGGTATCGCGGCGATGATAGTAGCTGGCGCATGTGTACATGTCGGAGCGGATGTCGGCATCCTTGGGCTTCTCAAATTTGCCGTGATATTGTCTGAAGGCAGGGTCGCCCAGTACAGACTCGAAGAAGTAGCCGCAGATAGGCAGAGCAGTGCGCGAGCCTTGTCCCAATGCTCCTGTGCGGAAGTGGATGCTGCGATACTCGCCGCCCACCCAGGCGCCAGCAACCAGATGCGGGCTTACTCCCACAAACCATGCATCGCTGTGATTGTTTGATGTTCCGGTCTTGCCGCCGAAATCTGTGTCAGGGTATTTGCCTACGTAGCCCCAGAGGCTCATGCTGGTTCCTCCTGGTTCGCGCATACCGCCCATCAGCATCTGCTGCATCAGATATGCACTCTTGTATGGTATGGCCTGACGTCCTTCTACTGGAGCAGTATATATCTCATTGCCGTCGCGGTCGAGTATGCGAGTCACGAGCACGGGCTCATGCATCTTGCCGTCGTTGGCAGCTGTGGCATATCCGTTGACCAGTTCGAGCAGGTTGACATCGCTCGAACCCAGAGTGAGCGACGGTGTGGGCTTTAGTTCGCTCTTGATACCCATGGCGTGTGCAGTTGCCACGATGCGCTCTACTCCTACCTCCTGACCCAGTTTCACAGCGATAGAGTTGATGCTCTGGGCGAATGCAGCCTTCAGTGGCATGGAGTCGCCGGTGAAGTATCCGTTGGCATTGGTAGGTCGCCAAATCACGTCCTTGCCCTTGTCTTGTACAGTCATCTGGATATATGAGTCGAGTCGTCGGTCACAAGGTGTCAGTCCCTGATTCATGGCCTCGGTATAGACGAAGAGTTTGAAGGTAGAGCCCGGTTGTCGCATGGCAGTGACCTTGTCGTATTTCCACGTCTTGAAGTCGATGTCGCCCACCCAGGCCTTTACGTGGCCAGTCTGAGGCTCCATAGCCACGAAGCCGCAGTGCATGAAGTGCTCCATATATCTGATGGAGTCGAGTGTTGATATCTCTTTCTCTATTGTGCCCTGCTCATAGTCGAACAGCTTCACTTTGTGAGGCTTGTTGAGGTAGTAGTTGATGGAATCGGCATTGCCGTCATACTTCTGAGCGAGGGTTTTATATACTGGCAGTCGCTTGGCCAGGTCTTCGATGAAGTTAGGTATCTCTATGTGGTGCTCATCCTGCCAGGGATTGGTATTGCCCCAGTGCTGCCAGAAGTTGCGCTGCACCTGTTTCATCTGCTTGATGGCAGCCTGCTCGGCATACTTCTGCATGCGGGTGTCGATAGTGGTATAGATTTTCAGTCCGTCTTTGTAGAGGTCGATACCATTCTCGTCGCACCAGTCCTTCAGGAAGTTCTTTACGGCCTCGCGGAAGTATTGTGCCTGACCGTCGTAGTTGTTCTCTACGCTGTAGTCAAGCCGGATAGGCAGTTCCTTCAGCGACTCGAATTCGGCTTGCGTGATATCTTTGTGGTTGAGCATGTTGCTCAGAACCACGTTGCGGCGAGCCAGCGAGTTCTTGGGATTGATGAGCGGATTATAATATGTGGTGGCCTTCAGCAGTCCTACGAGAACGGCAGCCTGATCGGTGGTAAGTGCTTTTGGCGTGGTGCCGAAATATGTCTTTGCAGCAGTCTTGATGCCATAGGCATTAGAGCCGAAATCCACGGTGTTGGCATACATGGTGAGTATCTGCTTCTTGTCGAAGAACATTTCAAGTTTTACAGCCGTTATCCACTCTTTGCTCTTCATTATCAGCATCTTAACGCCTGGTATATTGCCCAGCAGACCAGTAGAGTATTCCGTGCGCACGCGGAACATATTCTTTACTAACTGCTGTGTGATAGTGGAAGCACCACGGGCATCATGGTGAACTACAAAGTCCTTGAATGCGGCAAAGACGCCTTGGAAGTCGATACCGAAATGTTGGTAGAATCGCTCGTCTTCTGTGTCGATGAGTGCACGCCAGAATATCGGGTTGACTTCTTCGTAGGCCACAGGAGTGCGATTCTCGCTGAAATACTTGCCTATCTGCACCCCGTCGGCACTATACAGTTCTGATGCCTGGATGGTCTTTGGATGCATGATGGCATTTATTGACGGTGACCTGCCAAAGAGCCATAGGAAATTGAAATCTACCATCAGGAGGTAGAGCAGGAAAGCCACGATAAACGAGGCGATGCCTACTGCCGTCTTGGTGTACCACTTCTTGCCCTGATATAAGTGTTTATACCATCTCCAGGCATTCTTGGGTGCCTGAACGATCTTTTCAACGTGTCTGTTCATATTGTATGTATTTCAGTATTTCTTCTTTTTGGTTGGGGTGGAACCAGCGAACGCTGGCATCGCGCTTGAACCATGTCAGTTGTTTGCGGGCATATCGTCGTGTGTTGCCCTTTATCCTCTCTACGGCTTCTTCCAGAGGCCACCGTCCGTCCATGTAGTCGAACAGCTCCTTGTATCCCACCGTGTTGAGGGCATTGAGTTGGCGCTGCTCGTATAGTGCCTGGGCCTCTTCGAGCATTCCGTCGTTCATCATCTGGTCAACGCGGGCATTGATGCGCCCGTAGAGTTCGTCGCGGTCGCGGTTGAGTCCTATCTTAATGATATTGAATGGCCGCTGCTTTTTGGCCTGTGTGCGGAATGAAGAGTAGGTTTGTCCTGTCTGGTAGCAGATTTCGAGTGCATGTATAACGCGCCGGTAGTTCTTTAGGTCAACGGTGGCATAGTGCTCAGGGTCGAGTCTTCGCAGGTCTTCGCAGAGTGCATCGAGCCCTTCCGTCTGGTAGCGCCTTTTCATCTCTTCGCGAATGTCGTCACGTATAGTGGGAATGTCGTCGATGCCATTGCACACAGCATCTATATACAACATCGAGCCCCCTGAAAGCAGTTGTGTCTGGCTTTTTGCAAAGAGCGACGTCAGCAGTTGCATGACATCCTGTTCGTACATCGATGCATTATAATAGTCGTGGATGCTCTTGGTGCCTACGAAGTAGTGCTTTGCCATTGTCAGCTGTTCGTTGGTTGGCGATGCCGTGCCAATGCGCAACTCGCGGTATATCTGCCTTGAGTCTGCATTGATAACAGGTATGCCGTAGTACTGCGCCAACTCGATGGTCAGTGCCGTTTTGCCTACTGCAGTAGGTCCTGTGATGACGATGAGTGTATCCATATTCCTATGGCTCAACGTTCGCTATTCAACGCGTCAGCGAATGATGCCTCGTTTAGAACTCTCGATAAACGAGCAGATGTATTCCACTTCTTTTGATTGCGGATATTTGGCACGAGCCTCAGCGATGCCGTCTTTCAGCACGCCCTGTGCATAGATGATGCGGTAGGCATCGTGGATGGCTTCGATGGTCTCGTTGGGGAAACCGCGGCGGCGCAGTCCGATGAGGTTGACACCGGCATAGCGCACTGGTTCCTTGCCTGCAATGACGAATGGTGGAATATCCTGGCTGGTGCGTGAACCGCCTTGGAACATGATGTAACTTCCTACGCGGCAGAATTGGTGGAACAGGCATGTTGCCGAGATGATGGCAAAGTCTTCTACCACTACTTCACCGGCAAACTTGGTGGAGTTGCCGATGATACAGCCGTTGCCGATGACGCAGTCGTGTGCCACGTGCATATTCTCCATCAGCAGGTTGCCGCTGCCAACTACTGTCTTCCCCTTTGATGCTGTTCCACGGCTGATCGTGACATTCTCGCGTATTGAGTTGTTGTCGCCTATCTCGCAAGTGGTATCTTCGCCCTTGAATTTCAGGTCTTGGGGCTTGGTAGAGATGCTTGCTCCTGGGAAGAACTCGTTGCCGCTACCTATGCGTGCTCCGTAGTGTATGGTAACATTGTTGAGGAACGTGTTGTTGTCGCCGATAACGACGTTCTTGTCGATGACGCAGAACGGGCCTATGATGTTGCCGTCGCCCAGTTGTGCCTCTGGTGAGACAACGGCCAATGGATGTATCTGATTAGCCATAGTATCTTATTTGTTCTTTACGATTTGTGCTGTGAAGGTGGCTTCGGCCACTACATGGTCGCCAACGAAGATGTATCCCTTCATCGACGAGATGCCGTGACGCACAGGAGCCAGCAGGTCAACTTTGAATAACAGTGTGTCGCCAGGAACAACCTTCTGGCGGAACTTCACATCGTCTATCTTCATGAAGTATGTGCTCCAGCGTTCAGGCTCCTCGAGGGTGTTGAGCACCAGCAGGCCTCCGCACTGAGCCATAGCCTCTATCTGCAGCACTCCCGGCATTACGGGCTCTTCAGGGAAGTGGCCCTGGAAGAAAGGCTCGTTGCTGGTAACGTTCTTGATGCCCACGATGGTGTTGGCTCCAAGCGAGATAACCTTGTCAACCAGCTGCATGGGATAGCGGTGGGGGAGCAGTTCGCGGATGCGGTTGACATCCATTATCGGCTCTTCGTTAGGGTCGTAAATGGGTGCCTGTACCTCATGCTTGCGAATCTCCTTGCGCATTTGGCGTGCAAACTTATTGTTGATGGTATGACCAGGGCGAGTGGCAATGATGCGTCCCTTGATGGGCTTGCCTATCAGTGCCATATCGCCTATGATGTCGAGCAGTTTGTGGCGTGTGCACTCGTTTTCCCACTGCAGTGGCTTGTGCTGGATATAACCGAGGTCGGTGGCATCGCGATGCTCTACGTTCAGCATGTCGGCCAGCATGTCGAGGCGCTCCTGGGTAGTTTGGCGCTCATAGATTACGATGGCATTATCGAGGTCGCCGCCCTTGATGAGGTTGGCCTGCAGCAGTGGCTCTATGTCGCGGACAAAGACGAAAGTTCTTGCGCTGGCAATCTCTTTGGGATAGTCCTGTGGGTTGTCGAGTGTGGCAAACTGCGAGTTGATGAATTTCGACTCGAATGAGCACATGGCCGTGATTGAGAAGTCCTCGTCGGGCAGGATGGTGATGACAGAACCTGTCTTGTCGTCCTTCACCTCAATCTTCTTGCGTATGATATACCAGTCCTTGGGGGCGTTCTGCTCTTCAAGGCCTATCTCCTTGATTTTCTCGACATACTGTATTGCCGAGCCGTCAAGAATAGGGAATTCAGGACCATTTACCTGCATCAGACAGTTGTCGATGCCCAGGGCATAGAGTGCCGACAGGCCGTGCTCAACGGTTGACACACGGACATCACCCTTGCCCAGCACTGTGCCGCGCTGTGTATCTACCACATTCTCGGCTATGGCATCGATGATGGGTTCGCCCTCCAGGTCGATGCGCTGAATCTTGTAACCATAGTTCTCTGGGGCAGGATTGAAAGTCACGGTCAGATTAAGACCTGTATGCAATCCCTTGCCGAACAGCGAGAAACTGCCTTTCAGTGTTTTCTGTTTCATTTGCTATTTTCGTCTTTCGTTTTTTCCTTTTTATTGTTATCGTTTTTTGTGATAACGTATTACGTCATACGTCTTTCGTTAACGTTTCTTGAGTTCTTCTATTTCTTTGCGCAATGCAGCGATTTCCTTATACATGTCAGGCAGTTTCTTGAAGACAGCCGACGACTTGAAGAAAACCTTGGGGTCGATGGCCGGTGCGCCTATGAGTTGCTCGCCGTTACCCTTTGTGTTGCTGATGACACCGCTTTGCGCACCGATAAACGTCTTGTCGGCAATACTGATATGTCCTGAGAATCCGGCCTGTCCGCCCACCATGCACCATGCTCCAATCTTAGTGGAGCCAGCCATGCCTACTTGTGCCGACATTACCGTGTTTTCGCCGATTTCGCAGTTGTGGGCCACCTGAATAAGATTGTCGAGCTTGACGCCCTTGTGGATGACGGTGTGTCCCATTGTTGAGCGGTCAACACAAGTGTTGGCACCTATCTCCACATCGTCTTCTATGATTACGATGCCCAGCTGTGGTATCTTCTCGTAGCCTTCCTGGTTGGGGGCAAAGCCGAAGCCGTCGGCACCGATTACTGCACCGGCATGGATGGTGACATTGCTGCCTATCTGGCAACCGTCATATATTGTGACGTTGGGGAAGATACGTGTGCCGTCGCCTATCTTGACGCCTTCGCCAACATAGGTGAAGGGACCGATATATACATCCTTGCCTATCTGGGCTGAGGCGGCTACGAATGCCAGCGGGTCAACGCCAGTCTTCTTGGGCAGGGCAGCAGCATACATCTGCATCAGTTTGGCCACACACTCATAGGCATTCTCTACGCGGATGAGTGTTGCCGAGACAGGTTTCTCAAGCTGCAGGTCGTTGTTGACCAATACTATGCTGGCCTTTGTTTCGTAAATGTATTGAGTGTATTTGGGATTTGAAAGGAAGGTGATAGCTCCTTCTTTTCCTTCTTCGATCTTTGCAAAAGTGTGAACGGTTGCTTGTTCATTTCCTTCCACACGTCCGCCTATAAAATCGGCGATTTGCTTTGCTGTAAACTCCATAATGTCGACTTAGTTTTGTTTAAACTCTGCAAAGATAATCATTTTTTATTAAAAACGTTGATAACAGAGGTAATATTTACGGATTTTTTTGGAAAGTAGTTGTACATTTAAGATTTCTGAAGCATCGGCAATATCCTTTACGGTGCCATCTTTGTAAAGAATTCCTATGCTATCGTCCTCTGGGTTGTACATGTCTTTGCCTATCTCTGTCAGAGTCATCATATACTTGGTGTCGTCGAGCGGAATGTTCATGCTCTCTGCAATGCCGTGTGCTATCTCATCCATGTGTTCCTGCGTGGGACGTTCCTCGCTGACCTCTACTTTAAACAGGTGGCGGTCGGTCATGTCAGTAGCCAGTGTGGCCAGGATTTTGTCGTCAGAATGCTTCCACGCCTTCAGCGCACTCCATATATCCGAGTCGTCGAGTTCGGAGTAAACTTGTAAAGTTTCTTCATTAAACACTCTCTCGCTCTCAAGGAAATACGCGAGGGCAGGGGATGCAAACACGCTTTTACCTTGTTTTACCAGATGGCGTGCCCTTGTGAGAGTGTTCACCAAAACCTTCTCGTAGCCCACGGCAGTCTTGTGCAGATACACTTGCCAGTACATCAGCCGTCTCGATGTGAGGTAGTTTTCTATCGAGTAGATGCCCTTTGAATCGACTACCAGCCTGTCGTCCTTCACGTTGAGCATCTTGATGATGCGTGCCGAACCGATGTTGCCCTCGGTCACCCCCGTATAGAATGAGTCGCGGCGCAGATAGTCGAGCCTGTCCATATCCAGCTGACTTGATATGAGCTGGTGGAAAATCTTGTTGGGGTATTCGTCTTTGAAGATGCTGATGGCCAGTGCCAGCTGACCTTTCATGTCGCGGTTCATCTGCTCCATCATCATCAGCGAAATATCCTCGTGGGTGACATCGTGTATAAGGGTGTTTTCCAAAACGTGCGAGAATGGTCCGTGACCAATATCGTGCATCAGTATGGCTGCTTGCACGGCTTCGGCCTCTGAGTCGAAGATATATACGCCTTTCTCCGTCAGCGACTTCACGGCTTCCGTCATCAGATAGAAGGCACCGATTGAGTGCTGGAAGCGGGTGTGTCGGGCACCGGGATACACCACCGATGCCAGTCCCAGCTGATTGATTCTGTTAAGGCGCTGAAAAAACGGATGCTGTACGATGTCGTACAGCAGTCCGCGTTTAATCTTTATGAACCCGAATACTGGGTCGTTGATAATCTTATGTGTATTCATTCTTGTTCCTCTTCGCGTTCGATGGCTTTGAATTGGAATTGCGTGATGTTGAGATACTGAATGTCGTAGCCTTTCTTGTATTTCTTCATCAGTTTGATGTATTGCTTCTCGGCCTTCTTCTTTTCTGTAGCGAAGAATACAATACAAACGCGGCTGGGGCTGTTCTGCGAGTCAGCCAGATAGTCCTTCAGCTGGTATGAGTACTGGTCTCTGTCGAGCAGGAAGTGGCTCTTCGATTCCATCCAAACGTTCTGTACATCCTGAATGTCGGTGACATAAATGGTTGAGTCCTTGAATGATGCCGAGAATCCGAACATATACATGTTGCTCACCTTTACTACTTTGGCCTCTGACGGCATGGCTGCTATAGCCATGATAATAGTCAGAAGAAATAATCTAATGTTTCTCATTATTGTCCTAAATATGCTTTTAGTGTCGTGTTCTTCCTATTGCTGCGCAGTCTGCGTATGGCCTTTTCCTTTATCTGCCTTACTCGCTCTCTGGTGAGTCCGTATTTGTGGCCTATCTCTTCGAGAGTCATCTCGGGCTGGCCTATGCCGTAGAATGCTGCCACGATGTTGCGCTCGCGCTCTGTGAGCATCCTCAGTGCATGTTCGATTTCCGATTGCAGCGACTCCATCACCAACTGGCGGTCGGCCATGGGCGAATCATTGTTTACCAATATGTCGAGCAGGCTGTTGTCCTCTCCGTCAACGAAAGGTGCATCCACCGAAACCTCTCGGCCTGTTACCTGCATGGCCTCGTCTATCTTGTCTTCAGGCAGGTCGATGTGTTCTGATATCTCTTCTATCGACGGTCTGCGCTCGTTCTCCTGCTCAAACTTGCTGAGCATGCGGTTAATCTTGTTCATCGACCCCACCTGGTTAAGAGGTAGTCTCACTATGCGGCTCTGCTCGGCTATGGCCTGCAGGATGCTTTGGCGAATCCACCATACGGCATAAGAGATGAACTTGAAACCGCGAGTCTCATCGAATTTCTCGGCAGCCTTGATCAGTCCGAGGTTGCCTTCATTGATGAGGTCGGGCAGCGAGAGCCCTTGGTTCTGATACTGCTTAGCCACAGAGACAACAAATCTCAGATTAGCCTTGGTGAGGCGGTCAAGGGCCTTGCGGTCGCCTCGGCGAATGCGCTGTGCAAGTTCTACCTCTTCTTCGGCAGAGAGAAGTTCCTCCTTGCCGATTTCTACCAAGTATTTCTCGAGTGCTTCGCTTTCGCGGTTAGTAATAGATTTGGTAATCTTTAGTTGCCTCATGTGGTCGATTTTGATTAGATGGTTGCAAAAGTAAGTTTTTTTTTCCGATTGACCAAGAAAAACGCGATTTTTTTATCTCATACCCTATATTTAATATATGTGGAGCATGATTCTTAATATAGTTTATGGCGTGAAATATTTTAAAATATCAAAAAAACTTGCTGAAAATTTGCAGGGCTCATAAAAACAGACTATCTTTGCACCCGCTTTTACGGCAACGAGGTGTAGCGCAGTTGGTAGCGTTCCTGGTTTGGGACCAGGCTGTCG
>CAMHLV010000060.1 GCA_946186115.1 uncultured Prevotella sp. | reverse complement strand
TGGAGACCATGGAAGTCGATGATGAGATAACGCTCATCCTGCCAGACTACACGAAAGTCGGCTCGTCCCGATCCACGCTCACCACCTATCTCAAGACCTATCCCCAGAAGGCGTTCACCACCTCAGAGGGAGAAGACAACCCCTGCGAACTCACCGTAACACGTATCAAGTAGCCATGTTTACAATCTTTCTATTAGCCTGCCTGGTGGTCATCGTCGCCGACGGCATCACCTATTGTGAAGACAACGAAATCGAAATAGAAGAATGACACCCTACGAGATGAACAAGATTGCAGACCTCGCCGCCCGAAAGGTAGTCGAGATGCTCAAGTCCGAGCAACTGCTTGCCGAAGACCGCACGCTCTCCGCAAAGGAGGCGGCAGAAGTCCTCCGCTGTAGCGTCAAGACCGTCTACAACCTTGTCAGCCTCGGAGAAATACCATACCGCAAGTCAGGGCGCCGCCTGGTATTCTCCCGGCAGTCCCTCATGCAGTATCTCCATCGGTAGGCGTAGAACACGGTATGTCGTGCCATAATATAAATAGCCGTGCGAGGGTTCGCGACCCACTACGCCGCACATCTTTTTGTACTATCTTTAAGTTTAAAGGGTTAAACATTATCTGTTTTTGAATCCAAAAAAATCTCCTGTCTGCTGTGAAGCACGCTTGGGATGCAGGCATATTTATCGCATGTTTTTTTTGATAGATATCTTTTTTACCTGCCCGCCGTGATGGTTCGCAGGTTTTAACAAGGGAGATGGACAGATTAGTGCGCCTCTGTCCGATGGATAAACCACTTAATAGTTTCGACTGTTATACTGGTGTAGCGAGGTTCGATTCCCGCACTCCCACAAAACAGACGTTCTTTGACAATTTGGGACAAGGACACCGCAGCAGCAAGCGGCATGGCAGAAGGAATGGAAACGTCTATACCACCATGCGCGAGTGCATCGCATGGGTACTTCAGAAGCGAGGCGACTGATGCACCTGCCAGCAGCCGGGGTTGCGGAATGCACTATACACTCAGGTAGCTCAGTTGGCAGAGCATCGGTCTCCAAAACCGAAGGTCGCAGGTTCGAGTCCTGCTCTGAGCGCAAACAATAATAATAAGAATATGCAAAAGAACAGCAAACAAACAATCCAGCAGGTCAACGAAGGCCTGCGGGAACTGATGAACACACTCGCCGACATGATGCTGATGTCAGAGGCAGACCAATGGGCATACCTGCTCAACTACTATCCCCGCGACATCATGAACGCCGTCTACATCTTCCAGCACGTTGTCAGCAACGTAGGCATCAAGTCAGGCCGCATCGACGAGAAGACCGCCGTGGAGTACGGCCACCGTCTCAGCCAGCTTGTCTTCGATATGACGGGCTATACACCAGCAGATTGGATGGAAAAGGAAAACAGCAAACAAGCCGACGCATGAGAAGAATATATAAAGAGTCAATAGACCTTCTTAAAAGGTCGGAATCTCTCGCGCTGAAATACCATCCTGACGGTTTCTATCTCGCCTTCAGCGGCGGGAAAGACAGTCAGGCTTTATATCATATAGCGAAGATGGCTGGCGTGAAATTCCGTGCGCACATGGCATTAACTTCCGTTGACCCTCCCGAAGTTATACGCTTCGTGAAGACTCATTACCCTGATGTTGTGCTACATAAGCCGAAAGATAGTATCTACAATATTGCTTTTAAGCGCAAATTCTTACTTCCTTCACGCATCATCCGTTGGTGCTGTGCTGAGTTAAAAGAAGAGGGGGGGGCAGGAACGGTTTGCCTGACAGGAATCCGAAAGGCAGAAAGCGTTCGCCGTTCAAAACGTTCAAGTGTAGAGGTCTCTAATCGTTCTTTCGCTGGAAATATTGATGAGTTCTACAAGTTCCAGAAGGAACAGATTGGCAAGAAACTCAAGAACCTGAACGTAGACCAATTCGCAGAGCAGGGAGAAACAGAAATAAGATGTGTTGGCGGAAAAGACAAAATCATCGTAAACCCGATATTAGAGTGGAGTGATGAAGACGTATGGCAGTTCTTGAATTATATCGTCAAGGTAGAGCATTGCGAACTGTACGACCGTGGGTATACACGTATCGGCTGCATCTGCTGCCCCATGTCTTCCTACAGCAATAAAATACGCGAATTGAAAGAATACCCCCACGTCAAGCGCAACTGGATTCGCACCATCAAGCAGATTCGTGCGGAAGGCATTCACGATAATATGCTGACAAATAATTATTTCGGAGAAGGAACGGAAGATGAGATATGCGAACAGATATTCAACTGGTGGATAAGCGGCAAGTCATACGACGAGTGGTACGCTGACACCTTTTTGCAACTTAAATTATTCTAACTCTTAAAACAGCACTCTTATGACAAAGAAAGAATACGACGCACTACCCGTCACAGATCTCGATGAGATAGTCGACTTCCTGTTGGACTATCGGGAGAAACATCCTATCCACTATAATTTTACAACGTAACGGCTTTTATAGCACTTAACATATTCATTAACCAATAATGCCGCTGTAAAGGACAGCGTGTGGTGAGAGTCCACTGTTTTGAGTTATCTTTACTTGCTTGAAAAACCGATTGTTTTCGGTTGCCAACGGACAAGGCTTTAAACCGGGTGACAGCGGGAGCAGACCGCAGCAAACCCGTGAGGGCCACGCAGCCCGCGAGGGTTGCAACACGCGAGAAGAAGCATTTAGCTTCAACTAGGGATTTTATACGATTAAACAGGGGCAGGCATGGCCTTCAAATGTCGGGTAGCGCCGACAGCCCCACTTTTCTGAAACTTCTAATTTTCCATATACATTTATTTATGATGTAGATTGTTATGTTATTTTTCGGATGGCCCCCTGTGAAGGTCGCTGTCCTTTTTTATTCACATTCTGTAATTCATTATTGAGGTATTAAATTTAGCTTGTACATCAGCCCCTCGGCGGAGGGGCAACCTGGGAGCGGAAAGCCTGTAAGCGGAAAAGGATAAATCCGACCACCGCAGGAGCAACAGGCATGAATAACTGATACGGCATTGTGCCGGGGATATAGAAATCGAGATGAGCGCAGTTCGATCCTGCACGCTCCCACAATTCATTTAAAACCTAACAATTATGAACAACTTTGAATTAGCAACCAAAATCGAAGGAAAGAACGCCATGCAGTACATGGCCGACCTGCTTGAAAAGAACGACAAACAGCAAATCGAAATCGAGCGCGGAAAGCTCAACGTGGCCATCCTGAAGCAGATGAACAACCGCAGCCGGCTCCTCCTAGATGCTGCCAAGTATGAACTAAAACGCGCAGAGGCAGAACGACAAGTCAGGGAGACGGAGTCCTGATGCCGAAGCGTCTTACGGGCTGGCTGTACCGCCTTAACGCGAGGGGAATCCACTCGCGAAGTACCTACGGCTGGGCTTAAAAGGTATATACAGCCTCTACGAGGCCTGCTACGTGTATGCAAGGTATATACAGCTGGCTACTGATATGTACATGCAGATAGTATGCCTTACGTTGAATATAAAAACTATACAAACAAAATGGTAATAACAAGAAAAATTGAGGTCTTTATTTGCGAAGACGATAAAGAACTCCGTAGGGCGTACTACGACAAACTCTACGCCAACAGAGACATAGCCGTTAAGGTAGCGAACATGGCAATGAGCCATCTTTTCGCCCTTGATAATACGATGCCTTATCTGAGTGATGAGGACAAGGAGACAATCACATTCCTCGGCGTGAAAGGAAACAAGGCAACCAAGCAGAACGCACCCTACGTCGCCGCAAGCCAGCTCTTCAAAGGACAGGCCGACATGGGTATGGTATCCTGCGTACTTCAGAACGCGCAGAAGATGTACCAAGATGACCGAAAGAATGGAATGTGGAACAAGTCCCTGCGCTCATACAAGTCAAACATGCCAGTGCCGTTCAAGGCTGACCGATTCATCAACCTCCGCTTTGCCGAATACGAAGACAAGGAGGGTAAGAAACGCGAGGGATGTTTCTTCACCCTGATGGGAATCCCCTTCCAATGCCGCTTCGGGCGTGACCGCTCCGGCAACCGCCTGATAGTCGAGCGCGTCATCAGCGGAGAATATAAGATGTGTACCTCATCTATTCAGGTCGATGGCCGCAAGGTCTTCCTGATGCTCTGCGTGGACATCCCGCAGAAGGAGGTGAAACTGAATGAGGACAAGACGCTCTACGCATTTCTCGGAGTGATGAACCCGATTGTCTGCACCTGCGACGTCCGTGCCGCCAAGGAATACGACAGCGGCATGAAAACCTTTGAGATAGGAACGGCAGAGGAGTTCAACTACCGCCGCCGTCAGATTCAGGAGGCCGTCCGCCGATGTCAGATTAACAACCGCTACTCCGTCGGTGGCAAGGGCCGCAAGAAGAAGTGTCAGGCCATTGACCGATGGCACGACAAGGAGAACAACTACGTAGACACCAAGCTCCACACCTACAGCCGACTCCTTGTAGACCTCGCCGTGAAGCACTCCTGCGGTAAGATAGTCCTGATGAACCAGACCCACCGCGAGGACGATGCCAAGAATGAGAATGCCGAGGGCGACAACTTCGTGCTCCGCAACTGGACGTACTACGGTCTGAAGGAGAAGATTGCCTACAAGTGTAAGATGTACGGCATCAAGATGGAAGTACAGAAATAAACCATATATCGCGCTGGCTGTACAGCGTTATGGGGAGGGTTCGCCACTCCCTAAGTACCTTGCAGAGACAGACAACGAACTTTGGTATATGCAGCGCCTATAATCTGATAGGTATATGCAGCAGCGCATGGCCCACCATCGAGTGCGTGAGGTGTACCTGCCTTGAATATGAAGGTATATGCAGCGTGGTCGGTTGACAATGCGGTATCGAAATATAAGGTGCATGCAGCTGACCTGTAGTAACTTCGCCCGTCTTCTTTGGTGTATAAGCCTATATTATATAAAGGTACATGCAGCGCATTGCAATGCGAAGATACATACAGCAGAAAAGACCATCGGCTCAAAATAGAAAATAATAAATCTAAATATCGGGCGGGCTGTACCGCCTTAACGTGGGGCTATGCACCCGCGAAATTGCCTTAATGGTGGCGTACACCAAGTTGCGACGAATACACCTGAAAAACTAGGTGATATACAGCCTCACCAGCCCTTTTGCGTTCTAGGTGATATACAGCACATCGTGCTTCACATGTTCTGGCTGTATAGGTGTGTACACCTAAAAAACTAGGTAATATACAGCCCCTGCTTCATCTGGATAGGTGTATCTACCTGAAAAAAATAGGTGTCTATACCTAAACATATAAGATAATATACAGCACAAGACACTTCGACACATGTTATGATTGATATAAAACTAAATAAGGGGCGGCTGTGCGCCCTTGAGGGGATGGTTCTACACTCCCCAAGTACTTAGTATATTACACACAGCCGGTGCCAACCTTCGAGTTAGGACGGTGTGTACACATTTGGAATGATAGTAACACACAGCTTAACGTCCAGTCCCTCGCGGTTGAATACCGAGTATATAACTATAAAATCTTTCTTTTTGCGAAGAATAAATATAAGGGGCGGCTGTGCGTCCTTAACGTGAGGAAAAATCACTCGCGAAGTTGATTTGCGCCGCAGCAGGTCGATGCATAGCAGTGTTGCGAGGATGTGCAAAGACAACTCACAGCGCATGTCGCCCACGGGGTAAAACACAGCAGGCGCATGAATCGAACACAGCTTTGAAAGACAACACACAGCGCAAGCAGCTCACTATGCCGATACAACACACAGCCCATGACATACAACGAAACAAAAACAACCAAAAATACACGCGGTGGCTGCACACCGTTAAGCGGAGGGGGGAACCACTCTGTAATTACAATAACAGCGACGCTGAGACGTAAATGCAGCATGCCTGTTGTGTACAGAAGCAAGGCCACAAAGTAAATGCAGCAGTGAGCAGCCAAAGAGAATGCGGCAACTTGACAGCAAGGCCGAGGCAATAAAAACCCAAGAACCATGAACAAAAGAATCATCGCAATCGACCCAGGAAAGAACGGAGCAATCGCCCTTCGTGAGGGGTCAGAAATCATCGACATCGTTAAGATGCCAGAGACGTGTGCAGACTTGCGCGACCACATAGAAGCCATCGTGTCAGCTTCTGCACTTGAAAACATCGAAGTCATCGCCTACCTCGAACATGTGTCGGCAATGCCCGGTCAGGGCGTAACATCCATGTTTACCTTCGGGAACCAATTCGGACACCTCGAACAAGTCCTCGCAGACTTCCGCGTACGTACAATCAAAGTCCGTCCGAAGGTATGGCAGAAGGCTCTCTCTCTCAACAGCGTCAAGGACAAGTCCAAGGCCGACCACAAGCGCCGCCTGAAGGACTATGCCCAGCAGCTCTTCCCGTCAGTAAAGGTAACGTCCGTCAATCAGGACGCGCTTCTCATCTCCGAATACGCGACACGAAATGAGTTATAAAGACCAAAAGAACAAATGGCTGTCGGAACACCCCGACGCCACACTCGACGAAGCCTACGAGGCAGGCTACCATCAGAGTACAGATAATTGGTGTAAATCTAAACGATAATAAACAAGAAACAATTATGGAAATCAAGACCAAGTACAATCTCGGCGACACCGTATGGAGTGTCACCCGAAACTGCGAGACCACATCAGGAACAGTCTACAAAATCGCCATCGACAAAACCCCAGATGGCCACGAAATCTACTATTGGTGCAACGGAATGGACCAGGCTATCTACAGTGAAGAACAGCTCTGCGCGTCCTACGAGGAACTCCTCCAGCGCATCTCTAACTCTAAGCGCCATGATCAGGAAGAGTAAACCAAGGGCGCCGCTTGAGCGTTTCGTAGACTCCATGGGCATCCGCGTCACCAAGTGCTGTGCCTCCTGTCAGTTTCGGCAGTATCACACCTACGAGACAAGGCTCTGCAAGCGTGGCTACGGAGTGGTCTATCCCGACGACCCTCCGTGCAGCCAGTATCAGCCCCGGTGCATCGTCAGCAACAAGGCGGCCATCGGTCAGGGGAATGTCAAACGCAAGGCATACCTCGACTACTATGTCAACAACTACCTCCGCGTCTACACGCTCGGAGATGCCGAAGACGTCTACCAGCGTCTGCGCGAGGAGTTCGAGAAGAGATATGGAATAAGTTATATAATAATGTGATATGAAGGAATTAATCGAAATTCAGTCAAAACTGAAAGCGCCGAAGAATCAGCGCAACAACTTCGGAAAGTACAACTACCGCTCGGCAGAGGACATCCTCGAAGCCGTCAAGCCGCTACTGAAGGAGCAGTCATGTATACTCACCATCGAGGACGATATCGTTCCGATCGGCGAACGCTACTACATCAAGGCCACGGCAACACTCTACAACGAGAAAGGTTCTATGGCACAAGTACACGCCTTTGCCCGTGAGGCAGAGACGAAAGCAGGAATGGACGTGTCGCAGATAACTGGAGCAACGTCATCCTACGCCCGCAAATATGCACTCAACGGCCTGTTCGCCATCGACGATAACAAGGACACCGATACGCCTGAATATCAGCAGGCAGCAGCGCCTTACCTATCAGCAGTCAAGGGAGCCAAGACGGTAGCCGAACTGATGACTATATGGAACAAGTTTCCTAACTTGCAGACCGACAAAACATTCAAAGAAGTATTCTCACTACGCAAACAGGAAATAGAAAATGGACAACATTAACCTCCGTCAGTCGCCCGTCAAGTTCGAGGCGCTGACACACACCTATTGGCTCGATGGAAAGCAGCTCAAGGGCGTCACGTCAGGCTCACTCATCGAGCGTCTCAACCCTGATAAGTACGCAGGCGTATCTCAGAAGAAACTCGACGAGCGGGCGGCCTACGGCACTGCCATCCACTCACTCATCGGCCTCTACGAAGAGACAGGCATCATCTCCGACGATGAGGACGTACGCCATTACATCGAAATCAAGGAAGACCAACAGCTCTACCATGTAGCCACCGAGTACCTGGTTTCCGACGAAGAGCGTTACGCATCATCCATCGACCATGTGTTTCAGGACAAGGACGGAGGCATCGTCCTCGTAGACGTCAAGCGCACATACAAACTCGATGTTGAGGCCGTCCGCTATCAGCTGTCCATCTATCGCCGTATGTTCGAGATGCAGAACCCAGACCTGAAGGTTAAGACCATCGCAGCCATCTGGCTCCACGGCGAGGAATATGCCTACGTTCCCGTCACGCCCGTGCCGGATGACTACATCGACTACCTAATAGAGTGCGACATCCTCGACAAACCCTTCGACGTGGCCAGCCACTTCTCCACGCTCCCTGCAATAGTTGCCGACAAGGAACAAGCCATTGCCGACATCATCATGCACATGGAGTATGAAAAGAGTCAGCTCGAAGAGTTCCGCAAAGGTCTCTACGAAATAATGGAGCAGCACGACATCAAGTCCTTCTGCGGTCAGCACATACAGCTCACACGCGTCTTCCCAACCGAGCGAGAGTCATTCGACACCCGCGCATTCAAGAAGGACTACCCTCAGATATATCAGGAATATGTCAAGAAATCGCCTGTCAAGGGCAACCTAAAAATAACACTAAAGTAAGACAATAAAATGAGAAGTTTATTAGCAAAATGGTACGAGACGAAAGTCCAGTACGAGAAAACAATGGAGGACGGCTCAATAAAGAAAGTCCGTGAAAACTACGTTGTCAATGCACTCTCCTTCGCAGAGGCAGAGGCGAACATCACAGAGTCGATGGAATCCTATGTCGGTGAGTTTGAAGTCGTTGACTGCATACGTCAGGCCAAGTACAAGGAAGTTATATTCTCAGATGATGCAACGGATGACAAATTCTACAAGGCAAAGCTACAGTTCATTACACTCGATGAAAAGACGGAAAAAGAGAAGATGTCCGCAGCGTTCTATCTCGTTCAGGCAGGAACTTTTGACATCGCCCGAAAGTACATCAAGGAACTCATGGCCGGTACAATGATTGACTACAAAATCGACACCGTTTCAGAGACCAACTTTATTGACGTTTTTGAGATTCACAAGTAAAAATATTTCGCAATGGAATTCCAAGGAAAAATCATTCAGGTGCTCCCAATAGAGGGAGGAACTTCAAAAAAGACAGGCAACGCATGGAAGAAGATCCAGTTCGTTGTCGAACAGATGAACACGCAGTATCCCAAGAAGGCATTGTTCGAGGTCTTCGGCGAGGATAAGTTCACTAAGATGCCGCTCGTTACCGGCAACACGGTAAACGTTCAGTTCGACGTAGAAGCCAGCGAGTACAACGGACGCTGGTACAACAAGTTATCAGCGTGGCGTGTAGTCCTCGCCAACGAGCCTCAGCCCGAACCCGCCGAGGTGCTCCCGCCGCCTGTCCAGCCATCTGCTCCGTCACAAGGGGATTTGCCATTCTGATTTATGTCTAAACCAAAGTCACTTATCCTAACCAAGAACGGTGAGCAGGTTTCTTTCAACAAGGAGCCTGCCGCCGTCTTCTCCACGCTCCGCAACGGACGCTATATAGTCACCATCGTCAAGGAGAAAGAACCGCGCTCACTCGACCAAAACAGCCTGATGTGGATGTGGTTCTCCTGTATCTCCGACGAGACTCAGACACCCGTTCAGGATGTCCACGACTACTATTGCGCCAAGTTCCTGCGCCGCAAGATAGATTGGAACGGGGTGGAAAGGACTGTCGTCGAGGGAACACGCAAACTCGACAAGGAACGCATGAGCACATTTCTCGACCAGATACAGGCAGATGCCCTCACGGAACTTGGCATACGTCTGCCAAGGCCTGAAGACTTGTATTTCAACGAGTTCTACGAAACTTACAAATGAGTCAGAAACCGCACGTCTGCTTCGGCATCTTCACCGACGGGATGCTCCTACAAGAGTACACCTGTCCGCTGCGTGACCAATGCCAATACTACCCGAAGGACATCCGATGGCTCGCCGACAACTACCACCTCACCGAGACCTTCGGCAACGGCAGCGTAGGTGAGATACGCCCGCCGCAGTCCTCACCGCAGGACTTCCGCTGTCCGTACCACCTCCCACGCCCTGAAACTCTCAAACGTAAAACATTCTCAACACCTTTCGACTGATGCGACAAGGATACACGATGATACCGAAAGCCATACTCGACAAACGGCTCTCTATAGAGGCGATTGGATTATACACATGGCTATCCGCTAATGCAGACAAGAAAGGACGTGTCACAACGTCTAGGGCAGACCTGTCCAAGCGTACAGGACTGTCTCAGCGACAAGTCAGAACGGCTATCGAAAAATTGGAAGCGACCAAACTAGTGACCAAAGTTGCGACCAAAGGAACGACCAAAGTTGCGACCATTCTAACAGTCTTATTTTTAGCGAGTTACGAAACAAAACAAAAATCTACCGACCAAAGTTGCGACCAAAGTTGCGACCAAACAAGCGACCAGCCTCGCGCATATAAGAATGAAATATTATTTAATCATTCTATAGAAGAAGAAAAAGAAGAAAAGAAACCTACTACTATCGTAGTAGGGAAAGAAAAACCTGACGTCGCTCCCGCGACTACTCTCTCAACAGGTCTGAGCATCGAAGAAAGACAAGTCAGATTCTACGACACACTCAGACCATACGTTAGCAAATATTCAGCAGAAATGCTCAGAGCCTTCTACGACTATTGGAGCGAGCCTAACCGCAGCATGACGAAGATGCGGATGGAACTAGAAAAGACATGGAGCCTATCCATGAGGCTTGCAACATGGCACAAGAGGGATGAGGAACATAAATTCAAGAATGGAAAGTATAACAGACCTGATTCAACAGCAGAGACAGTCGATGCAGCGGCAGCAGCCGTCGCAGAACTCATTGCAGCAAACAGATAGGACGGAGGCCGTGACAAGGTTCTGCCAGACGTACACGCCCGACTACCAGCAGGTGATTTGCGCAAGTGCCGACACCTGTTTCTTCGGTAACTACCCGACGCTTGCCAAAGTCCGCAACGACCTCGGCTCCAACGCTGCCGTGGCGTGGATAATACCGCAGCTCACCAACCTCGCCGTCTACTGCGGATGCCGGGACAAACTGTCGAAGGAGCAGTACAAGGACTGCGCATTCGTCATCGCAACGGAATACTACTACCTGAAGATTTCCGAACTCATGCTCTTCTTTCACCGATTCAAGGCCGGACGCTACGGACGCTTCTACGGCAGCGTAGACCCGCTGGTCATCACTACGGCCATCCGGGAGTTCATCTCCGAGCGTGCCATCGCATACGAACGCCACGACCAGGCAGTCCGCGACGCACGCGAGAAAGAACAGCTCCGCAAGAACCCTCCAATCACTTACGAGGAGTATAAGCGCCTTGAAGCAGAGGAAGCAAAAAAATCAACCTAATTAACAGAAATATCTCATGGAACAATTATCTTACAAATCCGCTCTGAGCACAATTTGGTGCGGTGTACGGCTCTTTCTTCGCTGTTGGTGCATAACTATCCACCGCCTCGGAAAAGACCTCTTACATGGCATTTTTCGCCATTGGTTCTTCGCACTCGTAATAGTCGCTGCCTACGTCGCCATGTTCGTCACTATGGGAAATGCCCGTGCAGAGCGTGACAACGTCAGCATGACCAACTATCAGCTCTCACAAGAACTCGATTCACTTAAAATCCTCGCACGATGAAAACGAAAGTATATCCCTGTAACTACACAGATGACCTCGAAAAGGAATGCTCTTCCGAGGTAAATGCAGTCGGCATCGAGGAGATGAGCATCACGTACGTTCAGCCAGCCGACACCTGTAGCAATTCAGATGAAATACAGAACCTCACCATCACAACACGTTGTGGCGACTCTGTGGGATTAGGAGAGGAAGGTTTCTACTTCGACATCACAATCCCCGAAGGGGAACACTGGAGCATCGAAGACGGAGAAGAACTGAAGGCTCTCGTCGATGATTTCAAATCAAGACTATACAACAAACAAAAAGAACAATCATGAAGTACAACAAATACAATCAGGTTCCTGAATGGAAGAAACGCCTGACAAGGAAGATCGGCCTCTTCGGCCTTAGTGACTTACGCAAGCTCGCCCCTATCGGAGATTTAGGCTATGCAAACGGCTGGTACTGGGACTTCTATGGAAGGGAAGGATGGTTCTACGGCGAGATGGAAAAAGCCATTATGGAAGCCTTTCACGCACAAGGATTTAAGTTCGACCAAGGTTATTCGACTGGCTACCGTCGCACCGACCACCACTACATCTGCACAGAGTTAGGATTACGTTATTCAGTAGACAGCGGAGATTAAAAATCCGAAAAAGAAATAGCATTATGACACTACAACAATTAATTGACCAATCTACTTACATAGGAAGGCAGATAACCTCTTGTGAAATCCCTGTTGTATATCAGGGAGTAAGTGATAATATCACACGTCTTGAACTCAGTCAAGACAATAATGGTAACTATTATGTAAGTATTTGGTAATATGAGCAAAGTAGAAAAAATCCGCAAAGAGATTGAAAGGCTGAAAAAATCCCTACCTTGGGGTAGTTGTGCTTCACAGTTATCAATGGAATGTAATTGTAAGAATGAAGCATACAATGAAGTACTGTCCTACATCGACTCCCTTAAAGAGCCTGTCAAAAGAACCCCTGCCGAAATTGAAGCTGCAATGCAAGAAATAGAAGAGAAAAGCAAGCTATTCACTGAGGCACATAAAGATGATGTCGTTTCAAACGACCCCATCTCTAACCCATTGGAAATCAGCCGACATGGGAATTCCCATATCGGAGAAACATTGGAAAAAGCAGCAGGAAACTATGCTTTTACTATGAGCGGAGAAGATGAAGTGCTCAAATACTACGCTTTTATTGCAGGTGCTCAATGGCAGAAAGAAAACCTTTGGAAGCCTGCCGATGGTGATGACTTGCCAGAGATTGACAGGGAGGTTATAGCACTAATTGACAATGGCAAGGTAGTCTTTGCTCATAGACCACCTGAATATTGGGATGGTAAGAATATTCTTACTGGTGAGGTTACTCGTTATAAGCCTAAGAGATATGACAATGGAGGTTGGAATCAGCCTAATGTGGTTTATTGGTTAGATGTTGAATTACCTAAAGAGTAGGAATAAGCTATGGAAATAATTAAATACCTGTGTGAGTTTTTCTTTTGTGACATTTGGCACTATCTTGGGCTATTATTACTCGTTGGAGTTGCCTTTGGCCGTGAAATTATAAATATAAAATAAATTATGAAAACAAATAGAAATTTAGAAGACATACGCAAAAATACCATCAATGACTGTTACTATTGCACGAATGATGGTAAGGACTGTTGCGTATGTGTGTGGAGGAATAAACTATGACACAAGAAGAAAGACAACTTTTATTGGTAGACCTTTCAGCAAGGTTGCCTTATGGAGTGAAAGTGTATGTTGGGGACGATTTAGCCATGACACTTAGGCAAATTGATTATAAATGTTTTTGTGAATCTTGGGAAAATGAAGATTTTAAATCTCATTCAAGGTGGAAGCTTTCATATCTCCGTCCAATGTCAAGTATGACTGAGGAAGAGAAGGAAGAGTATTGTAATTTACAAGACAAGTTTCTTTGTAGTAGTCAATACCCAGTAACAGATGCTTATGAGTTGTTTGATTGGCTTAATAAAAATCATTTTGACTATCGTGGACTAATAGAAAAAGGTCTTGCATTAGAAGCATCAGAAGGAATGTATAAATAAAAAGGGAAAATAACTATGATACAGAAGGAAATTTTTAATTTTGATAACTTGCCAAGCAAAAACCAAATACAAGACATACTTGATGACCTTGGTATGCTTGATGAAAATGGATATTGCCCGCATACAGCCGAGGAAATATTCCAAGAAGGAATGATATATGTACTTAACAATAGAAAACAAATAGATGAACATTTTTATAATCTTGCATTAAAAGATGTAAATAAAAAAGTGAAAGAAGAGCTTACTTGGTGTAGACAAAACGATTGGCCTATAGCTGAAAATCGAATTAGAGCTATTTCTAAATTCATTGAAAACTTAACAAAGTAATTTATGACACGAGAAGAAATACAATTATTATTAAAAGACCTTTCTGCAAGATTGATGTATGGAGTAATGTGTCAAGTAGATGATGGAGCAGCGGGTTTAAATGATGGAAAATTAGTAGAAATTGATATTTCAAAAGAACTTGTGAGATTTGAGGTAGATTATTATTGGGATGCATATATAGATGATGTTAAGCCGTATCTCCGCCCAATGTCAAGTATGACTGAGGAAGAATATATTCAATTAGTTAG
>CAMHLV010000059.1 GCA_946186115.1 uncultured Prevotella sp. | reverse complement strand
TAGGGATTTCAAGCGAGTCTACCTCACTGAAATGTTAAAACCGCCGAAGTCAGGAGGAGGTCCCGTTTCTGGCGGTGGCGGCAATGGCGGTGAAGGCGGTAGTGATATTAATGGTGAAGCCCGAGGTTATTCATTCTTCGGTGACGATGACTTCTAACCAGTTTGAAAAAGTGCTGACATCATGATAGTTATTTGGGATGTCCCGCTGCAAGGTGTTGCATGCGGGGCATCTTGTTTGGTTAATGTGACTTAGCTGAACGGCCTTCGGCACGGAGCTAATTTTCAGACAAAAATTTGGATATTACACCAATTATGCGTATATTTGCAACGAATTTAAGAAGTAATACGTATTTTGATGCAATTAATTAGTAACGGCAAGGTGGTTCTCGAAAAAGAGAAACCACATGTAGTTGGGGAATAGTCAAGAAGTTGCAGTTGAAACCCTATAAACAGGGGGGAATCTTTAGGAGGTATTGAGCTGTAAGTGACTAATTCGTAACTTAGCAACCTGTATGGATACAAAAGAGATACATATCAGCGAATATAATTATGAGTTGCCTGACGAAAGGATAGCAAAATTCCCCGTGGCTCAGCGCGACCATTCGAAGCTGCTAATATATAAGAAAGGTGAAGTGGGAGAGGATACCTTCTACAATCTCCCGGGATATCTGCCAGAGAATGCCCTTATGGTGTTCAACAATACGAAGGTGATTCAGGCACGTCTGCATTTCCGTAAGAATACGGGAGCACTGATAGAGGTGTTCCTGCTGGAGCCTGCTGTGCCTGCCGACTATGAACAGATGTTCCAGCAGACTGAAAGCTGCTCGTGGCTCTGTCTGGTGGGAAATCAAAAGAAATGGAAAGACGGGGCGCTGAGCCGTACGATAGACTATAACGGCAAAGAGTTGACAATATGTGCTACTCGCAAGGGTGAGCATGGCACCAGCCAACTGATAGAATTTGAATGGAGTGGGGGAGCAAGCTTCGCCGAGATTCTCGACATGATGGGTGAACTGCCTATCCCTCCGTATCTGAACCGCGAGACTCAGGAGAGCGACAAGACTACGTATCAGACTGTTTATTCGAAGATAAAGGGTAGCGTGGCTGCTCCTACTGCCGGACTGCACTTCACCGAGCGAGTGCTGAAGGATATCGATGCACGAGGCATTGAGCGCGAGGAACTGACTCTGCACGTAGGAGCGGGAACCTTCAAACCCGTGAAGAGCGAGACCATCGGCAACCATGCCATGCATACGGAATATGTGGCAGTGAAACGGCATACCATCGAGAGGCTTATTGCTCACAACGGAGAGGCTATTGCCGTGGGAACTACCAGCGTGCGCACCCTGGAAAGCCTGTACTACATGGGACTGAAGGTGATGCAGAATACTGATGCCAACGAGGATGAGTTGCACGTGGAGCAGTGGGAACCGTATGGCGCAATTCCGACGACAAATGAGAAATCAGAAGTGAGGAATGAGGAATGGCCGAGCGCAACGGAAGCCCTGCAGGCCTTGCTCGACTGGATGGACCGTCGGAAACTGACGGTGCTGCACTCTTCGACGCAGATAATAATAGCACCGGGATATGATTACAAGATAGTAAAGATGATGGTAACCAACTTCCATCAACCGCAATCAACCCTGCTGCTGCTGGTGAGTGCATTCGTGCATGGCGACTGGCACAAGATATATGACTATGCCCTTAGTCATGACTTCAGATTCTTGAGCTATGGCGACTCGTCGCTGCTCATGCCGTGAGGATGAAGGACGAAAACGAAGGACGAAAGACGAAAGACGAAGGACGAAAACGAAGAACGAAAGACGAAGAACGAAGGACGAAAGACGAAAATTAGATATGAAATACGGATTCATCAAGGTGGCAGCTGCAGTGCCTGCCGTAAAAGTAGCTGATGTAAGCTATAACGTCCAGGAGATTGAGAAACTGATTGCTCTGGCCGACAGTGAGAATGTAGAGATAGTATGTTTTCCGGAGCTCAGCATCACTGGCTACAGCTGTCAGGACTTGTTCCGCCAGCAGCTGCTGTTGCAGAAAGCCGAAGAGGGACTGATGTCGCTTCTCGACTTTACACGCACACTGGATGTGATATGCATAGTGGGACTGCCGGTGCAGGCCGAAGGACTGTTGCTAAACTGCGCTGCCGTGATTCAGCGCGGCACGCTGTTAGGACTGGTGGCAAAGACATATCTGCCCAACTATAATGAATTTTACGAGAAACGCTGGTTTGCATCCTCAACCCAGCTGAACACCATGCAGGTGTATCTGGCCGGCAATCCGGTGACTATCACCAACGATACTACCGTATTCCAGACTGGCGACGGAGTGAAGTTTGGTATAGAGATATGCGAGGATGTATGGGCCCCCGTGCCTCCATCAACAAATCTCGCTCTTGCTGGTGCCGACATTATCTTCAACTGCTCGGCCAGCAACGAGCTGATAGGCAAGCACCGCTATCTGCGCTCACTGCTTATCCAGCAGAGCGCCCGCACTCTGAGCGGCTACGTTTATGCTTCATGCGGATTCGGCGAATCTACTCAGGATGTAGTGTACGGCGGCAACGCAATGATTTTCGAGAACGGCAAGCTGCTGATAGAGGGGGAGCGCTATTCATTCCAGCCCCAGCTGCAACTGACGGATATTGACGTAGAGAGACTGCGCTCAGAGCGACAGGTGAACACCACGTTTGCTACAGCACAGCACGGCACGAAATCAATACTCAATCCTGCCAAGCCTGCTGCCAACGACCATCCCTTCAAGCTTAGCCGCAGCATCGATCCTCACCCCTTCATACCTACGGATATGGAGATGGCCGATACATGCGAGGAGATTCTGAACATACAGACGGCAGGACTGGCAAAGCGACTGATACATACCAACTGCCAGCACGTGGTACTGGGAATAAGCGGAGGACTCGACTCTACACTGGCACTGATGGTGTGCGTGCGTACCTTCGACAAACTGGGATACAGCCGCAAGGGAATTATTGGTGTCACCATGCCCGGTTTCGGAACCACCGAGCGCACTCACGACAATGCCACATCGCTGATGCAGTCGCTGGGTATCTCGCAGATGGAGATTCCCATAGCAAAGGCAGTGATGCAGCACTTCGAAGACATCGGACACGATGCCAACAAGCACGACACTACTTATGAGAATTCGCAGGCCCGAGAGCGCACTCAGGTGCTGATGGACCTTGCCAACAAGCTCAATGCTCTCGTGGTGGGCACTGGCGACCTGTCGGAACTGGCACTGGGATGGGCTACATACAACGGCGACCACATGTCGATGTACGGAGTGAATGCTGGAATACCCAAGACGCTGATACAGTATCTGATACGATATATGGCTCTGCTGCCCGTATTCAGTCCGCAGCGCGACACTCTGATAGATGTAGTGAACACTCCTATTTCGCCTGAACTGACACCGGCTGATGCCGAAGGCAACATAAAACAGAAGACCGAAGACCTGGTGGGACCATACGAGTTGCACGACTTCTTCCTGTACTACTTCATGCGCTTCGGCTTCCGTCCGGCTAAAATCTTCATGCTGGCAACAAAAGCCTTTGGCGAGGCCTACGACGAAGAGACTATCAAGAAGTGGCTCACCACATTCTGCCGCCGCTTCTTCTCTCAGCAGTTCAAGCGCTCTTGTCTGCCCGATGGTCCCAAAGTGGGTACTATCAGCCTCTCGCCGCGTGGCGACTGGCGTATGCCAAGCGATGCCGACAGCACGCTGTGGCTCAAGGAGTGTGAAGATCTGATACATGCGTAACCGACTGTTCATCCTACTGGCAGCGCTCTTGCTGCTTACTGCCTGCTCGGAGACGAAATATGTCGCCGAGGGGGAGTTTCTGCTCGATCGCGTCAAGGTGACAAGCGACGACAATTTGAAGCTTGTCAACACGGTAGAGATGAAACAGCTGGTGAGGCAGCGCGGCAATGCACGATGGTTTTCGGCCGTGAAGATTCCACTGCGCACATACTCTCTGTCGGGGCGCGACACTTCGAAATGGATAAACCGCACACTCAGAGCTATAGGAGAAGCACCTGTCATCTACGACTCTGCACTGACAAGTCAGTCGATGAAGAGTATTCTGACACAGATGCAGGGAAAGGGATTCCTCAGGGCTTCTATCGACGTCAACAACTCGTATAACGGCAAGAAGGTGCGCACAAACTATGTGCTGCATCCGGGAAGACCGTATTTCATCGGCAAGGTGAAATACGAGATACAGGATTCGGCCATTGCCGCCATGCTGCGCATGGACCTGGAGGAAAACCGAGGACTGAAACAGGGCATGATGTTCAACGTGGAAAGTCTCGACGGCGAACGGAAGCGCATCACAAGCCTGCTGACAAATAACGGCTACTACCGGTTCAACAAGGACTTTATCTCGTTTCGGGCCGACAGTCTGCAGGGCTCACAGAATATTGACCTCACTCTGGTGCTGCACAGGTTCCGCAACAACCAGGTGGAAGATGCACCACACCAGCAGTTCACCATCGGACATGTGAAATTCCTCAGTGGAAATCCCGAAGATTCTACTATAAGGCTGCGCCCCAACGTGCTGAAAAGCAATACGTTTATACGCGAAGAAAACCTGTATTCTGCCGCTGCATTACAGTCAACATACAACCACTTTGGCCGACTGGGAGCCGTGAGATATACCAATATCACTTTCAACCAGCGCCCTGACTCGGCAGTTCTCGACTGCGACGTGGCAATAAGCACCAACAAGGTCTCTACCATCTCGTTCCAACCGGAAGGAACAAATACTGCCGGCGACCTTGGTGCTGCAGTATCGCTGACATACATGAACCGCAACCTGTTTCACGGTTCCGAGGCCCTGAGCATAGAACTGCGTGGTGCCTATGAAGCTATCAGAAGACTGGAGGGGTATTCAAATTCCGACTTCCAGGAGTATAGCGTGCAGACAAAACTGGAGTTTCCACGATTCATAGCGCCATGGCTTTCAAACTCATTCCGCCAGCGCATCAACGCCACTTCTGAGATATCTCTGGCATACGACCTGCAGAACCGACCGGAATTTATGCGACGCGTATTCTCGGTGGGATGGCGATACAAATGGAACGATCCAAGACACCACGACAGATACCAGCTCGACGTGCTCGACCTGAACTTTGTGTCAATGCCGTGGATAAGCGAGAAATTCTATGAAGACTACCTGCGTGATGCTGCCAACCGCAATGCCTTGCTGCTTTACAACTATCAGGATCTGTTTATCATGCGCACTGGTTTCCGCTATTCATACAATAACGGAGCCTATGCCATCAAAACAAATGTGGAGACTGGCGGCAACCTGCTGAGCCTGGCGGCACACTCGCTGGGATTCCATCGCAACAAAGAGGGGGAATACACTTTCCTCGATGTTGCCTTTGCTCAGTATGTGAAGGGGGATTTCGACTTTACACGCAACTTCCAGTTCGACTACCGCAACCAACTCGTCTTCCACTTCGGACTGGGTATTGCTTATCCCTATGGCAACAGTACGGTACTGCCGTTTGAAAAGACATACTTCTCGGGAGGTGCCAACAGTGTGAGAGGATGGAGCGTGAGAAGCTTAGGACCGGGTAACTTCGTCAACAAAGACGGCAACCTGAACTTCATCCTGCATACCGGTGACCTGAAACTCGACGTGAATCTGGAATACCGCGCACACCTGTTCTGGAAGTTGGGAGGAGCATTGTTTGTGGACGCTGGTAACATCTGGACACTGCGCAACTATGACGATCAGCCGGGCGGACAGTTCAAACTGAATAAGGTGCTCAATCAGCTGGCCGTCAGCTATGGTCTCGGATTCAGACTCAATTTCGACTATTTCATCCTACGCTTCGACATGGGTATGAAGGCCGTCAATCCGGTATATGAAACCAATCGTGAGCATTATCCGATTATTTATCCCAAACTCAGTCGGGACTTTGCTTTCCACTTCGCGGTAGGCCTTCCATTCTAACAGCCCACTGGCCGTTGCGCTTCACTACGTTGACAAGAAACGTGCCTTCGTCGGCTTGCTCCTTGGGCTCGTCAACCGACCTGTTCACCAGAAAGTTCTTCACATCGATACTCACAACACGCAGGGTGTCGTTGCTGTAGGTGACGTCAGCATCTTCGTCTATCTCTACAGGATTGTCACGTAGCAGCTGCAGGTCATCCTCCACGATGTTTGATGCGGCAAAGCGCAACCACTTCTCGCTTTCGGGCGTAGCGTGTTTTGCTGCCTCCACGAAGTCGCAGTTGAAGTAAGCATCTGCCCATGCCAATGCAGTACAAGAAGCACTGGAGTCGTCGCTTCCCATACTGCAACCGGCTAACATCAATACTGATGTCAACAATATTATGTTTTTCATAATTGCTCGTCAGAGATTCTTTTGCAAAATTATTCCTTTGGGAAGTCATCTATCCAGGCCTTCATCGCCTGCACTCGTGGCTTGGCCTGAATCTCAGGCGACATTTTGTTCAACAACGCCTTCCATTCATCACCAAGCAAATTGGCAAACGGAGCATGAATCAGAGCTGTGTAACCGAGGACATCGGAGGGATGCTCATCAATCATTCGGATGCAGTAGTCGCGCAACTCACTGGTGGTGGTAGAATCGGTCTTCAGACGTGGAAGAGCGTTCTTGCAGAAAGCTGCAAAATCGCGTGTCGGGAAATTGAGCGACGTCTCAGGGCTGAACACCTCGGCAACAGTCTTCAGACCGTCTATCTCGTAGCGCACGGTATCGCCGGTGGGGACGAAACTCTCTCTCCATTCATTGCCATCCTTACCGAAACGGAGAGACATGATGGTAGTTTTGTCGCTGGTCACATCGTAACGGAACGTTCCGTCTTTCACAGGCACACTAGCCACTACTTCTTCTGTATCATCGTCGAACAGGGTTACGAACTCCGGCACGTCAGCCTTATTAAGAAAATGGCCCACCAAGACCGTTTTCTCCTCATTTGGCCCAAAGCCCATCATCAGAGCCGCAGCAGCCAGAATCATAAATAGATTTATTCGCTTCATAATTTTGGTTTTTATTTTTATGTGGACTGAGTCAACATTCTGAGGGCAAATATAGGAAAAATAGCGCGGACTGCCAAGTTTTTTTGTTTATTTTCTTTGTTATGCTCTCGTTTTTTCGTAACTCTGGCTTCGCCGAAGTTACTCGGCACTCGGAAAAGTCCAAATAAATTTGGCTTTTCTCTCGTTTTTTCGTAACTCTGGCTTCGCCGAAGTTACTCGGCACTCGGAAAAGTCCAAATAAATTTGGCTTTTCTCTCGTTTTTTCGTAACTTTGCACGAAATTTTGACTTGATATGCTAAAATTTATATCTTTTGGCAGTGGTAGCAGTGGAAACTGCTATTTGTTGGCAACGCCTACGGATGCATTGCTGATAGATGTTGGCGTGGGGCTGCGAGGGCTGAAAAAGGCTTGTCGCGACTATGGTGTAAACCTCTCTCAGATCCATCATGTGCTAATAACACACGACCATGCTGACCATATAAAGTCTGTAGGTTCTTTCAGCCATGACTACAATGTGCCTGTCTATGCAACGAAAGAAGTTCATGAAGGCATCAACCGTAACTATTGTGTGACACAGAAAGTGGCTCCCGACATGGCACGCTATCTTGTGAAGGGTACGACAGAGCAGATTGGTGAATTTGCCGTGACTCCCTTCAGCGTTCCACACGACAGCAGTGATAACGTAGGATATTTCATTGAAGCGGGAGGCACCGATTTCTGTATAATAACTGATGCCGGTACGGTGACGGAAGAGATGAAGGTCTATATTCAGCGTACTCACCACTTGGTGATTGAGGCCAACCACGATACAGAAATGGTATTGAGCGGCCCATATCCTCAATTCCTGAAAGACCGCATACTCTCGCATACCGGTCACCTTAGCAACCGCGACTGTGCACAGGCGGTGATTGACAACATGTCGGATCACCTGCGCAATGTATGGCTCTGCCATCTGAGCGAAGAGAACAACCATCCTGAGTTGGCAAGAAAGACAGTAGAAACCCTGTTCCGCAGTTATGGCGTGATTCCTGGCGCTGACCTTCAGCTGGAAGTGCTGAAGAGAAATATCCCGACAGGACCTTTCGAATTAGAATGAAGCTAAGGAATTAACTTCGTAGAATCTCTTTGTGCGCATGAAATAAAGCAGCACACCCATCATGTTTACCGCTGCCACCGTCCAGAAGGCGGCAGCATAGCCGAAATTCTCGGCAACGACACCTCCTACCAGTATGCCAAGGCCCATACCGATGTCCCATGAGATGAGGATTGTGGAGTTGGCCGTCCCTCGCTCGTTATGATGAGCCATTGATATCATCATATTTTGGAAGGCAGGCCACATGTGGCCGTTGCCCAGTCCGATAAGTATGGCAGAACCGTAGTAGCCTATCAATGGCAGGAGCGAAGAGTGGGAGTTGCTCAATGTCGGCATGAGAATGAAAATGACATACCCAACGAGCGAGATAACCATACCCTCGGAAGCATTGTGAGTCAATCGGCCCTGGCGCAGGGCGCGGCCTCCTTGCAGCCGTGAGAGAATAAGTCCGATGGAGCAAAGCATAAACCAGGTGCCAGTGCCTCCGGTGATGCCCATGACCTATTTGCCGTAGATGGCAAGATAGTTGCTGAGCACGCCGAAGCAGAATCCGAAGAATACCATGTTTACACCTACCAGCCATCCGCGCTTCAGAAAGAACCTGTCGAGAGATATTGCCCGCTTGTCGTTCAACGTCTGCTTGGCATCAATCCTCACCGTGGAGTTGACAAAGAACCCAAAGGTGGCTATAGCCAATGCGAGCCAGAACAACAGCTGGAAATTGTGGAACTGCGAATAGACAAAGATTGCAAATGTTGGCGATATAGCCATTGCCAGATTATTGCTCAGCCCATAATATCCTATGCCTTCGTTTCTACGTGATGATGGCAGTACATCGATGGCAACAGTAGAGTTGGCCACCGTGGCTGCTCCGAAAGGACCGCCATGCAGAGTGCGCACGATGGTAAACAGGAGTAGGGAGGAGGCTGCCAGATAGCCCGCAAAGAATATGGAGAACAGACCGAAGGCTATCATCAGCACCTGCTTGCGCGGAAAGGAATCTACGAAGTATCCACTAAAAGGCCGGAACAACAGGGCTGTGATGGTATAGCCTGAAAGCACCAGTCCGATGACATCCTTCGGGGTGCCGAAAGTTTCGTGAAGATATAGCGGTAGCAGCGGGGTAAGCAAATAAAAGGCGAAGAACAGCGTGAAGTTTGCTGTCATCACCTTTATATAGTTACTGTTCCAGAGTCGTTCCACGTGATATGAACAATAGTCAATAACCCTACGCCTACCGGTGAGGACGATGCCGTCAGTATTGACGGAGGGCGGAGAGCAGTTCGTTGTTCTCAGTACGCGTACCGATGGTAATGCGCAGGCAATTGTTGCAAAGCTGAACCCGAGTGCGGTTGCGAACAATAATGCCCTTATCTACGAGATAGTCGTAGATAGCCTGTGCATCTGTCATGCGGGCAAGGAAGAAGTTGGCATCGGTCTTGTAAACCTTCTCGCAGATGGGAAGCTCGACGAATGCCTGCATGAGGCGTGTGCGCTCTCCCAACAGAGTCTTTACCCACTTGTCAACCTCGAAGGGGTCTTTCAGTGCCTCCAAGCCCTGCTGCTGTGTTAGCAGATTGACATTATAGGGATACTTCACCTTATTATATATATTAATAATGTCGGCGGAAGCGAAAGCCATGCCAAGACGTATGGCTGCCGAACCCCATGCCTTCGACATGGTCTGAAGGATAATGAGATTTGGATGAGTGGGCAGTTCCTGGCGGAGCGACAGCTGCTGCGAGAAGTCAATATATGCTTCATCGACGACGACAATGCCCTGGAAAGAGTTAAGGACCTTCAGAATCTCGTCGCGGTCGAAAGAGTTTCCTGTGGGGTTGTTGGGCGAGCATATCCAGATGAGTTTGGTATTGCCATCGCAGGCTGCCAGCAACTGGTCGGCATGCATCTGATAGTTCTCGTCGAGTAGTACCTGGCGATACTCGATATCGTTGATGTCGGCACACACCTGGTACATGCCGTAGGTGGGAGCTATAGCCACCACATTGTCGATTCCCGGGCGGCAGAAGACACGATAGGCCAGATCGATGGCCTCATCGCTGCCATTGCCGAGGAAAATCATATTCTCGGGAACACCCTTCACTCGCGAGAGCACGGCTTTGAGTTCGCGCTGCAGCGGATCGGGATAGCGGTTGTATGGTGCGTTGTATGGATTCTCGTTGGCATCGAGGAAGACATGTGCCTCCTTGCCTGAGTATTCATCACGTGCCGAACTGTATGGTGCCAGACTCCAGATATTCTTTCTGACTAACTGCTCTAAGCTAATCATAATTTCTAATTACTAATTTCAAATTCCTAATTTCTTCATGCGCACTGTCATAGCATTCTTATGGGCATCCAACTGTTCAGCCTCGGCCATAAGCTCTACGGCACGGCCGATATGGCCGATACCCTCGGGAGTGATGTGCTGGAATGTAATCTTACGGCAATAGGAGTCGAGGTTGACACCATTGTATGCAGTAGCATAGCCGTGAGTGGGCAATGTGTGGTTGGTACCGCTGGCATAGTCGCCGGCACTCTCGCAAGCATAGGGACCGAGGAATACGCTGCCGGCATTGACCACGCGCTCTGCCAGCGTATCGTAGTCATTAGTCTGGATTACCAGATGCTCGGGGGCATAGAGGTTGGTGAGAGCCAACATCTCGTCAGAATCTGCGACGAGTACGTAACAGCTGTTCTCAAGGGCTTGGGCTGCCATATCCTTACGCGGCAACAGTTGCAGCTGGCGCGACAGTTCGGCCTGTACCTCGTCAAGCTTCTGTTCGGAAGTGGTGATAAAGAGTACCTGTGAGTCGATGCCGTGCTCGGCCTGCGAGAGCAGGTCGGCAGCCACAAACTCGGCATTGGCAGACTCGTCGGCAAGCACACAGACCTCTGACGGACCGGCTGGCATGTCGATGGCTACTTCATCGAGACTGACATGCTGCTTGGCAGCCATGACGTACTGATTGCCGGGACCGAAAATCTTGAATACCTTGGGCACTGACTCGGTGCCATAGGCCATGGCTCCGATAGCCTGTACTCCTCCTATCTTATATATCTTGCTGACTCCGGCAATACGGGCAGCAACCAATATGGCTGGGTTAACCTTTCCCTCCTTGTTGGGAGGTGTGCAGAGTACTATCTCCTTACAGCCGGCAATCTTGGCAGGAGTGGCCAGCATGAGAACGGTAGAGAAGAGTGGGGCAGTGCCACCGGGGATATAGAGACCCACGCGCTCGATGGCTACACTCTTCTGCCAGCAGGTGACGCCCTCCTGAGTCTTAACCTTCTGACCGACGAAGCGCTGCGAGATGTGAAACACCTTAATGTTGTGGTGAGCAAGGATGATGGCATCGCGTAACTCGTTGCTAACCAGTGATTCAGCCTCATCCATTTCAGCATCAGTTACGGCGAGGTCGGTGAGTTCTGCCTTGTCGAATTTCAGTTCATATTCGCGTACGGCCTCATCGCCGCGCTTACGAATATCAGCCAGAACGTTGCTCACCGTTTCGTTCAGCTTAGTGAGGTCAAGTCGCGGACGAGACGTAATCTCGCTCCATTGTTCGCGTTTCGGATACTTATAAATCTTCATCGTGCGGTAGCAAATTATTCACTTTTCACTATTCACTTTTCACTTAGATAATCATCTTCTCGATAGGTGTGACGAGGATGCCCTGAGCTCCCATCTCCTTCAACTTGCCGATGATTTCCCAGAAGCGCTTCTGGTCGAGCACTGTGTGAACGGAGCACCATTCTTCGTCGGCAAGAGGAATAATGGTGGGACTCTTCAGACCAGGCAAGACATTGATTATCTCCTGAAGGCGAGCCTTGGGGGCATTCATGCGCACGTACTTCTTGTCTTCGGCGTCCTTTACAGCCTTGAAGCGGAACAGCATCTGCTCAAGGATTTCACGCTTCTCGCCAGTCAGCTGCTTGTTGCCAATTAGCAGGGCTTCGCTCTGCATCACCACTTCAACCTCGTGCAGATTGTTGGACACCAAGGTAGAACCGCTGCTGACGATATCGAAGATACCATCGGCAAGACCGATGCCCGGACTGATTTCAACGGAACCCGTGATAACGTGTATCTCGCAATCAACGTTCTGCTTCTGCATGAAAGTGCGAAGGATGTTGGGGTAGGAGGTTGCTATCTTCTTTCCGTTGAACCAGTTGACACCGCGATATTCAATCTCCTTGGGAATAGCCAGCGACAGGCGGCACTTAGAGAAGCCCAGACGGGAGACGATGTCGGCCTCTTCGCCACGCTCAACAAACTCGTTTTCACCAACAACACCTATGTCGGCAACACCAGAAGCTACGCTCTGGGGGATATCGTCGTCGCGCAAATAAAGCACTTCGAGAGGGAAGTTGGACGACTGCACCAGAAGGGTGCGCTTAGAGGCACTGACCTTGATATCTGCTTCGGCAAGCAGGTTCATAGTATCGTCGAAAAGACGACCTTTTGACTGTACGGCAATTCTTAACATATCTTATAATATCTAATTTAGTTTGCAAAATTACGCATTTTCGGCGATATTTGCAAGAAATTGATTACTTTTGCACTCAAATTGAGTTAATTTGAAGAGAATCGGTATATATATACACCTTTTTGCACTACTGATGCTTTGTTCCTGTGTGCAAAAGAATCAACAAGAACCTGTAGTCACGCCATGGGGCGAGATTACCGATACCATACCTTTCGACGACGACTTCGATCTGGCCGACATACAGCGCAACGGTGAAATGATTGCTCTGACTTTGACAGGACCAGAAACCTACTATGATTACCACGGAAAGCATCTGGGAGCGCAGTACCTGCTGTGCCAGCGCTTTGCCGACAAGTTGGGAGTCAGTCTGCGCATTGAGGTATGCCGCGACACTACGGAGATGCTGGCACGACTGAACGACGGTGATGCAGACCTGATATGCTATCCGATGAACAAGAAGGGGCCCGGCTGGATAGTAGGTCAGGAGAAAGAGGACCTGCAGAAGGAACTTGACAGCTGGTATCAGCCGACGATGCTCGACGAGGTAAAGAAGGAAGAAGACTTTCTGCTATCGACCAGGAGCGTGCAGCGACGGGTATTCTCGCCTATGCTGAACCGTGCAGGAGGTATAATATCACACTACGACGGCTACTTCCAGCGCTATGCTGCTACAATCCGCTGGGACTGGCGACTGCTGGCTGCCCAGTGCTATCAGGAATCAACATTCGACCCCCAGGCTCGTTCGTGGGCTGGAGCATGCGGACTGATGCAGATCATGCCAGGAACAGCCGATCACCTGAGACTGCCTCGGGCCAGTATCTATGACCCTGAGAAGAATATTGCTGCTGCCGTGAAGTATCTGGGCGAATTGGAGCGCAATTTCTCTGACATCCGCGAGCGTTCGGAGCGCACTAAGTTTGTGCTGGCAGCATACAATGGCGGACATTTCCATATTCGCGACGCCATGGCACTGGCCAGAAAGAACGGCAAGAATCCTCAGCGATGGGGCGAGGTAGAACCTTATGTGCTCGGACTCAGCCAGTCGCAATACTACAACGACCCTGTTGTGCAGCACGGATATATGCGCGGCTCGGAGACCGTTGACTACGTACGCAAGATTCATGAGCGCTGGAACGGATATCGTGGTGTGCGCACCGTCCGTTCTACATTTGCTCCCTCGGGCATTCCCCAGAAAGCCAAGCATGAGCGCAAGAAGAAATATCAGATATAAGAAAAAAAGGTAAAAGTGACGATTCCACTTTTACCTTTTATATTTTTAATGCAATGTGCTGCTATTAATAGCTGCGTGCAATGATGACGCGATACTTGGCAGGTTTGCCGCTTACCATATCAACACCAGGAGTCTGCTCGTAAGCGAAAGGCACGCAACGGATGGTAGCCTGAGTCTCTTCCTTGATCTTGGCCTCGGTTTCGGCAGTGCCGTCCCAGTGGCAGAGGAAGAAGCCGCCGTCCTTGACACGCTCCTTGAACTCCTCATAGTTGTCGCATTCATAGACATGCTCATCGCGATACTTGCGGGCCTTCTCGAAGATGTTCTGCTGTATTTCGTCCAGCAGGTCTTCCACATACTGGGCAATGCCCTCGATGGGACGAGTCTCCTTCTCCAAGGTGTCGCGGCGCATCACTTCGATGGTGCCGTTCTCCAAATCGCGGGCTCCGAGTACGAGACGCACAGGAACACCCTTGAGCTCGTAGTCGGCAAACTTGAAGCCAGGACGCTTGTTGTCGGCATCGTCGAACT
>CAMHLV010000058.1 GCA_946186115.1 uncultured Prevotella sp. | reverse complement strand
GATTAAGTAAGGAAGTGTGTGCTGCGACTAGTCGCAGCCTACAGAATAATAAAAAATTGTGGCAACTCTTTGTGAGTTGCCACTTTTTTTGTAATTTTGCCCCCATGAAAGACATAGAGATAAAGCAGATGGAGGGCTTAAGCGGACTCAAGGAGTTCGTACAGTTCCGTTATGATATGTACCGCCACTGTAAACAGGCGGTGCCTTTTTTGTATTCCGACGAGATGAACACGCTGCGCAGCGACCGTAATGCTGCCTTCGAATGCTGCGAGGCAGATTACTTCATGGCTTATCGTGACGGAAAGGCTGTTGGGCGTGTAGCGGCAATAATCAACCATCGTGCAAATGAGCGTTGGCAGCGTAAACAGGTGCGCTTTGGATGGCTTGACTTTATTGATGATCAGCAAGTGTCGCAGGCTTTAATAGATACCGTGGAGCAATGGGGGCGCCAGCGTGGCATGACAGAGATCATCGGTCCTATGGGCTTCACTGACATGGACCGTGAAGGCATGCTCATCGAGGGCTTCGACGAGGATGCAACAATGTATGTCAACTACAACTATCCTTATTATCCGCAGCATATAGAGCGTCTGGTAGGTTTTGAGAAGGACAACGACTACATGGAGTATCTGGTGACCGTCCCTGAAGTTGTGCCAGACAAGTTCCACAAGTTGGCGGAGATGGTGAAGACGCGCTATCAACTGCATGTACGCAAGTTTACACGTCATGAACTGCTGCATGGCATGGGACATGAGATCTTTAACATCATCAATGCCACGTACAAGGACCTGTACGGCTATTCGCAGCTCAGCGACCGCCAGATTAACCAGCTGGTGGACCAGTATATTAAGATTGCCGACTTGAACTTGGTGACTGCTGTGGAGGACTGGAGCACTGAAGAGCACCGCTTGATAGGCTTCGGCATTACCTTCCCATCGTTTACCTCGGCACTGCGCAAGACGCGCGACGGCCGCCTGTTGCCTTTCGGATGGTGGCACCTGCTGCGCACCCTGAAATGGCATAAAACCGACGTTGTAGATTTACTGCTCATCGGCGTGCTGCCTGAATATCGGAGTAAGGGGGCTAACTCATTGATTTTCGATGACTTGATTCAGCAGTTCCAGCGCTATGGCTTCAAATATGCCGAAGCCATGCCTCAGATGGAGAGCAACGAGCATGTGCGCAGCCAGTGGCAGTATCTGGAGTCACGGCAGCACCGCCGCCACCGCTGTTATCGTAAATCAATTTAACGACAACCTGGTGATGGTTTTTTAACGACAACTTGGTGGTGTTTGTTGTCCAAGTTGTCGTAAATATGTCGTGAATAAAAACTACCGGTCTTGTTCTATCAATTGAAGTAGTCGTTCTACAGCTTCCTCTTCGGGGATGTTCTTGGCTACACACTCCTTCTTACGATAAAGGGATATCTTGCCTCTACCGGCTCCTACGTAGCCATAGTCGGCATCGGCCATCTCGCCAGGACCGTTGACAATACACCCCATAATGCCAATCTTCATACCTACCAGATGACTGGTGGCTGCCTTGATGCGGCGTATGGTGTCTTGCAGATTGTAGAGCGTGCGCCCGCAGCCAGGACAGGAGATATACTCCGTCTTGGTGAATTTTATTCTGGCAGCCTGCAGAAGGGCCTCTCCTAAACCCTCTAAGAGATTAGGAGAATAGTCAGCACAATGTATTTCTATGTTTGTGGCCTTGCGGTCAATAAGGATGGAACCGGCGGCCATGGCGGCTTTCAATTGCAGTGTCTCCCAGTCAGGCGCATCAATAAAGAGATGCAGTGTGTCACCCTCAATATACATCCGCTCCTTTTCCCCTTCCTTTTGGAAGGGCAGGGGGAGGCTTTCGCTAAGCTCTACCAGCTTGCGGGCTACAGGAATCTCGGCTTCCGGCTCCTCGCTGAGCGACACGCGGATGGTGTCGCCGATGCCCTCGGTAAGCAGGGCACCGATGCCCACGGCCGACTTGATGCGACCGTCCTCACCTTCGCCGGCTTCTGTGACACCGAGGTGGAGAGGGTAGTGCATATCTTCTGCATCCATAGCCTTTACCAGCAGACGTACCGACTGGACCATGACTACTGTGTTGGAAGCCTTGATGCTTATGACGACATCATTGAATGCCTCGCGCTTGAAAATGCGCAGAAACTCCATGCAGCTCTCGACGATGCCCGCCGGCGTGTCGCCATAGCGCGACATGATGCGGTCGGACAGAGAACCGTGGTTGACTCCGATGCGCACGGCGGTATGGTGCTCCTTACATATATTAATAAAAGGTACGAGGCGGCGGTCAATCTTCTCGAGCTCTGCGGCATACTCCTCGTCGGTATATTCCAGGTGTTTGAAGGTGCGTCCTGGGTCAACATAGTTGCCTGGGTTGATGCGTACCTTCTCACAGTACTGTGCAGCAATGTCGGCGACATGTGCCGTGAAGTGGACGTCGGCGACCAACGGCTGGGGATAGCCATCGGCTTTCAGGCGGGCCGAAATGTTACGCATGTTCTCGGCCTCACGAGTACCCTGAGTGGTGAAACGAACCAGTTCACCGCCTGCATCGATAATACGCTTTGCTTGAGCGGCGCAAGACTCTGTGTCGTTGGTATCTGTAGTGGCCATCGACTGGATGCGAATAGGGTTATCGCCGCCGATGGCAATGTTTCCTACGTGGGCTACAGAACTAATTCGTCTTGTACTCATACTTCAATTCAGATAAATCGCGGTTGGCCTTCTCTATCTTTGCCTTGAGCCCCTGCTTATAGTCGGCAAGGCGCTGGGCTATTGCTTCATCGCTGAGAGCTAACATTTCTACAGCGAGAATGGCGGCATTTTGGGCACCGTTGACACCAACGGTAGCCACGGGAATACCCGGTGGCATCTGTACGATGCTCAGAAGGGCATCAAGGCCGTCGAGCATGCCCTTGATTGGAACTCCAATGACTGGCAGTGTAGTTGAAGCTGCTATTACTCCAGGTAGGGCTGCTGCCATGCCTGCTGCAGCAATAATAACGCGCAAGCCACGGCTCTGAGCCTCGTGGGCAAACTGCTCTACGGCGTCTGGTGTGCGGTGAGCAGAAAGGGCATTTACTTCAAATGGTATTTGCAGCTGGTCGAGTAGTTGGCATGCTTTTTCCATGACGGGCAAATCAGAAGTGCTGCCCATGATGATGCTGACAAGGGGTGAACCTACCCCAGATGTCTCTTGGATGGAGTGTGAATTTGTTGGATTATTCATAACTTATATATATTTTCAATTCTCAATTAAATAAAGAGTATGGCTATGGCTGAGCAGAATACACCTACCCAGAAACCTACTACAACTTGTGAGAGGGAATGCTGGCGCAGTATCATGCGGCTGGTGCCTACGATACCGCCGATGAGGAATATGATGCAATACCACCAAACAGGATTGAAACCGAGATAGCAGGAGAAGGCAAAGAGGGCACCGCCCAAACCGCCAACGGCTGCTGTGTGGGTGGAAATCTTCCACCAGACGTTGATGAGGGCACAAACTATCTGTACTGCCAAAGCTGCCACCACAATGCTGCTCATGAAATGTGGCATGTGGAGATGCTCCATGACATATATGCAAGTAAAGTAGCAAATGATAGAGATGGTATATGGTACCATACGTCTTTCGCGGTGTCCTAATTCTATTAGATTCCAGCCTTGGTAGCGGCGGTACAGATGGATGAGCAGAGAGGGTAATAAGATAGTGAAAAGATATACCATCAATAACACCTGAATCTTGTAAACCCAAGGAAACATGCTGAGGTAGCTGAATGTGAATAGTGTCACCAATCCTACGATGGGCAGATAGAACGGTGTAAACAGCATACTAATAATGCGGGCCGTGAGTATGATTTGCTTTTGACGTTTCACCTCTTTATTCTCTTTTCTCATTACTCAACTTCAACTACTTTCTAAGTCGTGCGATAGGTATGCCTAATAGTTCGCGGTATTTAGCTACAGTGCGACGGGCTATTGGGTAGCCTTTATCAGATAGCATTTGCTGCAGCTCTTGGTCGCTCAGTGGCTTGCGCTTGTCTTCTGCATCTATGATATCACGTAGCACGGCTTTGATTTCACGTGTAGATAGTTCCTCGCCATCGGCTGTCACTATCCCATCGCTGAAGAAATAGCGCAGAGGGAATGTGCCCCAGCGTGTCTGTGCATACTTGGAGTTGCTGACACGCGATATGGTGCTGAGGTCTAACCCTGTACGTTCGGCAATATCCTTTAGAATCATCGGGCGCAGTGAGGCTTCATCGCCGTCTTCAAAGAAACGGTGCTGCCATTGGATGATTGCCTGCATGGTAACTGTCAGGGTGTGGCGACGTACACGTATTGCCTCTATGAAGCCCTGGGCTGCATTTACTTTCTTTCGTGTATAAAGCAACGCCTCTTTCATTTGGCGGCTCATGTTGTCTTTGTTTTCTTGATACTCCTTGAGTGTGTCGGTGAAGGATTGCGACACATGGAGCTCAGGAATCTCACTATTGTTGAGCGTGAATGTCACGCTACCGTCGTCATGTGTCTCGACAATGAAGTCGGGGGTTATCTGCTGCAAAGAGCGCCCTACTGTTTCGCTGATAGAGGCACCGGGCTTGGGGTTGAGTCGTCGCAGTTCTGTAATTAATGTTTCTGCTTGTAAATCGTTTAGTTTCAGGACTTTTGCCAGACGGCTCCAATGTTTCTTTGTGAACATCTCAAAGTGGTGGCGTAATGTGTAGTCCATCAGGTCTTTCAGACGTGACGGATCGCGTCGAGCCACCTGTATCAGCAAGCATTCTTGTAGCGAGCGGGCACCAATGCCTGCTGGGTCAAACTCCTGGAGTTTCAACAATACCTCTTCTATCTGTTCCGGTGTAACATCGATGCCTTGAAATATGGCCAACTCGTCACTAAGTTGTGAAAGAGACTTTCGCAGTAATCCGTCGTCGTCGAGCGAACCAATGAGATATTCCATGATGTGACGCTGCTCTTCTGTGAGTGTTGCCATATTCATCTGATCTTTCAGCTGGTCGATAAACGACTCGGTCTGTCCGAAGACAATGTCCTCGCGCTCTTCTTGATTAGATATGCCACCATGATATACCGGAAGATCCTCATCGTCTCGACCTATCGACTCCAAAGCAGCATCAAGTGCCGACTGGCGCTCCTCGCGCTCGTAGTCGTCAGCAGAAGACTGTGGATCTTGTGAGTCCTGCGGGCTTAGTGGGTCTTGAGGGTAGAGAGGGTCAAGAGAGTCAAGAGGGTCATCGGCAGATATCTCAAGAGCCGGGTTGTCGTCCATCTCGGCATTTATACGCTCTAAAAGTTGGGTGATAGGCAGTTCGGTAAGCTGCGCCTGCAACAATTGTTGCTGCGTGATGCTCTGAGCCAACTTCTGCTGTTGAGTGAGCTTTTGTTCTTGTATCTGTTGTTGTGACATATCGTTTGGACGACAAAATTACGAAATATCGCCGTAATAAAAAAGATTTTGAGTGAAAACTTTTCTTTTTTGTATTATTTGTTGTATATTTGCCATGTCAAATCCATTCTACTTATGAAGAGACTAAAGACAATCCTTATGGGCATGCTAACCTTGTTGGCAATGTTCTCTTGTGAAAAAGGACTCGATGTGGCAGGTGCCGCAGAAGGTAATAGTGTGCTTAATGTTGTGACGCGTTCTGGTGAAAGTGATGCAAAGGTGAGTTATCCTATTACGGTGTATGTGATGAATACTGACGGCCAGTGTGTGAGGAAACTACAGTTGCTGACGGCCAATGATCAGCTGTCGATGAAACTGCAGCCCCTTACATATAATATATATGCTATTGCTGGTGCTGCGGATGGCGACTATTCGCTGCCAGGTCAGGATGATGCCACTGCTACATCTGAGATTACGCTAAATGAGGATGCCACGCATGGCGATCTTATGTCGGCGAAGAATACCGTCACTATGTCGGAAGAGGAGTCGTCTACACTGACTTTGAGCCTGTCGAGGAAGGTGATGCATTTGGAGAGTTTGGTTATCAATAATGTGCCAAAGTCGGTAGATGCTGTTACTGTGACGCTGGCTCCAATATATGATAACTTATTGCTCAATGGCGAGTATAGTAGTACAACTGGTACTCAGACGGTAGCGCTGACGGAGCAGTCTGACGGAACGACATGGCAGAATGATGATGAGCTGTTTTTGTTGCCTTCGGCTGGCAATGCTACGATAACAGTGAAATTCTCGCGTGGTGGCACAGTGACCAGCTATGCATACAGTAGTCCATTGGCTTTGGAGGCTAACAAGCATATTCGCATTACTGGTACTTTTACAGGAACGGATGAGTTGACGCTCTCCGGAGTCATCACCGGTGCCACCTGGAATGGCACTACCACCATCGAGTTCAATTTTGACGAAGAAGGCTCAACCACAACCGGTGGAGGCACTACGACTGATGACAATAACGGCAACCAGGACGATAATGGAAGCGAAGATGATGTCATGGAAGGCACGGCTCCGGCAGTGGGAAGCATTTACAAGGAATGCTATGTCAATGCTGTAGCTGACGATGAGACGGGCAATTATATACTTGTCACTTTAATACACAAAGATGAAGTGGATATCAGCGGAACAGGGAAGACGGAAGAACAGATTATGGAGGAAATTGATGACGCCTTGCCTAATTTCGATATCAATGGTATTACAGGATGGAGACTGCCGACAGAAGAGGAGGCTCACTCTTTCAGTGGAGGACAGGCAATGAATGTCGCTTTTCAACAAGCCCAGATATCAGGGACGGATATTAATTCTGATTGGTATTATTGTCTCTCTGCGAATGGTCTAAAAATATTCGTTGGTGCAACTGGCGTTATAGGTCAGACACTACCAGTGACGAAAGGACAACACCTCCGTCCCGTTACTGTTGTCCGGTTCCATAAAGAGTAAGTGTAATTCTATTACAGCGGTGAGAATGGTGAGCAGATGTCAATGGCCATCAGGTTTAGTTGCTTGCATTGTTCTGCCGTAAGGGTTCTTCTCTCGTTATGGTGCTCCCAGGGGGCAAGCATCAGCAGGCGCCCTTGGGCACAAGCGTAGAACTGTTCACCATGTGGCTTGGAGAGTGGCGTGAAACCGTTCTCCAAGATGACGATGGTGGGCAGGCCTGCATTGAAAGCTGTGCGCATTACTCGCTTTTCACCAGGTGATATGGCGGGCGAAACAAGCACGGCACCGTTACGGGCCGCCTCGATGTAACGGTGGATGGTCGCTTCTATCTCGCTTTCGCTCATCCGCCGAGACACACGGACAGGTAGTCGCTGCGGAGCTGAGAGCAGTTCACGGTTGCCGATGGCACTGTAGGTACGGCCTGCGACTCGTAGGCCGAAGAAGGGGCGTAGCCAGTCGGGGCGGGTGCGCTTCATCAAGAGGCGGCGCGGGTTATCGCGTAGGTAGTTAAGCCAAACGGGCAGTTCGTCGTAGGAACGGAGAATAAGATCGTTGTAACCTTTCTCGAAAAGCAACGGCAGAGCCGTTGCCTGCGAAGAATTCTTGGGCAAAGCCTGCTGATAATTCTTGGGCATAGCCTGCTGATAATTCTTGGGCATAGCCTGCTGATAATTCTTGGGCATAGCCTGCTGATAATTCTGGGCTGTTGTCTGCGGAGCAGCAGCTGTGTTTTCTGTAGGGTGCGGCTTTGCCGCTGCAATTCCCGTTGCAGTTCTTGGCGCAGCAGCAAGGGCTCTTAACCTTTTGCGGCAGCCTGCTTTGAAGCTTGAAATGACCTGCCCTAAGTGGACGGGTAGGGGAGCCTTGACGAAAAGAATGCCGTGCATGTGGTCGGGCATCATTTGTACTGCCATCACGTCAATCTGTGGGTAGTAGTTATGGATGCCATTCCACTCGTCCTGTATGGCCTGGCCCAGTTCAGACAGGATGATTTGCGGCGCGTTGGCACTTCCTGCGGGGGCTAAGGCATCGCCAGTAATCTCTCCAAACAACTGCTGGCGGCCAGCAGTTTCTAGTGTAATCATATATATCCGACGACCATTGTAGTCATTATGGTCGTCGCGGCGTTTCATAGAAGGCTTCTTTTCGCCGGCGTATTCTTTCTTATTGGTAATCTGCTCTTCGGTCATCCTTACTCCCAGTAACTGAGGATGCGTTTTTGCAGTACGGTGGTGCGCTGTGTCTGGCCACCTTTCTCCCAATAAGTGAAGTCAAGGGAATTGCTGGTCCAGTTGCCGTTGTCGTCGCGTGTAAGATAGTTATTGCGCATGTTGATTGTCATTAGACATTCTTGGTTGCTGTCGAATACCTTTTGCCGTTGAGTCTGTGCCTCGTCCTGGTCATTATATGTGTATTCGTTGATATAGGTGATGCCTGCTGATTCATTAGTGAGTGTGCGGCGAATTAGGCGATAGTCTTCATCGTAAGTATAGTCAACGGTGCTATAACCGTCCTGTTCTTGCATTCGTGCTGACAGCAGATAGCCATAGCGGTCGTAATGGCGCTCTACAAGATCGGTGTTCTCCAGTTGTCCATTGCCGTGGAAGTGAAGAAACTGTTCCTCGGCCACGGCATTTTCTGTAACTACTTCTTGTACATCACCCCGTAGTCCCATGCATAGCGCATCCTTATAGTATGGTGCTGTAGGCAGGAACAATACCCCAATATCGCGTGAACCATTGTTGTTGTCGATGACAGTCATCTTTATGCTGCCAAAGTCGTCGATATAAAACCATGAGTTCTCGCGACGAGTAAAAGTACCATATTCCTTCTGAATCTTGTAAAGGAAATAGTTGAGATTCCTGTCGAGCATTTTCTGGGTGCTGTATGGACCTATAGTGACATAGGCCGATTGCACGAGACGTGTCTCTGGATCGATGGTGACCATCAGTTTGGCACGGAAACCATAGAACTTGCCGCGAAAGTAGTAGTCTTCACCATCGTCGCTTTTACCCCATGATGCAAATCCGTTGGCAGTCAGTGTGGCAGACAGACTGTCGAGAGGACCTTCTATAGGAATGTCCATCATGCGTATGCTGCGCGGATCGGTTTTTGTTTGTGCACCGACAGCAAGTGCTGTAGCCATTAAGAGAAATGCCAAAATCTTTTTCATTTACGCTGCAAAGTTACTATTTTTTATTAACTTTGCAGCATTAAATCAATAAATTATGAAGATATTTGCAGTGGGAATGAACTACATTCAGCACAATAAAGAGCTGGATGGCACGTTATATAAACCAGAAAAGCCCGTTATTTTCACCAAGGCCGACTCAGCACTGTTGAAGGATCACAAGCCATTCTTTATACCAGACTGGAGCCAGCAGGTGGATTACGAGACGGAGTTGGTAGTTCGTATATGTCGGTTGGGCAAGAGTATTCCAGAGCGCTTTGCCCACCGCTATTATGACGCAGTAACCGTGGGCATCGACTTCACGGCAAGAGATTGGCAGCGCGAGGCCAGGCAACAGGGGTTGCCTTGGGAAATCTGTAAGGGTTTTGACGGATCCGCAGTAATTGGTGAATGGGTTGATAAAGAGAAGTTTCTTGATATCCAGGCCATCCATTTCCATCTCGACATAAATGGTAAGACCGTGCAGGAGGGCTGCTCGAGCGATATGTTATATCGTGTGGATGAACTGATAGCATATATTTCGCAGTATTTTACCCTAAAGACAGGCGACTTGCTTTATACCGGAACACCAGTGGGAGTAGGGCCTGTAAATATTAATGATCACCTGGAAGGGTGGTTGGAAGAGAGAAAAGTATTGGAATTTAATTGTAAGTGACAAGACATATAATAATAGGTATAGCCTGTCTGTTGGTGAGCCTGACGGCACGAGCTCAACAGTTTTTTAACTTGACTGCTAACGAGGTCAAGATAGATTCTTTGCTGCCAGTGTTTACTCATAAGATACCATTGGGCTATACTTATGCCGACTCCACTTATTCCATAAGTATTAAGTATCCTGAATTTATTGACATGAGCAAGGCTGACATACAGCGTTATCAGCAGATTACTGATGCTGTTCTGCCAGAAATGCCAAAAATATCACGGTTAGTCAGTATTGATCGTAAGCAGGGCGAATTGATAGTGTCTTTCGTACCTCTAGTGTTCCGCGATGGAAAGTATCAGAAATTGGTGAGTTTTATGCTTGACGTCAAGGGCGAGGCTAATGCTCTTCAATCAAGACGGGTATATGCAGGCAGTAGCCGCTATGCCGATCATTCGGTACTTAGCAGTGGGCGGTGGGTGAAGATACGCATACCCTCGTCTGGAGTATATCAGTTGACAAATGAGTTGGTAAAGCAGGCTGGCTTTTCGGATTTAAATAGAGTGAAGATTTACGGATATGGCGGTGCTATGCAGCCTGAACAGTTGACTGGCAGTTATTTGGCCGAAACAGATGACCTGCATGAGGTGGCAACATATGATATAGGAGGGCGACGGCTTTTTTACGGTGTTGGTCCTGTTACATGGAGCAGTATCAACCGTCGTGTACGCAATCCATATTCTCTATATGGCTATTATTTTCTTACTGAAAGTGACGATGAACCACTGAAGGTTGAGGCCGATAAATTCCTGGAATCTTTTTATCCTTCACCGGATTACTATAACACCCTTTATGAGGTGGACGACTATGCTTGGTATCATGGAGGTCGTAACTTATATGATAGTAAGACTTTCAATGTCGGTACATCGCGTGATTATACCTTAGAAGCCAATCCCAATACTTCTTCAGGCTCGATAACTGTAGCCCTGACAGCATATTCTTCGGGCGTAGGTAATAATGCAACGGCTGATATTAGTGTGAATGGCACCAAAGTTGGAACGATGTCGGTTAGTCCTTCTGGCACCTATGATGCAATGCGAACTTCTACCCAGACTTTTCAAGTTAGTCTGCAGGCATCCAACAAGGTAACTATTACACATACGGGAGGTACGAATAGTACAATGCGTCTTGACTATATATCTTTGTACAGTGTGGAACCCGCATCCGCTCCAGATCTGACTACAACATTCCCTGTTCCAGAGGTGGTATATGGCATTACCACTCAGGATCATCATGCTGATGCTGCGGCAGATATGATTATTATTATTCCTACGACTCAGAAACTTCTGGCACAGGCTGAGCGTCTGAAAGCCCTACATGAGGAAAAAGACGGTTTGAGAGTAAGAATAGTTCCTGCCGACGAACTGTTTAATGAGTTTTCTAGCGGAACGCCTGATGCTAATGCTTACCGTCGCTATATGAAGATGCTATACGACCGTGCAGAAAGTGATGACGACATGCCGCGCTATCTGTTGTTAATGGGTGATGGGGCATGGGATAATCGGATGCTTTGCAGTAGCTGGAAGAATGAATCGCCAGATGATTATCTTATTTGCTATGAGAGTGACAACTCATATAGTGCAACTGATTGTTACGTCACAGACGACTACTTCGGACTATTGGATGACGGAGAGGGCGGCAATATGCTTACAGATAAGTCTGACGTTGCTGTGGGGCGCATTTCTGCCCGTACAGCCGATGAAGCTGCCGTGGTGGTGGACAAAATATTAAGCTACGTAAACGAAGAACATGCCGGAGCATGGCAAAACTTGTTGTGCTTTATGGGTGATGACGGTAATGAGAATGCCCACATGGAGGATGCCGATAGTGTTGCCTGCATGGTGGAAAAACTGTATCCTACATACCAAGTGAAGCGTATCATGTGGGATGCTTATACACGTGTAAGTTCATCAACGGGAAACTCTTATCCCGACGTTGTGAGACTCATTAAGCAGCAGATGCAGGAAGGTGCACTTGTTATGAACTATGCTGGGCATGGGCGTGCCGATGCGATTTCTCATGAATTTGTGCTGCGATTGCCTGACTTTGTAAATACTTCTACACATTTGCCACTGTGGTTGACAGCATCGTGTGATATTATGCCATTCGATGGGGTGGAAGAAAACATAGGCGAAACGGCTTTCTTCAACAAGAAAGGCGGAGCAATAGCGTTTTTCGGAACTACACGTACTGTATATCAGGCATACAACAAGATTATGAACCTGGCTTTCATGCGCCATGTGTTGAGCAAGGATGCTGAAGGCAGACTGATGCCTATCGGCGAGGCAGTGCGCAAGGCCAAGAACGAGTTGATAGAGACTGGTATCATCACTGGCTATCGCAACGGGAAACCTGTATATTCAACAGACCGTACCCAAAATAAGCTGCAGTACACTTTGTTAGGTGATCCCGCCATGAGGTTGGCTGCACCAACAAAAAGCCTGATGGTAGATGCCATTAATGGAGTGAAGACAGACTCAGGGAAGACATTGTCGTTAGGAGCAGGTTCAACGGCTACAGTGACTGGCCATGTCGTAGGTCCTGACGGACAGACAACCACAGACTTCAATGGTACATTGACGGCTATTGTACGCGATGCGGAGGAACAAGTGGTATGTAAACAAAATGACCCATCTGAAGCCTCGAAGCCTTTTGTCTATTACGACCGCTTGAATGTTATCTTCAATGGAAGTGATCAGGTGAAAGACGGAACCTTTACTTTTACGTTTGCAGTACCAAAAGACATAAGCTATTCCGATCTGACAGGACTTATTAATTTGTATGCATTAAGCAGTGATAAATCAGCCAAGGCTAGTGGCATATCTGAACAGGTGGTATTTGACGGTTCGGGTAAAATAAGCCAAGACGAGACAGGTCCGAGTATATATTGCTATCTTAACAGCATCTCGTTCAGCAATGGGGACGACGTCAATCCCACTCCATATTTTGTTGCTCAGATTCATGATGAGGATGGCGTTAATGCTACAGGTAGCGGTATAGGTCATGACCTTGAGTTGATTATCGACGGTAACATGTCTCAGACATACTCGTTGAACGATTATTTCCAATATGATTTTGGAAGTTATACCAGTGGTAGTGTTGGCTTCAGCATTCCAGAGCTTAGCTATGGTGAGCACAAATTGCTGTTCCGTGCATGGGACATACTTAATAATTCATCTACGGCTGAACTGAAATTCAATGTGGTAAAAGGTCTCCAACCTCGAATAGCCGATGTTGAATGCACGAAAAATCCTGCAACAACCAACACTTCGTTCCGCATCATTCACGATCGCACAGGAAGCAGCATGGATGTAGTCTTGGATGTGTTCGACACTTCTGGGCGCCATCTATGGTCATATGTCGAGAGTGGCATTTCAACGGATAATAGCTACACTATAGATTGGGATCTCACTGTTGATGGCGGCCGACGCCTGCAGACAGGAATCTACTTATATAGGCTGCGTATCAGCAGTGATGGCAGTAGTTATGCCTCAAAAGCCAAGAAACTGATAATTTTAACCCATCAATAAAGAATATGAAGACAAACTTGAAGATAATGCTTACGGCAGTGTGCCTCATAGTATGCCTTGTTGCTTACGGACAGGACACTAAGAGCGATTTCAATCCTATTGAACATGCTGTGATTTCGCAAACGATTGCCCCAGATGCCCGTGCTGCCGGTATGGGTGATGTTGGTGTGGCCACTGACCCTGATGTCAACTCGCAGTATTGGAACCCGGCTAAGTATCCGTTCTGCATCAGTCGTGCAGGTATAGCACTGAACTACACGCCATGGTTGCGTCAGTTGGTTAATGACATCGACCTTGCTTATGTTGCAGGTTACTATCGCTTGGGCGACTATGCCGCTGTCAGTGGTTCGCTGCGCTATTTCTCTTTGGGTGAAGTGATGACGTCTTTTGAAGAGAACGCTATGACTGTGAAGCCTTATGAAATGTCGCTTGACGTGGGTGCTTCATTGATGCTAAGCGAAAAGTTCTCTATTGCTGCCGCCCTACGATGGCTCTATAGCGACCTTCGCTATGACTATACAGAGGATGCTTCGCCTGCATCAGCCTTTGCTGCCGATTTGGCTTGCTATTATAATAACTATGTCAATCTTGGACAGCGTGAGTGTCAGTTGGGTCTCGGAATGAACATATCAAATGTAGGTTCAAAGATTACATATTTCGGTGATGATCGTTCAAACTTCCTTCCAGCTAATCTGCGTCTTGGTGCTTCGTTGATGGTGCCTGTTGATGAGTATAATCGCTTCTCTCTGACTTTTGATGCAAACAAGTTGTTGGTGCCGACTCTGCCAAAGCAAGAGGAAGGAGAGTCGAAGGAAGAATATGAGCAGCGAGTTATTGATGAGTACAATGATGTCAGTTCTATTGCTGGTATCTTTAAGAGTTTCCATGATGCTCCTGGAGGATTCAAAGAGGAAATGCAGGAGATTCAGTGGAGTGTTGGAGCAGAATATATCTATCATGATCAGTTCTCGCTGCGTGCCGGTTATCATCATGAGTCAGAGAATAAGGGTAATCGCAAATACTTTACCGTTGGTGGCGGTTTCCGTATGAATGTGTTCTCACTCGATGTGGGTTATGTAATCTCTACAGCACGCAGTAATCCTCTTGACCAGACGCTTCGCTTCACTTTAGCCTTTGATATGGATGGTATCAAAGACCTGTTTAAGTGAAAATGAAAAATGAATAATTGGCTACCGCTATGATAAGAGTAGGAATGGGGTATGACGTCCACAGACTTGTTACAAATAGAGAGTTGTGGATGGGGGGTATAAAGATAGACTATGAACTGGGCTTGTTGGGACATAGCGATGCTGATGTCCTGATACATGCTATTTGTGATGCCATACTTGGTGCGGCGAATATGCGTGATATAGGATATCACTTCCCTGATACATCGTCGGAGACAGAGGGTATGGACAGCAAAATAATACTTCGAAAGACTATTGAACTGATTGCCACTAAAGGTTATCGGCTAGTTAATGTTGATGCCACGATATGTGCTGAGCGTCCAAAGATGAATCCTCACATCCCACAAATGCAGCAAACAATGGCCAATGTCATAGGATGTGATGCTGATCAAATATCCATTAAGGCAACAACAACTGAGAAACTTGGTTTTACTGGTCGCCAAGAAGGAATATCGGCTTATGCCGTAGCACTTGTTGAAAAGAGTTAATTGTGTGTTAAAAACCCTGTTTGCGCACACAATACCTTGATTTAGGTCAAGAAGAATGCGTTTTTTTAGCAAAAAAGATGGAAAAGTATTGTGGGAAAGAAAAAACAGCGTACCTTTGCATCGTCAAACAAAGACAACCGGTTCACACCGGCTTTGACTAAGTGAAGTCAAAGAAATTAAAATAGATTGTTTTAGGTTAGTAGTAATATTTATAGTTTTAGGTTTTTAGTTATT
>CAMHLV010000057.1 GCA_946186115.1 uncultured Prevotella sp. | reverse complement strand
TACGGGCAATACGGGCAGAGAAGTCGGTAGGCAGGGCGATGGCCTCGTCGAGGGCATTGGTGTGCAGCGACTGGGTGTGTCCCAGCACGGCAGCCATAGCCTCGATACAGGTGCGGCCTACGTTGTTGAAGGGGTCCTGCTCGGTGAGTGACCAGCCGGAGGTCTGCGAGTGGGTACGCAGTGCCAGCGACTTGGGGTTCTTGGCGCCGAAGGACTTCACAATCTTGGCCCACAGCAGACGACCGGCGCGCATCTTGGCAATCTCCATGAAGTGGTTCATACCGATAGCCCAGAAGAACGACAGGCGCGGTGCAAAGGCATCGACGTCGATACCGGCATTGACACCCGTGCGCAGGTAGTCCATACCGTCGGCCAGTGTGTAGGCCAGCTCGATGTCGGCAGTAGCACCAGCTTCCTGCATGTGATAGCCCGAGATAGAGATGCTGTTGAACTTAGGCATCTTCTGTGAGGTGTACTCGAAGATGTCGGCGATAATCTTCATGGAGAATGCAGGGGGATAGATGTAGGTGTTGCGCACCATGAACTCCTTCAGAATATCGTTCTGGATGGTTCCTGCCATCTCTTCAAGCTTGGCACCCTGCTCCAGTCCGGCCACGATATAGAAGGCCAGGATGGGCAGCACGGCACCGTTCATGGTCATAGAGACAGACATCTTGTTCAAGGGGATGCCAGAGAAGAGCACCTTCATGTTCTCCTCGTTACAGATACTTACACCGGCCTTACCGACATCGCCTACTACACGGGCGTTGTCAGGGTCGTAGCCGCGGTGTGTGGGCAGGTCGAAGGCCACAGAAAGACCCTTCTGACCAGAAGCCAGGTTACGACGATAGAATGCATTCGACTCCTCGGCAGTAGAGAATCCGGCATACTGACGGATGGTCCACGGACGGAACGGATACATCATCGAATACGGACCACGGAGATAGGGAGGAATACCGGCTGTGAAGTCGAGGTGCTCCATGCCCTCCAGGTCTTCTTTTGTATAAACAGGACGAACCTCGATGTGCTCGGGGGTCTTCCAGTCTGCTACGATACCATTATCTTTAATCCACTTGGCACCATCCTGAGCCTTGATGCCTGCATAGATATCGATATTTTTGAATTGTTTTCTCATCTTTGTTATTTACTATTTGACGATTTACTATTTACTATTTATTTACTATTTATTTGATTTTGCTATTTTCTTTCATTTACGATTTGTTCGATTTGGCCATTACTTCTGCATTCATTCTTGTCTTTGTCGTCACTATGGACTTGGCAATGATATTCAGCAATTCAGAACATTCCTGATGCAGAGGCTGCAGGCGCGATTCCTTCATCATCTGGCTACGCATTATAATGTCAAGCCAATGACAAGTCTCGTCAAGTTCCTCTTCGACCATTTTCAGCTTATTTATGAAATCCCTGTCCGACTTAGCAAGGCATGCTGCCCTGTAGTTAGCAGAAGGAGACGTTCCTGAGCGGACGATCTGGCGTGCAATGGCCATACCCGAAACCGTTGAAGGCATCGCATCGACCATCTTGACGATTCTGACTGCAAAACCAGTCATCCTCTCACGCAAATCGTTCTTGTCCATAAATATCTAAATAGCTAAATCGAAAATAAATCGTAAATAGTAAATAGTGAAATCGTAAATTAAACTAAATTCCTAACTTAGCATTATACTCTTTAAGGGTCTCAAGCACATTGCAGCGAACGTGAATGAAGTTCTCGATGCCAGCAGCCTTCAAATCCTCCATGCAGGCAGGAGCACCAGCTACAACAAACATGGCGCGGCCGTTCAGATATTTGAAAGCAGGGATGGCATACTCAGCATACTCATCGTCGGAAGAACAAATCACTACGATGTCGGCCTTGGCCTCCAAAGCAGCATCGACACCCTCCTCGACGGTCTTGAAGCCGAGGTTATCGATGACCTTATAGCCAGCACAAGCAAGGAAGTTGCAAGAGAACTGGGCACGGGCCTGACGCATAGCCAGGTTGCCGATGGTCAGCATGAATGCAGTAGGCACCTTCGTCTCCTCGGTGTGGATGCGCAGGTCCTCGAAGTCAGCAGCCAGACGGGTGGTCTTAATCGCCTTTATCTCAGAGTTCTCAGAACAATCCGAGTTCTCCGATTTTTGGCAGCAGCCAGCTGCCACAGGACGCTTGCCCTCGCTCTTCTCGGTGAAGTTGGGGAACTGGTTAGTACCCAGCAGGAACTCCTTGCGCTTGGCAGCATCGCCATGACGCTTCACATTGGTGGCATTGATGTCGTCCTGAACAATACCCTTCTTACAAGCCTCCAGGAAGCCACCTTCATCCTCAATCTTCAGGAATATCTTCCAAGCCTCAGTGGCCAAAGCATCAGTCAGATGCTCGATGTAATAAGAACCAGCTGAAGGATCTACGATGCGGTCGAAGTGTGCCTCTTCCTTAATCAGCAGCTGCTGGTTGCGGGCAATACGCTCTGAGAAGTCTGTCGGCTTCTCGTAAGTAACATCAAACGGAGTGACCACCATCGAGTGAACACCACCTAATGCAGCACTCATGGCCTCGGTCTGAGAGCGCAACAGGTTGACGTAAGAGTCGAACACCGTCTGGTTATACGTCGATGTAGTGGCGTTGATGGTCATCTTGCAGGCACAGTCGCACTTCGGCTCGTACTGCTTCACGATCTGAGCCCACAGCAGGCGGGCGGCACGGAACTTGGCAATCTCCATGAAGTAGTTCTCGGAGACACCCATATAGAACTTCATCTGACGGGCAGCGAGGTCAACGTCAACGCCGGCATCCACCAGTTGCTGCAGGTACTCATTACCCCAAGCCAAAGCATAGCCCAGTTCTTGAACGATATAGGCACCGGCATTGTTCAGGGTCTCGGTATGTACTGTCATGACGTGAGCCTTCGGATAAGCCTTCAGCAGCTCCACGATCTTCGGACCGTCAGCCAGACGCGGTGTAACGTCCTTACCCTTGGTCAGCAAGTTCTCGATGGGGTCGAAGCCTACCGTGAACGACAGCTTCTCCTTGTCGAAGCCTTTCTTGGTAAAGTAGGCATCAACTATCTCAGCCAGTTTAAGCGCATGGCAGGGACATGTGCGGAAGTTGAGATCAACGACCTCACAGTAGATACCCTCGAGCAAAGCATCAATAGCCTCTGCCGTCACCAAGTCTTTGGGTATGCGGAAGCCAAGCGAGTTAATACCCTTGTTCAGAATGTCAAGGGCCTTGGCATTGGCTTCTTGAGGATTGCTGACTGCCAGATTCTGGCGGACATACCACTCGTTAGAGTCCTTCTTGTTGCCGCGTACAAACGGGAACTCGCCCGGCAGGGCATCAGGTGTTTTCAGGTTCGCCAGGTCTTCCCGACGATAGAAAGGCTGCACATTAAAGCCTTCATTGGTTCTCCATACGAGTCGTTTCTGGAAGTCGGCCCCTTTCAGGTCCACTTCAATCTTGTCCAGCCACTCTTGAGTGGTGGGCGCCTGAAACTCGCTGAAGAGTTTTTCTTTGTTAGCCATAGATTAAATATGTATTTATATTATTATATAAGTTGTTTTAAGTTACAGCCTACAAAGGTAACTAATTATTTCTTAATTGACGAACATTTTAATAAATATTTTGTCTTTATGCAAATTATTGTTTTTCCAAAACGTAAGTTGCAAAAATTCTTCGTACCTTTGCACAGAAATTATATATTAATGTATTATGGATTCGTTTCAATGGTTAAATGACTTGTTCACAGCGACTGATTCCGTGGCACACATAGCTCTTCTTTATGCCATAGTCATTGCTGTGGGTGTGTATCTAGGGAAAATCAAGGTCGGTGGCATCTCTTTAGGAGTAACATTCGTACTGTTTGCCGGAATCGTGGCTGGGCACATTGGTTTTACAGCACCAACACCGATTCTTACATTCGTACAAGATTTCGGCCTTATCTTATTTGTATTCATGATTGGCATGCAGGTAGGACCAGGCTTCTTCGAGAGTTTCGGTAAAGCGGGTATTAAGTTGAATGGTTTAGCAGCCATAGGCATATTATTGAATATACTTGTGATGTTTGCCTGCTATTTTATCTTCTTCGACACTTCCGATAATTCATCACTTCCCATGATGGTTGGAACTCTTTATGGTGCTGTTACAAACACTCCTGGACTTGGTGCCGCCAACGAAGCCCTTGGAACAGTATTTGGACAGAACGCTCCACAGATAGCTTCTGCATACGCTTGTTCCTACCCACTTGGTGTTCTTGGCATTATCGGTGCAACCATTTTAATAAGATACATCTGCAACGTACGGCTTGAGAAAGAAGAGGCCCGTCTTAAAGCCATGGAGGAGACTTCCGCCAACAAAAAGCCATATAAGATGCATCTTGAGGTGTCGAATAAATACCTGGAAGGAAAAACCTTGCTGCAAGTTCACGATTTCCTAAATCGCGATTTTGTTGTTTCCAGACTTGTACACGATGGAGAACTATGTATTCCCAATCGCGATACCTTGTTCCATGTCGGCGACCAAATGCTTATCGTATGTGCCGAAGCCGACCAAGAGGCCATAACAGCATTCATCGGTCCCAAGATAGATATTGACTTTGAACAGCAGGATCAGCCGTTGGTTTCGAAGCGTATTCTCATTACCAACCCCAATATCAACGGAAAGACACTTGCCTCAATGCATTTCTCAAGTGTTCACGGTGTAAACGTTACTCGACTGACACGTCACGGAATGGACCTGTTCGCCTCTGCCGGTCTGCCTCTACAAGTAGGCGACAAAATAATGGTGGTAGGTCCGGAGGATGCCGTTGACCGTGTGGCCAACAAGATGGGAAATAGTATCAGACGTCTTAATGCGCCAAACATTGCAACCATTTTCGTAGGTATCATCTTGGGTATCATCTTCGGCTCACTGCCTATTGCCATACCGGGAATGCCCGTACCCATGAAACTTGGTATTGCCGGCGGTCCGCTGATTATAGCTATTCTGATAGGTCGCTATGGATACAAAATTCATCTGGTGACATACACAACGACATCAGCCAACATGATGCTTCGTGAAATCGGACTTGTTCTCTTCTTGGCATCGGTTGGCATAAAAGCAGGAGCAGGATTCTTCGATACTGTTATCGATGGAGATGGTCTTCTTTACGTCCTTACAGGTTTCCTTATTACTGTCATACCTATTCTTATCGTTGGTCCAATAGCCCGCATACGGTATAAATTCAACTACTTCACTATCATGGGTATGATAGCCGGTACCTATACAGACCCCCCTGCCCTCGCCTATGCCAATAGTGTATGTTCGAAAGAAGCTCCTGCATTAGGATACTCTACCGTATATCCTCTCGCCATGTTCCTAAGAATCTTCACCGCACAAATCGTAGTCCTGTTTTTCTGCGGATAAATCCTTTCTATGAAAAGAATACTCCTATTAATATGTATTGTCAGCAGTCTGCAAATGCAAGCTGCTGACATATACGTAACACCAGATTCCTCGCTGTCAGATGCCATACGTAAGGCGCGGGAAATCAGACGGCTACAACAGTCAGAAAGAGTTACTATCCACCTCAGTGCCGGCACCTATCATTTATATGAGCCATTGCGTCTGCGACCAGAAGACAGTGGACTTACCATAGAGGGTGATAATGCCATCATAAGCGGTGGAATACATATCACAGGCTGGAAGAAGCGAGGCAAGTTGTTGGTTGCTGATGTTCCCGACTTTAACGGACGTCCCATAGACTTCCGCCAAATGTGGATTAATGGCAAGAAAGCTGTTCGGGCTCGCGATGTTAGTGACTTCGAACAAATGCATCGCATCAGGACCTACGACAAGAAAAACCAGATATTGTGGGTGCCAAAGACCGCAGTAGAGAAAATCGTCAAAGCCCCATACGCCGAGATGGTGCTGCATGAAATGTGGTGCACCAGCAACCTTCGCATTAAGAATATTGATATTCAGGGCGACTCTGCTGCTGTCACCTTTCATTCACCAGAAGCCAAACTTCAGTTTGATCATCCTTGGCCATCACCTATGACACCCAACACAGGACATCCCTCGCCATTCTATCTGACCAATGCAAAGGAACTGCTTGACGAACCTGGCGAATGGTATCATGACATACGTGAGCATAGAATTTATTATGCTCCACGAACTGATGAAAGACGGGAAATGGGAAATGAGAAATGGACAGCGGTGGTGCCTGTGCTGGAGACGCTGATTGAGGTCATCGGAACGGCAGAGCATCCTGTCAGCGACATCACCATCAAGGGTGTGACGTTCAGCCATACCACATGGATGCGCCCCAGCGAAAAAGGACACGTGCCTCTGCAGGCTGGTATGTATTTAACCGAGGCTTACAAGCTGCGCCCACAGATTGACCGTCCGAACAACCATAAACTCGACAATCAGGGCTGGCTGGGACGTGCAGATGCTGCCGTAACGCTGCGCTATGCTAATGATGTCAATTTCGACGATTGCCGCTTTGAACATTTGGGAGGCTCCGGTCTGGACTACGTCGTCGGCTGTCGTGGAGGAATGGTATCACACTGTACTTTTTCAGACATAGCAATGAACGGATTTGTCTGTGGTTCTTTCTCTCCTGAGGGTTTAGAGACACACCTACCCTATCAGCCCTCCGACTTCAGGGAAGTTTGTACTAAACAGACTATCAAACAGTCAGAATTTGTCGATGTTACAAACGAGGACTGGGGATGTGTGGCAATATGTGCAGGGTATGTTTCAGAAATCACCATCGACCACAACACTATCCATGACGTCAGTTATACAGGTATTTCTGTCGGTTGGGGATGGAATCGTGATTTGACATGCATGAAAGACAACATAATCCATGCAAACCTTATTTACAACTACGCTAATCACATGTACGATTGTGCTGGCATTTACACTTTGGGCAACCAACCTGGCACTGTCATCAGCGAAAACGTAATACGCGACATCGCTACTCCAAGCTACGTCCACGATCCCAATCACTGGTTCTACCTCTATACTGATGAAGGAAGTAGCAACATAACCCTACGCGACAACTGGACTCCCACTGAGAAATTCCTCAAGAATGCCAATGGACCTAACAATATATGGGAGAACAACGGACCGCAAGTTAACGAAAACATAAAGAAAAATGCCGGAAAGACAGAATAAAGCCACATGGATATGGTATCCTGGCGATTTCGAAATATGGCTGGGTAATATCTTTAACAACCGACGTACGGAACGAGGTGCGATGTTCCCACCATTCTGGAAACAGGACTCACACTATGTAACGGTGGAATTCTCTAAAGCATTTGTGCTTGACCGTGAAGAGTCTATCACTATAATGTGCGAAGGACAGTACAACTTCGCCATTGACGGGAAGCTGCAATTTCCAAGCAACACATATGTTATTCCGAAGGGTGAGCACAAACTGAACTTGAAGGTGTGGAACCAGGCTACTCCTCCCGCATTGTTCATACAGGGCGACACCATCAATACTGACTCCACTTGGCTGGCAACCTACGAAGATAAACTATGGATTGACGAGAATGGTATTGCTCATGGCTCAGGCATATATGTACCTGCTGCCTCTTGGCATTTCGACAGTCCAGACACCCCACCCTCTTCCTACCATTTGGAGCGTGAGGAGCGCCGTCCGGTTTGTTGCGATACCATCACAACAAACAGTTCTCTCTACGACTTTGGCAAAGAGACTTTTGGCTATCTGAAAATAGCTTGTCTGCAAGGCATTATACATATTTACTATGGCGAAAGCCGCGAAGAGGCATTAGACAAGGAATATTGCGAAACCATTGACGTGCTTAGCAGTCCTATATGCCGTGATATTGTCGCATCCTCCAAAGCCTTCCGATACGTTTATATCGAAAAAGAGCCAGGCACTACTTACAGCGATATGCTAATGGACTATGAATATAGTTCACACGACCTCAGTCGAAGTGGTTCCTTCCGCTGCTCTGACAACCTGCTGAACGACATCTGGCAGATAGGAGCTTATACCATGGACCTCACCACGCGAGAGTTCTTCATGGACGGCATCAAGCGCGACCGCTGGACGTGGTCGGGCGACGCCATCCAGTCATACCTCATGAACTACTATCTGCGTTTCGACACAGAATGCGTCAAGCGCACCATCCGCCAGCTGCGTGGCAAAGATCCCGTGACAGCTCACGTCAATACCATCATGGATTACACATTCTACTGGTTCAAATCCATTCTCGACTACTACGAATACACAGGAGATGCAGCTTTTGTCCGTGAGATGTGGCCTCGCATGGTGACGCTCATGGACTATGTGCTCGGACGTACCAATAGCGAAGGAATGGCCGAGGGCCAGCCCGACGACTGGATCTTCGTTGACTGGGTGGACTTCCCGATGCACAAGCGCGGCACGCTGTGCTTCGAGCAGATACTGCTGTGCAAAGCATTGGAGACCATGGACCGCTGCCAATCCCTCCTCTCCCATTCCGTAGGTTGCGGCTCCGCCGATTCTGGCTCCACCGATTCTGGCTCCACTTTTGGTCCCACAGGTTGTAGCTCCACTTTTGGTCCCACAGGTTGTAGCTCCACTTTTGTTCCCGTAGGTTGCGGCTCCACTTTTGTTCCCGTAGGTTGCGGCTTCGCCGCAACGTCCCCCGACTATGCCTCCCTGGCCAACACCCTGCGCCAGCGCATCAAAGCCACCTACTGGGACAACCATCAGCACGCTTACCTCCATGCCATCGAGGACGGCGTGATGAACAGGCAAGTCACCAAATTCCCCAATATGTTTGCCATCCTCTACGGCCTTAGCGACGACGAGGAGCAGAAGCAAATCATGCAAAGCGTCATACTCAATCCCGACATTCCACCAATCACCACTCCTTACATGCGCTTCTACGAATTGGAAGCCCTTTGTATGGCAGGAATGCAGTCACAAGTCTTACAGGAGATACGCGACTACTGGGGAGGTATGCTGCAAGAAGGAGCAACTTCATTCTGGGAGAAATATGTGCCATCAGAAAAAGGCACCCAGCATCTTGCAATGTACGGCCGTCCCTACGGCAAGTCACTTTGCCACGCCTGGGGAGCATCACCAGTCTATCTGTTAGGGAAGTATTACTTAGGCGTAAAGCCCGTAAAGCCTGGTTACGAGGAGTTTGAGGTACGTCCCATGCTGGGCGACCTCGACTGGATGGAAGGCGACGTCCCGACACCGCATGGAATGATCCATGTCTATATGGATCACCATCAGGTAAAAGTGCATGCCACCGAGGGTGAAGGATGGCTCTATGTCGGCGATCACAAGGTACGTGTCAATACTTACGAAAAAACAACAATAACTTACTAAATCTTTAATATGAGAAAACTAACGGTATCATTACTCGTGATGGTCTGCATGTGCACCATCACCGCACAAAACAGGAAGCCTGCCATTCCCCGCGATGCGGCATTGGAGGCAAAGATTGAAAAGACCCTGTCGAAGATGACTCTGGACGAGAAAATCGGCCAGATGCTGGAACTCAACCTTGACGTTATGGGCAAGATGGCTGTCGAGAATGCTCAGGTTGACCGTGATAAGGTTCGCTCCGTAATGCAGCAATACGGACGTCCTGATTCTGACACGGAAGCGCTGCTGAAGATGTCGGATGCTGAAATCATCGAAAAGTTGGGCAACTATCCCGTAGATATCTATAAAGGCGAAACGAAACGGGTGTGGAAACTGAACGAAATGATGCTCGACACGCTGATTTCGAAATGGAAGGTCGGTTCCATCCTGAATGCCCCAGGCACACGTGCCCCAAGTGTCGAACAGTGGCAGCAGTGGATTACGCTCATACAAAAGCTGTCGATGAAGTACATCGGCATCCCCGACATCTACGGTCTCGACCACAACCACGGTGTAACCTATGTACAAGGCGGCACCTTGTTCCCCCAGCCCATTAACATCGCAGCCTCGTTCAATACCGAACTGGCAAGAATCGGAGCAGAGGTGACGGCCTATGAAAGCCGTGCCGCCAACTGTCCGTGGGTGTATAACCCCACTATCGACCTGAGTAGAGATCCACGGTGGCCACGCGTCTGGGAGAGCTATGGTGAGGATGCCGTAGTGAACAGCCGAATGGTAGAGGCTGCCGTCAGGGGCTACCAGGGCAACGACGCCAACCACATCGACCAGTATCACGTAGCCACGTCAGTGAAGCATTATATGGCCTATGGAGCGCCCTTCTCGGGCAAGGACCGCACACCAGCCTACGTGTCGCCGCAGATGCTGCGCGAGAAGTATTTTGCCCCCTTCAAGGCTGCCGCCCAAGCCGGAGCACTAACTATGATGGTTAACTCGGCGAGCATCAACGGCATGCCCGTCCATGCAAGCTATGAATTTCTGACACAGTGGCTGAAGGAAGACCTGCAGTGGGACGGCATGCTGGTGACCGACTGGGCCGACATCAACAATCTCTTCACCCGTGAAAAAGTGGCCAAGGACAAGAAGGACGCCATCCGCATAGCTATCAATGCCGGCATCGACATGTCAATGGACCCGTATAGCGTGGACTTCTGCATCCTGTTAAAGGAACTGGTGGAGGAAGGCAAGGTCAGCCAGGCACGCATCGACGATGCCGTACGCCGCATCCTGCGAGTAAAATACCGTCTCGGACTCTTTGAAAAGCCCAACACTGGGGGCAAGAACTTCAAGCTGTTTGGTTCTCAGGAATTTGCCGCCAAAGCCCTGCAGGCTGCCGAGGAGTCGGAAGTGCTGCTGAAGAATGAAGAAGGAATCCTGCCACTTGCCAAGGGAAAGAAGATTCTGCTCACCGGTCCTAACGCCAACCAGATGCGCTGCCTCAACGGCGGATGGAGCTATACATGGCAGGGCTCGAATGCCGAAGACTTGGCAGCACCTTACAACACCATCTATGAGGCACTGTGCAATAAATACGGCAGCGAGAACATCGTATTGGAACAGGGCGTCACCTACAATGAAAAAGGAAAATACTGGGAGGAGAACGAGCCGCAGATTGATAAGGCTGTGGCTGCCGCTGCCAACGCAGATGTTATCATAGCATGCATCGGTGAGAACTCCTATACTGAGACCCCTGGCAACCTGACAGACCTGTGGCTGTCAGAAAACCAGCGTAACCTCGTAAAGGCTTTGGCCAAGACTGGCAAGCCCGTTATCCTCATCCTCAACGAGGGTCGTCCGCGACTGCTGGCAGACATCGAACCGCTGGCCAAGGCCGTCGTCGATATTCTGCTGCCAAGCAGCTACGGTGCCGATGCACTGGCAAACCTGCTCTGCGGCGATGCCAACTTCTCGGCTAAGATGCCCTATACCTATCCTAAGGAAATCAACTCGCTTATCACGTATGACTACAAGGTCAGCGAACAGGTGAGCACTATGGCCGGCGCCTACGACTACGATGCCAAGGTGACGCAGCAGTGGCCTTTTGGCTATGGCTTGAGCTACACCACCTTTGCATACAGCAACATCCGCGTGGATAAGAGCAGTTTCAAGGCCGACGACATGCTGACCGTCAGCATCGACGTGAAGAATACCGGCAACCGAGTTGGCAAGGAGAGCATTCTGCTGTATAGCAGTGACCTCGTCGCTTCGCTGACTCCCGACAGTCGCAGATTGCGCGCATTCCAGAAAATCGAGTTGCAACCTGGCGAACAGCAGACGGTAACCTTCCAGCTGCCCGCTAACGACCTGGCCTTTGTAGGTTATGACGGGAAATGGGTATTAGAGGAGGGCGAGTTCGTACTCTCTGCCGGTGGACAGACCGTCAAGGTGAACTGCACAGAAACCAAGAAGTGGGAAACGCCAAACATATAAAGTATGAGACAAGCACCATCAACAGAGGCTGTATTCAGCATCTTCCGACAACTGAACGCCATTCCCCGTCCTTCGCATCACGAGGAGCGCGTGGCTGATTTCCTGTGTCAATATGCCGAAAAGCTACACCTCGAATACCAGCGTGACGCCCAGAACTGCGTCGTCATCCGCAAAGCAGCTACCCCTGGCCACGAACAGGCCACGCCCATCGTGCTGCTGAACCACATGGATATGGTATGCGTCGGCATGAGCGACCCGCTGAGCATGCCCATTGAAGCCTACACGGAAAATGGCTGGATGAAAGCCCGTGGCACATCATTAGGAGCCGACAACGGCATCGGCCTGTCTATGGCCTTAGCCGTGCTGGCCGACGACAGCATAGTCCATGGACCGTTGGAGGTCATCACAACCACCAACGAGGAGGACGGCATGTCGGGAGCTGCCAACCTGTCACCCGACTTCCTAAAAGGGCGAAAAGTGATTAATCTCGACTCCGAGGACTACGACACCATCACTACAGGTGCCGCAGGAGCCACTCTGCAGTTTCACCGCATCCCCATCGAACGACAGCCTGCCCCAGGCGGAAAGCACCGCTGGTACCACATCAGCATAGATGGCGGATTGGGCGGTCATTCAGGAGTTGACATCAACAAGGGACGCTGCAGTGCTGTGATACCAGCTTGGGCCATTCTTGCTGCCATCTACAACGAATACGACTTCGATGTGGCCAGCATCAACATCGGTGAAGCCAACGCCTCCATCGCGTCAAAAGCCGACATCGTGGTCTGTGTTCCATCTGGCGAGGCTGCAGAATTTGTCAAGTCGCAACAGGAAACGATGAACGAATGGCTGCGCGATGAATATGGAGCCAACGACCCAGGTATCCACTGCACCATCACGAAATGCCAGCCTCAGGACACCATCATCAACCGCGAGGCCTTCGAGGCACTGATGTCATGTCTGGAACAAACGCCGCAGGGTGTCGTGAAGATGAGCGAAGTGATGAAAGACACCGTAGAGACCTCGAACAATGTCGGACGTATCAGCACTGAAGACGACAACCTATTTGTTTCCACCCATACCCGTAGCTTCGTCGATGCCGACATGACAGCACTGGCCAACGACATTGCAGCGACCTTTGCCAAATTCGGAGCAACTTCAGAACTCATCATGTCGGCTCCGGCATGGGCGGAAAACCAGCAGTCTGACTTTCTGCGCATGACATCCGACGTGTTCAACGATGTACTGGGCTGGCGTCCCCGCATGGTGGCTATGCACTTCGTGCTGGAGGCCGGTTTCTTCGTTCAGAAGTATCCCGGCATTGAGATAGCCAGCATCGGTCCCCGAATCGTGGAGCCCCACTCCACCAGTGAGCGTGTGGAACTCAGCACCATCGAGGACATCTGGCGGGTACTCATCGAGATGCTCAGCCGATTAGCATGATTAACGTAAGCATTCGATAAACTACAGGTAGTAATACCTATATATTATAACAACAGCAGCTATAACTTCATCTGTTGTAGCTGCTGTTGTATTTTTCTTGTACCTAGATGTGATACCTATATCATGCCGTCTTAGTCATGACAGATTCCGGATGTGTGAGTTTCCACTTATGTGGTAGCAGTTGCAGGAGTTCCTCATATGATGCTTTTGTATGATATGGCATCTGGCTGATGACATCATTCAGATAGTCTCTCGGATTGACATCGTGGTTCCTGCATGTAGCCAATAGTGAGCAGACTACTGCCATGTTCTGTGCTGCGTCGTGGTTGCCGCAGAAGAGATAGTTCTTTCGTCCGAGTGTGATGGGGCGTATCTCGTTCTCGGCAAGATAGTTGTCCAGCAGTAGCCTGCCGTCCTCCAGATAGCGCATCATGTTGTCCCAGCGGGTATATGCATAGGTGATGGCCTTGCCGATCAGTGAGTTCTCGCTGTATTTCAGCCCTTCAGTCTCCATCCACAGCTTCAGGGCCTCCATGATAGGCTTGGACAGCTCCTGTCTCTTTGCCTTGCGTTCGTCAAAGGACATCTGGGCGTCATCGCACATGTGCTCTATTTTGTAGAGGTGCTGTATCTCCTTTAAACCATGCTCTGCCATCTGGCGGTTCTCATCGAGTGCCTGCTCGAAGTTGCGGCGGATATGCACCATACAGTTCACCAGGAGCACGCCTGGATTTGTCTTGAAGGCCGTCTCATAGCCCGCAAAACCGTCACATTGTAGGTATCCCTTGAAGCTAAATCTGTTTGCCAGTGCCTCTATCACCGCTCCAGCCCTGGAGCCCTGGTCGTAATGGAAGAGCACCAGACGCTCCATCACTGCCCGCACCATCCAGAGGTATTCCTTCGCAGCCTTGTGGGTTTCCTTGTTCATGACAGGCGTGGTGGTCTCATCTGCCTGCACATAGTCGGATTTCATCACCTCTGCCTTGAGCACTTCATAAAGTGGCCTGAGCAGTTCCATAGTCTGCTTGAACCAGCCGTCCACGGTGCTTTCCGTAAGACCTTTCATGCCAAGATGCCTGTACTGCTTGATCTGACGGTAGTATGGCATATGGTACTCGTACTTCTGGAGCAGTATCTCTGCCAGCAGGCTGGCACCGGCGATGCCCTTGTAGATGGGCAGCAGGGGCATGGGGGCAATCAGCACGCCGCTCATTCCCTTGGGAGCAGCAGCGGTATTGTCCTTCAGCCCCCACTTCTCGCGGATGATCTCCTTGATATAAAGCTGGCCGGGCTTGTGCTCCACGATGCGGGTCACCTCCTGGCCAATCTTCTTATAGAGATCCTTGTCAAGATTGTCCGGTGTGAGGATTACCTGTTCCAGTACCGGCAGGTCCTCCATCATGATACGGTTCTTCTTCTCCTGACGACGTTCTTCTTTAGTCTTGACGATCTTCTCTACAGCTTCGTCATGAGCATCTGCTATCTGCTGCGCATTCTCAGGGAGCATGCCGGCGAAAAGGTCAGGATAGTTGGGATCGATAATGGGGAGCTTTTCCGACTTGCGCCCGAAGAGCTGACGGTTCAGCCATGCGACCTGTGCCGTCAGCTCCTTGATGCGGGCATTGAGGGAGTCCACTTCTTTCCTGTGATTCTCGGACAATGTCCGGATAGAGGCGTTAAGCGACTCTATGGTTTTTAAAAGTATGTCTCTTTCTTCCATTGTCCGTACCTTTTAAATATGGTGCAAAGGTACTAAAAGCAATTGAGAACAAAGAATATATAGTGCTATAAAACACTAATAATCAGTAATATGTGTGTAACAGACCCAGACTATACGACATACTCCCTCCGCTGGGCGCGAAGACGCCTGAGCCGGTGGTCCGGAGACTCCCGTATGCCCTCCACCATCACGACCAAATCACGCCACTCCATCGGGTAGCTCTTCGTGTCCTCATTATACTCAGGCAGTTTGAAGCGACCTGCCTCCAGGCGCTTGACGTACATCACCATACCGCCGTCCTCTGCATGAAGCAGCTTCATCAGCTTACGACTTGAGCCGATGAAGATGAATACGTCACCATTACGCACATCACTTCTCATCTTCTCATGCACCACGCCGCAGAGAGAGCTGATGCCTTTGCGCATGTCAGTCCTCCCAGGGCATAGGTAGTAGCGCATCGTATCATTCAGGCAGAACATGGCTCACAAGGCTTTTGTCCAACAAATCACGCAACACGTCCTCAGTACCACTGCCGAAGTGGACACGAAGACCGTTGGGGAACAAAAGTGTTGCACCAGAAGGTACAGCACTGGAAAAGACAGGATCTGCATGTTGGGTAAAGCTGATGGGGGCAAGTTCCGGTTTGGGATCTTCCTTTACTGAACTTTCGCAAGTGAATATTCATTCATCAAGCGACTAATTTATACATTTG
>CAMHLV010000056.1 GCA_946186115.1 uncultured Prevotella sp. | reverse complement strand
AGCTCGTAGTCGGCAAACTTGAAGCCAGGACGCTTGTTGTCGGCATCGTCGAACTTGACGCTGATGCCCTTCGAGCGAAGTTCCTCAATGATTGGCTGTACCTCCTTGTTGACCTGCTCCATCTGTTCGGGCTTGGTGGCAATAGGAATGATAACAACCTGAATAGGAGCCAGACGCGGAGGCAATACAAGACCGTTGTCGTCAGAGTGAGTCATAATGAGTGCGCCGATAAGACGGGTAGAAACACCCCATGATGTGGCCCATACATATTCGGGCTTGTTCTCCTTATTAAGATATGTAACCTCGAAAGCCTTGGCGAAATTCTGGCCCAGGAAGTGAGAAGTACCACTCTGCAGAGCCTTGCCGTCCTGCATCATAGCCTCGATGGTGTAGGTATCCAGAGCACCGGCAAAGCGCTCGGTCTCACTCTTCACACCCTGCAAGACGGGAACAGCCATCCACTCCTCGGCAAACTTGGCATAGACGTGAAGCATCTTCTTTGCTTCCTCTTCTGCCTCCTCCTTGGTAGCGTGGGCTGTATGGCCCTCCTGCCACAAGAATTCTGATGTGCGAAGGAACGGGCGGGTGCGCATCTCCCAACGCATAACATTGCACCACTGATTGCACATCAGGGGCAGATCGCGCCAAGAGTGAATCCAATTCTTATATGTATTCCAGATAATAGTCTCTGAGGTAGGACGCACGATGAGTTCTTCCTCGAGCTTGGCCGACGGATCAACCTCGACACCGCTCTTGTCGTCCTTGGCACGCAGACGATAGTGAGTGACAACAGCGCACTCCTTGGCAAAACCCTCTACGTGCTCTGCCTCTCTCGACAGGAAAGATTTTGGAATAAGGAGGGGGAAATAGGCATTCTGGGCACCAGTCTCCTTGAACATACGGTCAAGCTCGTGCTGCATCTTCTCCCAAATTGCGTAGCCATAAGGCTTGATAACCATACAGCCGCGAACAGCCGACTGTTCGGCAAGGTCGGCTTTCACGACAAGGTCGTTATACCATTGGCTGTAATTATCAGCCCTTTTTGTTAAATCTTTTAATTCTTTTGCCATGATTTTTTATCGATATATTAAATTTGGGCACAAAATTACATAAAAATTATGAATTATGCATTACGAATTATGAATTAATTTGTATCTTTGCCCCCAGATTTTGAAATGTTTCACTTTAAAATAAACAAATTATGAAGACAAAGATTATTTCTCTACTCCTCTGCGTAGGAATGGTTTGTGCATGTAACAACATGCAAAAGGGTGCTGGTATCGGTGCTGCTGGCGGTGCTGTTTTGGGTGGTATCATCGGCCATATTGCCGGTAACACTGCTATTGGTGCTGCTGTTGGTGGTGCTGTTGGTGCTGGTGCAGGTGCCATTATCGGTAAGAAGATGGACAAGGCTAAGGCTGAAGCCGAGGCTGTGAAGAACGCTCAGGTAGAGTCAGTTACTGATGCCAACGGTCTGGATGCCGTCAAGGTTACTTTCGACTCTGGTATTCTCTTTGCCACTAACAAGGCTGACCTCTCTGCCACTGCAAAGAACTCGCTGGCTCAGTTTGCCCAGGTGCTCAACAACAACAAGGACATGGATATTGCCATTATCGGACATACCGACAACACTGGTTCTGATGCTATCAACCAGCCTCTGTCAGTAAGCCGTGCAAACAGCGTGAACAACTATCTGAAGTCTTGCGGCGTCAGCTCAAGCCAGATTAAGAGCGTTGAGGGTCAGGGTTCTTCTAACCCCGTTGCCGACAACTCTACCAAGGCTGGTCGTCAGCAGAACCGTCGTGTAGAGGTTTACATGTACGCTTCTCAGAAGATGATTGAGGACGCTCAGGCTCAGGCAAACTAAAATAAAAAGTGAAGAACAAAAGGTGAAGCGCATTGTAGCTTTCATCAAGAAAACTCTTATATGGATAGTGGTTGCATTCTTTGCTTCCACTATCCTTTCTGTTGCTATATTGCGTTACATACCGGTATGGTTTACTCCTCTGATGTTTATTCGTCTGAGCCAACAGGTGTCGGCAGGCGAAAAAATGAAACTCCATCACAGATGGGTGCCGCTGGAGGAAATATCACCATCGCTGCCAAAAGCCGTGATGGCTGCTGAAGACGCACATTTTCTTGACCATAACGGTTTTGACTATAAAGCAATAGAGAATGCTGCCAAGCGGAATATGACTCACCCCGAGAAACGCAAGCTTGGAGCATCAACCATCTCTCAGCAGACTGCAAAGAACGTATTCCTATGGCCCGGGCGCTCCTGGATACGAAAAGGCTTCGAGGTGTATTTCACAGTCCTTATTGAGGTGATGTGGGACAAACAGCGCATAATGGAGATATATCTGAACTCCATAGAAATGGGCGACGGCATATATGGTGCTGATGCCGTGGCTGAACATCACTTCAACACCCGTGCCTCAAAACTGACTCGCGAACAGTGTGCACTGATAGCTATTTCGCTGCCCAATCCGCGAAAAATGAACTCTGCCCATCCGTCAAAGTATATGTTAAAGCGGCAGCGACAAATACTTCATGGAATGAAATTCGTGAAGTCACTTCCTCAATAACCTGGATTTTGTGTCAAATTAGTGTTGAGAGCCCTTACATCGGCAGGTATTGGGAATAATGCCGTATGTCCGTCGCTCTCGTCAACTGCATCGGGACCGTTGTAGAGTGACTTGTATTTGCCAAAGCGTATCATGTCCTGGCGCCGCCATCCCTCCCAACAGAGTTCAAGCATCCGCTCGTCGAGCAGATTGTCGAGAGTACACTGACGAGTATCCATCAGTGAGCGCTTACGCACTCGGTCAAAATCTTCCTGGGCATCCTTGATATTATCCAATCGCAGATTAGCTTCAGAACGCATCAGCAGCACATCGGCAAAGCGGAACAGCACTATGTCGTTATCCATCAACTTTCCGTCTTTGGGAGCATTCTTGTCAACCTGATACTTGTGCATGCGGGCTCCGGCAGTCTCTACGTAAGGAGAGCCACTGAGGTCGAGTTCCACTTTGTCGGGATAATATACGAGAGGCCTGCCTGTCCGGTCGAGTACTTTTTCATAGTTAAGATCATAAACCTCACCAGCATAGAAAGTATCATAGAATCGAATGTCAATATTATCCGTATCATAGCCAAACACCTGCAAAGCCTTGAGAGTGGCACAGGAGCCGTTCTCGCCCGTAAAACCGTATGCAGCTGCATGGCGGTAGTGATATGAGCGATAGAGATATTGCATCTGGTTGGAATAGAGATTCTTGTCCATGGGTATCACAAAGATATTCTCATTGGAGTGCTGGTTATAGACTATGAAATTATCTGCAACATTTGCTTCAAGATAATAGCCAAGATCTTCAATATCAGTACAATATTCAATACACTTACGATAGTATGATTCCACATCAGTTGAACCGGTATAAACCGAACTGTTGATCATTAGTTTTGCCAATATGAAATCTGCAACAGGATAAGTGATGCGGCCGTAGTAGTCGCCCTCATGAACACTGTTTTCAAAAGAGAGGAGATTACGGCACTCTTCGAGTTCGCTGACACAGAATCGAAACACCTCAGCACGAGGTGTGCGGGTAACCTTGTTCATCTCAACATCAGACGACAGCACCAGAGGTACATCGCCGAAAAGATCTATAAGATACCAATAGTACATGGCTCGCATTGAGCGTACCTCGGCAGCCCATGCATCGTAGTTGTAACCAGCAAGCTGACGGTAGCTGTCGAGAATTTCCAATGAGCGGTTGCATAGCGTAATGACGGTGTAGAGATAGACCCAGGCATTCTTGGGAAGGTCGTGACCTGCCGACCAAGAGTGTTTATACATAGCCTGCCATAAACCGCCGTCATACCAGTCGCCGCCACGGGTAGGCAGCATGGCTTCGTCGGAGCCGAAAGTCTGCAGGTCGTACACTCCGCGGCAGGTGCCCTGCAATCCCTGGCCGTCGCTGGCACCTCCTACATAATTATATAAGGTGGCAACGGTATTGCGGAACAGAGCAGCAGAAGAGGTGTATGCTTCCTCTTCGGGTATCTGGTCGCGAGGATGCTCGTCGAGTGAGCAACTGGTGAATGCTAAACAGGCTGCCGTTGCCATGACTACACTGCGATATGCAGAACGCAATGTTTTTGTGTGGAGAAGATATTGTAGTTTCATATTATTTCTATTTTTACTGCGGGCTATGATAATAAATCAGAACTGTATGCTCAGACCTAAAGAGTAGGAGCGATATACGGGGTAGGTGCGCTTGTCGTCAACGCCGAGTGTTGAGTCAACGACACTGGAGTTAATCATCGGAGTAAGACCAGAGTAGCCGGTGATGGTGGCTAGGTTGTTGACAGAACACGACACTCTAAGGTTCCTTACGTACTTGGAGTGAATGGGAACATTCCAGCCTAAGGTGACGTAGTCGATATTAAGATAGTCGCCCGACTCAAGCCAGTAGTCGCTTATGCGCTGATCCTGAATGTTCATCTCAGGGGCTCCCTGCATCACGTTGTAGTTGGGCAGCGAGAGCATATTCATGTATGAGAGCGATGTGCCATTGAATATTTTATGTCCAAAGGCGCCATTCATCTGAACGGTAATATCCCACTGACGATAGCGGAAAGCAAAGTTTGAACCCATCAATGCCTTTGGTGTGGCCTGGCCGCAGATGTAGCTATCTTCTGTGACCACATATTCCTTGCCGCCATTTTCATTCTCACGGAATCCGAGGAAATGGGGTAGGTAGAATACTCCCAACTGCTGTCCGACGATTTGGAAACACACATCGCTGGCTCCATGGTATCCTGCTCCATACAGTGAACTGATACCCTTAATGGCGGGGGCTGTCAGATGCTGTCCATTGTAGTCGCCATCGAGCGTAATGAGCTTGTTGCGCTCGAAAGTCCAGTTCATGTTGATATCAAACTCCATATCCTTTGTGCGCAGTGGAGTAATACTAAAGCCAAACTCAAAGCCGTGGTTACGCATCTTGCCGAGATTGGCCAGAAGGTGGTCGTAGGTGAAGGGAGGCACTGAAACGCTGTAGTCGTAGAGCATATCGTAGGTGCGAGAGATATAGAAGTCGGCTGTTACCACGATGCGGTTGTTCCAAAATGCCATATCAAGACCTACATTGAACGTGCGCTTTATCTCCCAGCGCAGGTCGGGATTGGCGTTTCGGATGATACCTAGAGTCACCGCCGGTGTGCCGTTCACAGAGACTATGCCATTGGGCATTATAAGTTGCCTGGAGAGGTACGAGTCGATACCTCCCAGATTTCCACTCTTGCCATAGCCTATGCGGAGCTTCAGCTTGTTAACCCAGTCAAGCGGTTTCATCCACGACTCGTCGCTGATCATCCATGCTCCGCTGACAGACGGAAAGAAGCCCCATCGATTGTTGGCACCAACTTTCGACGATCCGTCGGCACGTGCCGTAAAGTTGAGGATATAGCGTTTTAGGTAGTCGTATTGTGCGTGAAAGAGGAACGACTCCATGTGGGTATCGTTGTAGAATGAATTAGTGCCATCCCATGGTCTGGTTGCTCCTGCAGAAAGATTGTCGTAGCCGTATGCATCTGTTGACATGTTACTGACCGTGGTATAGAATCCCGACTGCTTGTTGTGCTCTTCTTCAATGAGTGCAAGCAGGTCGAGATGGTGCTGACCATCAAAGTCGTGATGCCAATTCAGCGAGATGTTTAGCAGTTGATCCTCTGTCTTAGCAGTACGCCGATAAGCCTCTCCATGACTCCATACATAGGTAGGGTAGTAGTGTCCCATATTAACATCATTATACGAATATGAGCCAAAGCCGTTCAACGAGAGTCCATAGCCCAGATCTGCCTTAGCCTTGAGATGGACATTGAAGTGGGCATTATTGTCGTCGTCTTTCATGTCGAGCAGAGAGTTGGGATTATTTATCCATAGTGCCTCCGTCACCTGGTCGTAGCCACCGTCGGCATTGCGTCCGTCGGCAAAAGTAGGATTGAATGTCGCTGCCGAATAGAACAACTTCTGAGAGAAAGGAATGTAGTCGTTTTTCTGTAGAGAACCGAAAACGCCCAAGTCGATAGTCAGCCTGTTGTCGAAAGCCAACTGGGTGATGTCGAGTTTTGCGATGTAATTGCGGAAACGGTTTTCGCGAATCACCGTTTGATGGTCTTGAATACCTATCGATGCACGGTAGTTGGCTGAAGGTGAACCGCCGCCGAAAGCGATGTGGTGATTGTGGACGAATCCGGTACGAGTGGGTGACTTGGTAAAGTCGGTGTCGTAACCATGGTCGATAATACTCATACCGAGACGCGCTGCCGACTGACGAAACTGACTTGCATTGAGCATTGTGAGATTCTTGTAGATTCCTTCTATTCCGATGTGTCCATCGTAGGCAATATGGAAGTGCTCGCCGCTGCCCTTCTTTGTAGCCACCTGTATTACGCCCGCTGCACCTCGGCTACCATATTGGGCAGTCTCGGAAGCGTCTTTCAGAATGGTAAAACTCTCGATGTCGGCAGGATAGATGGTAGAAAGCGTGGTGATGTCTGACTGGACGCCATCTATTATAACAAGTGGATTGTTGCCGCCTGTAAGCGATGTGGTACCACGCACCCGAACAGCAGAGAGCATGGCTTCTTGATTGCCTCCGGTCTGTACCTGAACGCCAGCAGCCTGTCCGCTGAGTGCATCGAGAGATGAATTGACGAGTCCTTTGTTCATTCTCTCTTGAGTCACTTTCTCTACGGCACCAGCCATAGTCCTGGTATCACCGGTGGAATATCCCACTTTGAGACTTACTGAGTCTTCACGTGTCTGTGCTGTCGCGTTAACGCTTGTCAGTACCAACAAAAATATGATCTGTTTCCTAATGCTCATAGTTAGCATGGTAAAGAGGTTAGTAATGATTCTTTGGCAAAGATAGTAAAAACAATTGAATTGCAAAAAGAAAATTGCTGTTCTTTTTGGTTTTCTTATTGCTAATTCGTACCTTTGCTGCAAAATAATACTAAAACAAAGCAAAGTATGAGAAAGATTATTGTTACTGTGGCTCCCGTTTGCCACGTTGGAAAAGAGATACCGGCAGAGTGTAAGAATCCGCTGACTCCTGAGGAGATAGCAGAAGACACCATCAACTGTTTTAAGGCTGGCGCCTGTGAGGTGCATCTGCATACCCGCGACCTACAGGGCAATCCCACGTTTGACCTCGATGTGTTCCGCCAGACCATAGGACTAATCCGCAAGGAAACTGACATGATTGTACAAGGTTCAACAGGCGGACTCTCAACACTGACGCTGGCTGAACGCTGCGTGTCGCTCGACGTACCAGAGGTGGAAGTGGCATCACTCAATATGGGAAGTGTCAACTTCGGTGAAACGGTGTATATCAACACCATGCCCGATTTGCGATATTGGGCAAAGCGACTGGAGGAAACCAATACTATGCCTGAGATGGAATTGTTCGACTTAAGTCATGTGGAATGCGCCACCCGACTGGCTGACGAGGGATACCTCAAGCGCCCCCTACACTATAATTTCTGTGTCGGTCCAGGTAACTCGAGCAACCTCTCGGCAACAGGAAGAAACCTCGCAATGCTTACATCGCTTATGGAACCAGGATGCTCGTGGGGAGTAACACACGACTCAATGAAAGACTTCTCAATACTGGCATGTGCCATCGGTATGGGAGCCTCTGCAGTACGAGTAGGATTCGAAGACAGCTTCTATTATGCACCAGACAAGCGCGCACATACCAATGCCGAACTGGTAGAGCGACTGGTGGCACTGATACGCATGATGGGCTGTGAACCGGCAACACCCGACGAAGCACGTGTGATGCAACACATTGCGCTACGCTAAATGAGAAATGAAATATGAGGAATGAGAAATGGAAAATGGTCGTTCTTGACGACGATCCAACAGGCATACAGACAGTTCACGGATGTCTGCTTATTACAAAATGGGACGAGGACAGCGTGAGAAAGGGATTCACAGATTCAGAGCCTTTCTTCTATATCCTCACCAACACTCGTGCTATGACACGCCATGAAGCAGCCAGAGTAACCCGCGAGGCTATGGAGATGGTGGTTAAGGTGAATAGCGACTTCGGCTACAGTCTGATCATCGTCAGCCGCTCTGACTCATGTCTGCGTGGCCACTTCCCCTTGGAGACCGATGTGATGCGCGAATGTCTCGTACGCCATGGCATTGATGTGGCTCCAAAGACACCATTCTGCCCTGCATTTATCGAGGCGGGGCGCGTCACTATCGACGGCATCCACTATATGCGCGACGGTGAGCGTCTAATACCCGTCAGCGAGACGGAGTTTGCCAGAGACAATGTCTTTGCATACCACACCAGCGTATTGAGCGAATACATCCGCGAGAAAGGTGCCAATCCCGAAGATTATATCATCGTCAATGCACAAAGCTATGACGAACTGAGAGCTTTCAGTTCTTCCATTTTCAATTCTCAATTATCATCTTACAATTCCGTCGTCATACGTTCATCATCCTCCCTTCCCAAAAACATCAGCGGCATTGCCGACCAAGAACTGCTCGACCGTTCCATACTCAAGCAAGATGGGGTAGGGTGCTTCATCGTAGGTTCACACGTCAAGAAGAGCACCCAACAGTTGGAATGCCTGTTACAGGCAGAGGGAACTTGTGCCGTAGAAGTTGACGTACAGCGAATACTTGAAGATGCTAATCCCCTTATGATAGAGACTCAAGATATCATACAACAAGTCGTTGCCCAAGGACTGACACCTGTTGTATATACTTCCCGGCAGGAAATACGTCTTGATGACGCAGATCAGCGGCAACACCTTGGTCAACAGGTTAGCGACTTCCTGGTTAACATCGTCAGGCAATTGCCTTACACTCCATCATATCTTGTAGGCAAGGGCGGTATTACCAGCCACGATATTCTGACAAAGGGACTCGGAGTGTCTTCAGCACGTGTTCTGGGACAGATTATCAATAGTGTCCCATGTGTGATGACTCACTATTTTCCGTATATCATCTTCCCTGGCAATGTGGGTGGCGAAGACTCTTTGCGTGAAGTGTACTTAAAACTAAGATAAACCTGTTAAACTATTCAGACCGTCCGGCTCATTCTTCCTGAAGGATAGGTTTCTCGGGATTGATGAAGGCAAAGAGCACGGCGCTCATTATGAGCATAGCGGAAATCATGTAGAGGGGCAGGTTGTAGTTGCCCGACTGCTGTACGAGTTCACCGAAGAGAATGCCGCAGCAGAAACCGCCGATGTTGCCAGCTGTGTTCATGGCACCGGAGAGAGTTCCTGCATGTTGCTTACCCAAGTCGATGCAGAGTGCCCATGCCGACGGCAGCATAAGGTCGAAGATGCCAAAGCAGAGCGACAAGAAAACAAATACAGCCATCTTGCCAGGAATGAAAGCAGCAAGGAACATGCATACTGCCGATACAGCAAGCGATGTGGAGCCCAAGGCTTTACGCCCTATCTTGATGCCATAGCGCTGCGTGAGCTTATCGGTTAAATGTCCTCCGACAATATTTCCAATCATACTCATGATGAATGGAACAGCCACGGCATACGTCAGTTCTGTCTTGTCGAAGCCGCGCCCCAGCTCCATAAACGTGGGGAACCATGAGAAGAAGAACCACGAGCCGAAGGCATAGAAGAAATACATGGCGCAGATGAGCCAGAACTGAGGAGACCCAACCATCCTTCCCCAATTGGGAGAGGTTTTCTGTTTGTCCTGCCTTTCCACCTCTTGAGGTAGGGAGGATGGCGTGTCTCTATAGTACCAGTACCACACGGCAGCCCATATTATGCCTAAAGCGCCAAGCAGGTAGAAGGCTGCACGCCACCCTACAGATATCATGACAGGAATGACTACGAACGGAGTCAGGGCTCCGCCCATGCGAGAGGCTGCCCAGACATATCCCTGGGCTTTTCCAACTTCTCCTTTCTCAAACCAACGACTAATGACACCCGTGGAGCAGGGGGATGAACCAGCCTCGCCAATACCGAACATAAAGCGGATTACCAACAACGACACCAGACCGCCTGCCAATCCTGTGAATGCTGTGAATGCAGACCACCATAGTACGATGCCTGCCAGTATCTTGCGGTGGCCAAAGCGGTCGCCCAAGGCACCCATAGGAATCTGCAACAATCCATATGACAGGATAAAAGCACTCTGCACCCATCCCCAGTCGGCTGGGGATAACTGCAGGTCGTGCATGATACTTGAACCGGCAACACTAATATTGATGCGGTCAAGAAATGTGACCATACCCAAGATAACGAGCATGGTCAGGATGATGTTCTTACGCTTCAATTCTCAATTTTCAATTCTCAATTATCAATTTTCAAAAACTTACGCAGTCTTTTAACGCCGAGGACAGGACTGGAGAGAACTGGCTTGCCGGTCAGATCAGACAAGCGCTGCTCCATTCGGGCCATAGAGCCCTGGGCCAGCACAAACATATCAACCTCTGATGCTATGCGCTGTGCGGCTTCGGCTATCAGACGGTCATGTGTCTCACCATCGCCACTCTGACCAGCAGCAAAAGCACCATCGGCAAGACCTTCAACGAGTGTTACTGTGCGGCCAGCCTTTTGTGCCTCGTTCCGAAGCAGGCGGCACGTGGGGTCGAGTGTTGTCGGCAGAGTGGAAATGACTCCTATGCGGTCGTAGTTCTGTACAGCCTCGGCAGCCATAGGCTGGTCGATGCGGAAAATAGGAATACGGGCATAAAGGTTGCCATAATCAGCAATGTCGCCAACCGACGAGCATGTGTTGAATACTATATCGGCTCCGGCATCAGCAGCACCATTATAATAAGAAAGGAGTCTGCGGCGCACGGCGTTAGTCACATGATTGTTGGCTATTACCTCTTTTATTAAGGAAGAGTCAGCAATATGGTTTAAGTTCACTTCAGGAAGGTATTCCTGGAAAATCTTTGTCAACGGCTCAACCAGGGCCATTGCGGTGTGTACACATACGACGTTGATCATATTCTGTTTTAGTATTTTAGTTTGATGCTGCAAAATTAGGTAAATATTTCTTTTCTGCCAAAAAAAATCTAAGAATAAGTTAATAAGTATCGGAAAATAATTTGTACCTTTGCAAACCCAAAACTAAATAATTATGGCGGAACAAGCTAACAATAATAATGCAGGCAGTCCTCAGCGCCGCAACAGCCGGCGACAGCAGACTGCAATGAGCGACTACGTACATGTGCAGCCACAGGCTACTGATTTAGAGCGTGCCGTGCTTGGTGCTTTAATGATTGATAAAGATGCCTACGCTGTGGTGTGTGAGATGCTGCGCCCCGACAGTTTCTATGAGCCTCGCAATCAGAAGGTCTTCACTGCTATCAGAGAATTGTCGATGCACGAGAATCCTGTCGATGTCTGGACAGTGACAGAACAGCTGGCCCGACAGGGAGACCTTGAAGATGTCGGCGGTCCTGGCTACATCACAGAACTGTCGAGTAGGGTGGCATCGTCGGCAAACATCGAATATCATGCACGCATTATAGCCCAGAAATCGCTTGCCCGCCAACTGATATCCTTCTCCGGCAATATCGCTACCAAGGCATACGACGAGACAATTGATGTCAATGACCTCATGCAGGAGGCCGAAGGTTCGCTCTTCGAACTCGGACAGCGCAACATGAAGAAGGACTACACACAGATAGATCCCGTCATCAAGAATGCCATTGAGGTGATACAGAAGGCCGCTGCCAACAAAGACGGTCTGACTGGTGTGCCGACAGGATATCATAAACTCGACGATATCACAAGTGGCTGGCAACCTTCCGATCTTGTTATAATTGCTGGTCGTCCGGCAATGGGTAAGACATCTTTTGCATTGTCGATGGCAAAGAATATTGCTGCAGACTACAAGGTGCCGATGGCTTTCTTCTCGCTCGAAATGTCAAATGTCCAGCTTGTCAACCGCCTTCTGTCAAACTGCTGTGAGATTCAGGGTTCGAAGATTCTCAACGGTCAGTTGCATCCTGATGAATGGGACCGACTGGACAAGCGCATCAACAACCTGCTGGGAGCTCCGCTGTATGTTGACGACACACCGGGATTGTCGGTGTTTGAATTGCGCACAAAAGCACGCCGACTAGTACGTGAGCATGGAGTGAAAATAATAATGATTGACTACTTGCAGCTGATGAATGCCAACGGCATGCGCTTCTCCAGCCGACAGGAAGAAGTCAGCACGATATCACGATCTCTGAAGGGACTTGCAAAAGAGCTCGACATCCCCATCTTGGCACTGTCGCAGCTTAACCGTGGAGTTGAGAGCCGTGAGGGACTTGAAGGCAAGCGCCCTCAGCTTTCAGACTTACGTGAGTCTGGTGCCATCGAGCAAGATGCCGACATGGTGCTCTTCGTCCATCGTCCGGAATACTATCATATCTATCAGGACGACAATGGTCGCGACTTGCGCGGAATGGCTCAGATTATCATTGCAAAGCATCGTAAGGGTGCTACAGGAGATGTTCTGCTTACGTTTAGAGGTGAGTTTACTCGATTTGAGAATCCTGAGGACCGTCGTCTGGGAAGCAGTAAGTCGCAGAACGATACCGATGGCGAGATTTTGGGCAGCAGATTAAACGGTGACCAGCCGAATAGTGGCGAGTCACCGTTTGCAGGTTTTGGAGAAGCGACAGATACTGTGCCGTTCTGACATCATTTATATTTGTCGATAAACTTCTGGGCTTGGCTGTTGCCAAGCTCTTTTGCTTTGTCTAAGTTCTGAAGTCCCTGTCTCTTATCTCCTTTGGCACATTGAGCAATACCAGCCATGAGATATCCGTCGCTGACGTCTGGTGCCAGGCTGATACATTGAGTGGCGCTCTCAAAGGCCTGATCAAACAGATTCAAGCGCAGTTCAAAACTGGCTTTCTCTGCCCATAGGTCAACATCGGTAGGCTCTAAGGCAACAAGGTCTTGCATGTCGTTGATGGCTTGCTGGAAACGGCGGAATTCCATCGACAACTGAGCTCTGGCATGCAGATAGGGTGCTGCTGTCTTGATGTAGGGACGGGTGAACATACTTACTGCGCTGTCAAGTAGTATAAGAGCCTCCTTCTTATTGTCCTGTTGCAACTTGCATTGAGCAGCAGCGTAGAAGGTATCGGCATTGCGCAATGGACCTTTCGCCAACTCTTCATAAATTGAGCCTGCTTCATCATACTTCTGCTGGGCATAAAGTATCTGTGCCTGCTGCTGCCGATATACGGGCTGTGGATTTATGCGATATGCCTCACGCGACTCTTTGAGAGCCAAGTCAAGGTTCCAGTCAGGGTAGGGCTGATCGGCCTGATATATTTCTTTCTGATATATCATCTGCGCCACTTGGAAGTGGGTATCATCCTTCTGCTGACCAACCTTCAGGGCTTGACGTATGTCGTTGTTGGCAGCAGCAAAATCTCCCTTGGCAACCTCATTGCGGGCACGATAAATATAACCATCGGCCGATTGGGGGAATTTCTGGATAAACCGGTCGATAACGTCTTGATACTGAACCTCGTCGGCCGATGCCGCCATTAGTAGGGTCAGCAGAGCCTCGTCGTGCTGGTCGGGTAATGCTATGGTAATATGAGTTGAGCGGAAAGCCGGATCGTTCATGCTAAGACCGCTAATACACAAATCGTTTGCAAAAACAGCACTTACAGCATAGGCCGATGCAGAAGAAGTGACAGATGAAGGCTGCAGCAATCCCAATACCTGGCCATTTTCATCAAGTACAGGACAACCACTATGCTGCTCGGAAGCCTGCATTGCAAGAGTGTAATATGAGTAGTCACCCTGGAATTTCTCACTACTTGTCACACTGCCGCGCTGACAGTCGGGAGACTTCTTTGCACTATAAGGCAGCAGCCATGCCACAGCACCATTTGTAGCCGATGATGACAAAGCCAAAGTGACAGGCTTCTTGACACTGACTTTAAATTTCGCCACGTCATACATGTCATTGGCTCCCAACAAACATTCAACAGGCCATTCCTTGCCTTGAGCATCAATCACCACAGCGCGCTGGGCACCCTTGAATGGTGCAAAACAACTAAGCGCTTCACCATCGTTACCAATAAAGAATCCGTTACTACTGCCTATCAGTGAGCCGTCGTTATTAAAAGTCTTAAGAGTGAAAACAGCCTGAGAGGCTTTCTTTGCCCAAGACGGATTCTGTGCCATTGATGTAAGACAACAAAAGAGGAACAAGGTAATAATACCCACAACCTTTTTTGTTTCTTTGAATGATATAATCTTCTTCATATTAGATACTTATAATAATATGTTACTATTTTACTTTCAACAGTTGTCGGGCATTCTCTATAGCGGCAGATGTCACATCACTACCACTCAACATCTGTGCAATTTCCCGTATGCGTTCATCGGCATCGAGTTCTATCATGCTACTTGTTGTTCCCGTTGATGTCTCCTTTTTAGATACTCTATAATGGTGGTTTCCCAAAGCGGCGATTTGAGGAAGGTGAGTGATAGTAATAACCTGTCGTTCGCAGGCTCCCATCTCTTGCATTATCTCAGCCATCTTTTCTGCCATCTTGCCGCTGACTCCAGTGTCTATCTCATCGAAAATAATGGTAGGCAACTTCACGGCGCCACTTATCATGGCTTTAAGAGAGAGCATGACACGGGCTATCTCGCCACCGCTTGCAACCTGGGAAATAGGCTGGAGTGGGGTAGAAGTGTTGGCAGAAAACAGGAATGACACCTTGTCTTGACCGTTTTTTCCAATTTCGTCCGATTCCATCTTGATTTCAAAGTTTATGTTAGGCATACCAAGTGGAGCCAGACGGGTGCGCATCTCACTCTCTATCAGCTTTGCTGCTTTTTTACGCAAAGCAGTCAGGGCGTCAGCCAGCTTGCGGCATTTATTCTCCGTTTGCAGCAAATCTTTTCTTGCTGCAGCCAATGCGTCGTCACTATTTTCAATATTGTTCAACTTCTTTTCCAGTTCATCTCGCTGTGCTATCAGCTGGGCAACATTTTCAACATGATATTTTTTCTCCAGTTCGTAGATCTTATCCAGGCGATCGTTGATGTTTTCCAGTTCGGCAGGGTCAAAGTCGATATGTTCCAACAATCGGCTCACCTCATCTGCTATGTCTTTCAGCTCAATCCTGCAACTGTTCAGGCGTTCAGAGAGATCTGCAGTTTGTGGCATTACCTTATTAATAGAGGTAAGGGCATTTTCTGCATTTTTCACCAGCAATGTAACTCCGTTGGAATCGCCATTTAGTGCATTGTCTGCCTCATATAGCGCAGTCTTGATATCTTCAGCATGAGTCATTGTTTCGCTCTGCTGTTCAAGCTCTTCCTGCTCACCGTCAATTAACTTGGCATTGGCTAATTCTTCATACTGAAACTGAAGGAAATCAACGTTCTGACGATTTCGCTCAATATCTTCCTCCAGAACTCTTAATTGTTGCTTTTTGGATTGATATTCAGCAAAGACACTCTGATAATCAGCAAGTTGTCTGCTGTCATTAGCCAGAATATCGATAACATTCAGCTGAAAATCATGTTTGCTGAGCAGCAGATTCTGATGCTGTGAGTGAACGTCAACCAATTGCTCTCCAAGTTCCTTGAGCATTGACAGTGCCACAGGTAAATCATTGATAAAAGCGCGACTTTTGCCTGCACTTGTCAGTTCACGTCGTATTATGGTGTCATTCGCATCATAATCAATATCATTATCAATGAAAAACTGTTCTAAGTCATATCTAGACAGGTCAAAATGCGCTTCAATGACACATCGCTCAGAACCTTGCTTAATCGACTTAGTATCTGCACGCTGACCAAGTAACAGGCCGATTGCTCCGAGAATAATACTTTTACCAGCACCAGTTTCTCCTGTTATTACTGAGAATCCAGAATGCAACTCAATATTGAGTTCATCGATTAGCGTAAAATTTTTAATGTATAATTGCCGTAGCATATAATACTTTATTTATTTTATAATAAATTC
>CAMHLV010000055.1 GCA_946186115.1 uncultured Prevotella sp. | reverse complement strand
AGCTCGACCAGAAGATCAACGTTGTTATCCTCGACTTCGATGAGGAGAAGAAGCGCATCGCTCTCGGTCTGAAGCAGCTCACTCCGCATCCTTGGGATGCTCTGGATGCTAACCTCAAGGTTGGCGACCACGTGAAGGGTAAGGTTGTCGTTATCGCCGACTACGGTGCATTCGTTGAGATTCAGCCCGGTGTTGAGGGTCTGATCCACGTCAGCGAGATGTCTTGGAGCCAGCACCTGCGCAGCGCTCAGGAGTTCCTGAAGGTTGGCGACGAGGTTGAGGCAGTTATCATCACTCTCGACCGCGACGAGCGCAAGATGTCTCTCGGCATCAAGCAGCTGAAGGAAGATCCCTGGGAGGCTATCGAAGTTAAGTATCCTGTTGGTTCTAAGCACACCGCAAAGGTTCGCAACTTCACCAACTTCGGTGTATTTGTTGAGCTCGAGGAGGGTGTTGACGGCCTGATCCACATCAGCGACCTCTCTTGGACCAAGAAAGTTAAGCATCCTTCTGAGTTCACTCAGGTAGGTGCTCAGATCGACGTTATCGTTCTCGACATCGACAAGGAGAACCGTCGTCTGTCACTCGGTCACAAGCAGCTCGAGGACAATCCTTGGGATGTATTCGAGGCTAAGTACACCGTTGGTTCTATCCACGAGGGTAAGATTGTTGAACTGATGGAGAAGGGCGCAGTTGTACAGCTCGACGAGAATGTCGAGGGCTTCGCTACTCCTAAGCACCTCGTTAAGGAGGATGGCTCACAGGCTGCCCAGGGCGAGACTCTGCCGTTCAAGGTGATTGAGTTCAATAAGGACTCTAAGCGCATCATCCTCAGCCACAGCCGCACATTCGAGGATCCGAAGCGTGAGGAGAAGGCTGCTGCCAAGAAGGCTCGTGCTCCTAAGAAGGACGACACCCCGAAGATTGAGAACGTTGCTGCCAGCACAACACTGGGCGACATCGACGTTCTGGCTGAACTGAAGGCTAAAATGGAGAAGGGCGAGTAATCCCACCTCTTCCTCTTATATATAATTAAGGTATGTGCGTGAGACTTGTTCTCGCGCACATATTTTTTGTATAAATCTGACATGAACGCTTGATTTATATCAATTAAATAACAAAACGTAAGCGTTTGCGTTATTTTTCTTTCAAAATGTTTGGTTTTTTATGGTTTTTGCTGTAATTTTGTCCCCCGAAAGAGAAAAGGCTTTCGATTTGCTCCTTCTGGGGGCAAAAAACAATAAAGAGAAATCATAACATAATTCAATAAGTACAACAACTAAAAAGGAAAAAAGATTATGAATGCAGCACAAGTTGTAGAGCAGTTGAAGCAGCGCTTCCCCAATGAGCCGGAGTACATCCAGGCCGTAAGTCAGGTTCTTCCCACCATCGAAGAAGAGTACAACAAGCACCCCGAGTTTGAAAAGGCCAACCTCATCGAGCGCCTTTGCATTCCCGATCGTGTTTGCGAGTTCCGTATCACGTGGGTTGACGACAAAGGCAACGTGCAGACGAATATGGGTTACCGTATCCAGCACAACAACGCCATTGGTCCGTACAAAGGTGGACTGCGCTACCACAAGAGCGTAAACCTGGGTATTCTGAAGTTCCTCGCCTTCGAGCAGACTTTCAAGAACTCACTGACCACTCTGCCTATGGGTGGTGCCAAGGGTGGTTCTGACTTCTCTCCCCGTGGCAAGAGCGACGCAGAGGTGATGCGTTTCTGCCAGGCATTCATGAACGAACTGTATCGCGTCATTGGTCCTGATGAGGATGTTCCCGCTGGTGACATCGGTGTTGGTGGCCGTGAGGTTGGTTACCTCTTCGGACAGTACAAAAAGCTCACCCACCAGTTCCAGGGCGTGCTGACCGGTAAGGGTCTCTCTTTCGGTGGTTCACTCATCCGTCCTGAGGCTACTGGTTACGGCTGTGTTTACTTCCTCACTTCTATGCTGGCTACCCGCGGTATCGACCTGAAGGGCAAGAAGGTGCTGATTTCTGGTTCTGGTAACGTAGCTCAGTATGCTACCGAGAAGTGCATCCAACTGGGTGCTATCCCCTTGACACTCTCTGACTCTGACGGTTACATCTACGACCCAGACGGTATCGACGAGGCTAAGCTCGCTTACGTTAAGGAGCTGAAGAACGTTGAGCGCGGACGTATCAAGGAGTATGCCGAGGAATATCCCAACGCAGTTTATCACGCTGGTGAGCGTCCCTGGCACGAGAAGGCCGATATCGCTCTGCCTTGCGCTACCCAGAACGAGATCAATGGCGAGCAGGCTCAGGCCCTGATTGACAATGGCGTGATTGCCGTTGCTGAGGGTGCCAACATGCCTTCACTGCCCGAGGCTATCAAGATCTTCCAGGATGCCAAGATCCTCTATGCTCCTGGTAAGGCCAGCAACGCCGGTGGTGTGTCAGTATCAGGTCTCGAGATGTCGCAGAACTCTGAGCGTCTCAGCTGGACAGCCAAGGAGGTTGACGACTATCTGAAGCGCATCATGAACGATATTCACGAGAACTGCGTGAAGTATGGTACTCAGGCTGATGGCTACATCAACTATGTCAAGGGTGCTAACGTTGCCGGCTTCATGAAGGTGGCTAACGCCATGATGGCACAGGGCATTGTGTAATGCACGGCGAAAGCCAAGGTTACACTTATGATTACTATCATCGATTAATTGCAGTGGAAACAACGCAAAATCATAACTAAACCAAGAATAGGTGCGGTTTTTCTTTGAGGAATCGCACCTATTATATTTTTTTTTACTACCTTTGCAGTCATAATTGTAAATTGTAAAAAAAACATAGTATGCTTACACTAAAACTCATTACTGAGGAGACTGACCGCGTAATACGCGGATTGGAGAAGAAACACTTCAAGAATGCCAAAGAAGCCATCGACGAAGTTCTGGCCGTTGACAAAAAGCGTCGTGAAGCCCAGCAGCAGCTGGACAAGAATCTGGCAGAAGCCAAGAAGCTGGCTGCTCAGATTGGTGCCATGATGAAGGAAGGCAAGAAAGCCGAGGCTGACGCTGTGAAGGCTGAGGTGTCGCAGATGAAGGAGACCAACAAGCAGCTCGAGCAGACCATGAACGACGCCCAGGAGGAGATGACACGCCTGCTCTGCCAGATTCCCAACATCCCCTACGACGAGGTGCCCGAAGGTGCTGCCGCAGAAGACAACCATGTTGTGAAGTCGAATCTTAAGGAGTGCGATGGCCACGACACCGTTGGCAACTGGGACGTAAATCCCAAGCTTGGCGTCGAGAATCCCCTGCCCCACTGGGAACTGGCCAAGAAATACAACCTCATCGACTTCGACCTGGGTGTGAAGATTACCGGTGCTGGTTTCCCTGTCTATATCGGCAAGGGTGCCCGCCTGCAGCGCGCACTCATCAATTTCTTCCTTGATGAAGCACGAAAGAGCGGTTATACCGAGATCATGCCTCCCACTGTGGTCAATGCTGCCTCCGGCTACGGCACAGGTCAGCTGCCCGACAAGGAGGGTCAGATGTACCACTGTGAAGTTGACGACTTCTATCTCATCCCCACCGCTGAGGTACCCGTTACAAACATATATCGCGACGTTATCCTCGACGAGGCTCAGCTGCCTATAAAGAACTGCGCCTACACAGAGTGTTTCCGTCGTGAGGCCGGCTCCTATGGTAAGGACGTTCGCGGCTTGAACCGCTTGCATGAATTCTCAAAGATTGAGATTGTTCGCATCGACAAACCCGAGCATTCTAAAGAAAGCCACAAAGAGATGCTTGAGCACGTAGAGGGACTGCTGAAGAAGCTGGAGCTTCCCTACCGTATTCTTCTGTTATGCGGTGGCGATCAGTCGTTTACGAGTTCTATCTGCTACGACTTCGAGGTATATTCTGAGGCTCAGGGACGCTGGCTCGAAGTATCAAGTGTATCAAACTTCGACACCTATCAGGCCAACCGCCTGAAGTGCCGCTATCGCCGTGCCGACAACAAGAAGACAGAGCTCTGCCACACTCTGAATGGCTCTGCTCTCGCCCTGCCCCGCATCGTGGCAGCCTTGCTGGAGAACAATCAGACGCCCGAAGGCATTCGCATCCCCAAGGCACTGATTCCATACACCGGCTTTGAAATCATCGACTAAAGCAAATCAGACATGAATAAAATAGTAAGGAAAGAACAGTTTTCAGAGAAAGTATTTCTCTTTGAGATAGAGGCTCCGCTGATTGCCAAGAGCCGCAAAGCGGGCAATTTCGTCATCGTTCGCGTCGATAAGAAAGGCGAGCGCATGCCTCTGACCATTGCCGGCGCCGACATCGAAAAAGGTACCATCACACTGGTAGTACAGATGGTGGGCCTGTCGTCGAAGAAACTTTGTTCATTGAATGAAGGCGACTTCGTGGCCGACGTAGTAGGCCCTCTGGGCAACCCGACGCGCATCGAGAAATACGGAACCGTAGTATGTGCCGGTGGAGGTTTGGGCGTAGCTCCTATGCTGCCCATCATCCAGGCTCTGAAGAAGGCTGGCAACCGTGTACTGTCTGTAATGGCAGGACGCTCGAAAGATCTTATTATCCTTGAGGATAAGGTGCGCGAGTCATCCGACGAGGTTATCATCATGACCGACGATGGAAGCTACGGCGAAAAAGGCGTGGTGACCGTAGGTATCGAGAAATTCATCGAGCAGGAGCCACACGTTGACAAGGTGTTTGCCATCGGCCCTCCCATCATGATGAAATTCTCTAACCTGACAGCCCAGAAGCACAACATCCCCTGCGAAGTATCACTGAACACCATCATGGTTGATGGTACTGGTATGTGCGGTGCCTGTCGTCTCACTATTGGCGGCAAGACAAAGTTCGTCTGCATCGACGGTCCTGAGTTCGACGGCGCATTGGTTGACTGGGACGAAATGTTCAAGCGCATGAACACCTTCAAGCGCGAGGAACAGGAAGAACTCGCACACTACGAGGAGCACTTGGTCAACGGTAGTGTGCTCGACGGTTCTGCCGTCGAGAAGACTACCGACATCGTGATGGACGACGATCCCACCAACGACACTATCGAGGTGCTGACCGACCGTAGTGCACCCTGGCGTGATGAACTCAGGAAAAGCATGAAGCCCAAGGAGCACACAGCCATCGAGCGTGTCATCATGCCCGAACTCGACCCCGTATATCGTGCCACCACTCGTACTGAAGAAGTAAATATCGGACTGACCAAGGAGATGGCTATGACAGAGGCCAAGCGCTGTCTTGACTGCGCCAAGCCCACCTGTGTAGAAGGCTGTCCGGTCAACATCAATATCCCCTCGTTCATCAAGAATATTGAGCGAGGCCAGTTCCTGGCTGCTGCCAAGGTACTGAAAGACACTTCTGCCCTGCCGGCAGTCTGCGGTCGTGTATGTCCGCAGGAGAAGCAGTGCGAGAGCAAGTGTATCCATCTGAAGATGAACGAGCCCGCAGTGGCTATCGGATATCTAGAGCGTTTCGCTGCTGACTACGAGCGTGAGAGCGGCAATATCTCACTTCCCGAGATTGCCCCTGCCAACGGCATCAAGATTGCCGTCGTAGGCTCTGGTCCCGCCGGACTGAGCTTCGCAGGCGACATGGTGAAGAAGGGCTACGACGTGTACGTCTTCGAGGCACTTCACGAAATCGGCGGTGTGCTGAAGTATGGCATCCCCGAATTCCGTCTGCCCAACAAGATTGTAGATGTTGAAATCGAGAACCTTGCCAAGATGGGTGTCCACTTCCAGACAGACGTTATCGTGGGCAAGACCATCAGCGTAGAGACACTCGAGAAGCAGGGCTTCCGCGGCATCTTCGTGGGTTCTGGTGCTGGACTTCCCAACTTCATGGGTATTCCTGGCGAGAACGCCATCAACATCATGTCATCTAACGAATATCTGACTCGCGTCAACCTGATGGATGCTGCCAACCCCACAACCGATACACCAATCAATCTGGGTAAGAATGTTCTCGTAGTTGGAGGTGGTAACACTGCTATGGACTCTTGCCGCACAGCCAAGCGACTGGGTGGCAACGTGACCCTCGTCTATCGCCGCTCTGAGCAGGAAATGCCTGCCCGTCTCGAGGAGGTAAAACACGCCAAGGAAGAAGGCATCAACTTCCTCACCCTGCACAACCCCATCGAATATCTGACCGACGAGAATGGTGCCGTCAAGGCTGCCATCCTACAGGTTATGGAGCTCGGAGAGCCCGATGCCTCTGGCCGTCGCAGTCCTGTTCCCGTTGAGGGCAAGACAGTGACACTCGACGTCGATCAGGTCATCGTTGCCGTTGGTGTATCACCCAACCCGCTCGTTCCGAAGTCTATCGAGGGACTGGAGCTTGGACGCAAAAACACCATCGTTGTCAACGAGGGAATGCAGTCAGCACGCTCTGAGATTTTCGCCGGAGGCGACATAGTACGCGGTGGTGCAACAGTCATCCTCGCCATGGGTGATGGTCGTCGTGCAGCCCAGAACATGGATAATTTTCTACAGTCAAAATAGTGTACTTTGCGGTTTAGCCGCAAAGAATATATTATGAACGGACTTTATACTATTATTCTGCTCATACTAAGCAACGTCTTCATGACGCTCGCTTGGTATGGGCATTTGAAACTTCAGGAGGCAGGTGTCAGCAATAACTGGCCACTCATTGGCGTCATAGCATTCTCGTGGATGATAGCATTCTTCGAGTACTGCTGCCAGGTACCGGCCAACAGACTGGGATTCATCGAGAACGGCGGTCCTTTCAACCTCATTCAGCTGAAGGTCATACAAGAATGTATATCACTGGCGGTGTTCTGTGTCATTGCCAACATCATGTTCCAAGGCACCCACTTGCATTGGAACCACATCCTGGCCTTCCTGCTCATCATCTGTGCCGTATATCTGGTATTTATGAAGTAATGACACTCGACGAGCGACTCTGGAAGACATTCAACAAGGCACTGGGACAATACCAGCTCATCGACGAGGGTGACCACATCCTCGTCGGATTGTCTGGTGGCAAAGACTCTCTGTGCCTGCTGGAGTTTCTCGCCCGACGTTCACACATACTGAAACCACGCTTCACACTACAGGCTTTGCATGTCCGTATGGACAACATCCACTACGAGACAGACACCACCTATCTGCAATCGTTCTGCGACCAGCTTGGTGTCCCACTCCACATCGTCACCACCTCATTCCCTTCTGCCGCAAATGAGTCGCAGCAGCACACACACGCAAAGCCTCCCTGCTTTCTCTGCTCATGGCAGCGCCGCAAGCAACTATTCAACATAGCCCAAGAACTGGGATGCACAAAGATTGCCCTCGGCCATCATCAGGACGACATAATACATACCGCACTGATGAACCTCACCTTCCAAGGGCAATTCTCTACAATGCCTGCCAGACTGACTATGCGCAAGATGCCCCTAACCATCATCCGCCCCCTCTGCCTGTGCCATGAGGCCGACATTCGTGCCTATGCCGAAGCACACCAATATGAGAAACAACTGAAGCAGTGCCCCTACGAGCACGACACCAACCGGACAACAGCAGCCAATCTCTTCGCTACGATGGAACACCTGAACCCCGAGGCTCGCTACAGCATCTGGCATGCCCTTGAGACCGACGACAAGCTCACAGAGTATTAAATAACTTTAATTGTAAGCAGATAACAGCCCATTGTAGTGCTTTTTTTCGTATCTTTGTTTTCGTAAATGAAGACAAGACACTTTTTCATACTGGTATTATTGTCACTGGTGATGCCCTCTCTGGCCCAAAAGAACAAAATAATAAAACCAACGCCAGAGAATCAGAAACAGCAAGAGAAGTTCCAGCGTATGATAGCAAAGACCCAGCGTATCGTGTTTATCGACAGCATCGTAGTCGATAAGCAGCAATTCCTCGATGCCTATAAGCTATCTCCCGAAATGGGACGCATAGCACGCTACAACGATGTCTTCAATAACAGCAAGCAGAAAAATGCCATGGTGTTCATCAACGAGCTGGGCACACATTGTTATTTCTCTGAAGAAAAAGCCGACAGCTCATTCACCCTACTACAGAGTGAGATGATTGACAACGAATGGTCGGCACCATCCCCACTCGTCGGTATCAACGAGGGGCACCAATTCAAAAGCGTCAGCTATCCCTTCATGATGGCCGACGGACAGACTCTGTACTTTGCAGCAAAAGGGGGCGACGGACTGGGCGGATACGATATATATGTCACACGCTATAACGCTGATGAAAACAAATTCCTGCACCCTACAAACATAGGAATGCCGTTTAACAGCACTGCCAACGACTATCTCTACATCATCGACGAATACAATAATCTGGGGTGGTTCGCTACAGACCGCAGACAAGCTGCCGACAGTGTGTGTATTTATACTTTCATACCCTCAAACAGCCGACGTACATACTCCGACGACTTCAGTCTGGAGAGAATCGAGAGCTTCTCACGCATCGACCGCATTGCCGATACATGGAACGACAAGACACTGGTTGACAACGCATTACAGCGCAAAAACAATGCCGCACAACAAAACCGACTAACAGCAGATGCCGGTGAGTTCCGCTTCATTATAAATGATGACCTTGTTTATACGCGGATGTCCGACTTCCATAATCCAAGCAACCAGCAGAATTTCCAGCGTCTCACCACAATGAAGAACCAATACGATAGACTGCAAAGCACCCTCAACAAAGCCCGTGAGGATTATGCTACGGCATCTCGAAGCAAGCGCAACCAATTATCACAAGAGATACTTGATGCAGAACAAAAGAAATATCAACTATATCTCGAAATCCATAATATGGAGAAAAACATACGAAATGCTGAAATCATTTATCTAACCAATACCAAGTAATACTATGGCTAAAAAACATTTCCCCGAATCAGAGCTTATCATCAACAACGACGGCTCATGTTTCCACCTCCACCTGAAGCCCGAATTCCTGGCCGACAGAGTGGTTCTAGTAGGCGATCCTGCCCGTGTCAACACTGTGGCTGCACACTTCGACAGCATCGAGCATGAGGTGCAGAGCCGTGAGTTCCACACCATTACCGGAACTTACAAGGGCAAGCGCATCACCTGCCAGTCACATGGCATCGGATGCGACAACATCGACATCGTGGCCAACGAACTCGACACCCTGGCAAACATCGACTACGAAACTCGTACCGAACGCGACGAACACCGCACACTGACAATGGTGCGCATCGGAACCTGCGGAGGTCTCCAACCTTACACACCTACAGGAGCATTCATCGCCAGCGTCAAGAGCATAGGCTTTGATGGCCTGCTCAACTACTACGCAGGACGCAACGATGTCTGCGATCTCAAAATGGAAAAAGCATTCTGCGAGCACATGCAGTGGAATCCCATCAAGGGAGCACCCTATGTTGCCGTAGCCGACCAGGAACTCATTAAACAGATTGCCGGCGACGACATGGTACGCGGATATACCGTTGCCTGCGGTGGATTCTATGGACCTCAGGGACGCCAGCTTCGTGCCGACATTGCCGACCCCACACAAAACCAGAAAATTGAGTCCTTCGAGTACGACGGACTGAAGATCTGCAACTTTGAAATGGAGTCGTCAGCCCTCGCAGGCCTCGCCTCACTTCTCGGCCATCATGCCATGACCTGCTGCATGGTGATAGCCAACCGCTACACCACAGAAATGAATACGGAGTATAAGAACTCCATTGATACACTCATCCAAAAGGTATTAGACCGGATTTGATGGGTAATTCCGACCAAAATAATATAGAAAAATCAGAGTCATACTTCCTTCCTGAAGGAAATCTTTATATATCTACCCAATTCCAAGAGATAGAAAAGATTTCAGTTTCCAAAGGAGGATGGTGTGATGTGTTTCGTGCACAACGTATGGGCAAATGGCACATACTGAAATGCCTCAAGCAAGAATATGCCGACAAACAGGAGTATCAGGCATTATTACGGAAAGAATTTGAAGTTGGCTACCATTTGGATCATCCATATATTGTACATACGCACAGTATGGAAGAGGTGGATGGACTTGGACCATGTATCGTAATGGAATATATAGAAGGACGAAAATTGCGAGAATGTATTGAACAAGGATTGACAAAAGACCTAAGTCTCAACATCATAAAGCAACTATGTCAGGCTCTTTCTTATATCCACCAACGGCAAATCATCCATCGAGATATAAAGCCTGACAATGTGATGATCACATATAATGGTAATCATGTTAAGCTAGTGGATTTCGGATTGAGCGACACAGATGAATACGCTATTTTCAAAAAAAAGGCTGGTACACCACGCTATGCGGCACCTGAACAGTTGAAAACCGATGGCACCGTCAGTCCATGCACCGACCTTTTCGCATTAGGCATTATGATTCAAGAGATGCCCAATCTGCCACGTTCAATAATACGTATTGCAAAACGATGTTGTAAGACTCTGCCCGAAGAGCGTTACCAGTCGGCAGACGAGGTTTTAGATGCCATTGCACACAGAAACCGCCCATTATGGTTCATGGCATTCGTTTTACTAATCGTCAGCATATTACTTACTGCGTGGTTCTTCTTCCAGAGGGATTCTCTGAAGGAAAGAGCAACCCTATCCGAGCAATTTAACAATACCATTAAGGAATCAGATGATACGGTGATTCGGAGGAAGGAGCCCACAACAATAGGCTCCATCCTCTCCGACAATGATCATCGCGAGTCGATTACCCCGTTACCTACCGCTTCTTTTGTGTCACCCGATGTGGCTTTTTTCCTCTCGCAGACTGACATTCCAAAAGACGTACAGCACGAGGCGCGCTTTGTCCACCTTGCCGAGTATGCCTACTCCATCACTATGCACTTCATGAAGACGCAAAGCATCAACGCCAATGCTGACCGTGAAGCCTTCGGCTACGTGGAAAAGGAAATCTACAAAACGATGGGAAACGACAAGGAATTAGCCGAGAAATACCTTCGATACCTTGACGTGCTGACGCAAATCATCGCCGAAGACTATCGGCAAGAACATTTCGGACAGCAAGAAAAAAACAACAATGCGCCAAGCAAAGAGATATTCCATCGTATTGATGTGTATGCGGCAGACAGAGTTCCCTTTCTCTACACAATTACCAACTTGGCTGATGTCGGTCCCTCAACAACAAACGAAGCAGAAGTCTTAGCTGACATGGAACGGCAAGTGGAGCACCTCGTAGGCAAAGACTCCCCCTTCTACTCCACCTATATAAAACACGCTCACGCCGCTGCCCAAAAGGTAATGAGCGAACGGCGTGAGCTGTGGCGTCTCAGCGGTCAATGGAGCGACTGACTGCCGTTTATTCCCAACCCCAAAACTCTACTTCAGAGATGCATAAGTCGTTCCACTTAGCACCTCGGCGAAGACCGTCAATGGGGAAAATCATCTGTATTTCATGGATGTCGCTGTTGGCATTTCCGTTGACTTTCAGCGTCTGCGGCTCCGGCGTGTCTTTCACGATGCCCTCGTAGAGGTAGGAAGCCGACTCGTTCTCATCACTTACATTGTCAGCATTACAAAATATGATTCTCGATGCACGTGAGTTGTTTCTAAACGAGGTCTCGTCCTTGGCATAGCCGTTGCGAATAATGATGTGTTACAATTTCTTGCAACGGACAGTGAACGTGGGGCCATATAGTTTGTCTGAGTCATAGCTCGCCCATTCCAAATTGACTGCCCATGCTGTAGAAGGATTGCCGTCAAGCATGTTCGTCGGGTTATAGGTGTTGCCGGACTGTGGTTTCAAATTGTCCCTATACTCCACATTCTGCACCGTCAGCACGACTGGACTGCCCGAAACACCTATGCTCTTCTGATCCTTCTTCTAGTTACTCTTACTCACAGAGTCGCTGGAATCTTGGCTCTTGGGAGTGCTTTTCCTGTGGAAGGTAAAGCGTCCCATATCTTCGGTGTCAAAACTCATTTCAGCGTCCGATACCTTCAAATCCAAGAACCCGACGTCTTCGTCCGTCTGCTTGTATTGATGAAACAGGGTCCGATAGATTTCCTTCTTGGCTTCCTTAGCCATTTCTTCCTTAGGACTGCGCAACGTTGATGTGATATACTCTACTGATGCCGCTTCATATTCCAATTGGTCGAGAGCATGGTCAAACGCAATGTCGATGTCGTTTTCGTCAACATCAACGGTAAGGGTGCTCACATTATAATATAGGTATAGGTCGCCAGCCAAAACCTCATACCGCCCCTCAATGCGACTGCGGTAGTTGCAAGCCATCGAGCCATCAGTGTCGGTTAAGTGCATCTTTCCTTCCAAAAGTTCTGTAAAGGTGCCGTTGTCATCATCGCTGTTTTCGTTGTAACTGAACAAAAGCGTCTCGGTGACACGTTCCTTAGAACCGTCGTCATACGACATATTGTAACTTCCTTCCCACACTCCATCCAACTGTTTAGCCATCTCGCCATCCTTACAGGACACGAAAAGAACGGACAGTGCAACCAATAGTAATAGTTTATTCACTTTCATTGCCATTTTTCCTTTCCAATACTTTAAAATCTCCTCCGTCTATTTCTCCGCCGCCTGCCATTGAAACATATTGCACGCAATGGTAGAGGTCGTTGTCACTTTCGTCGGGAGTTAATGTCCACGAAGAATTGGCACCATCCATCTCAATGGTTATTGTTCCCTCACTGTCTGCACATACACCACTGACCTCAGTCTCTTCAGCTGAGGTGACATTAGTACAAGTTCCGGAAATCGAGTCTCCCAAGATATTCAAAACAAGGACAGCATCCTCGTCCCAGATCTTCCCCATAAGTGTGAGCTGGTAGTTGGCGGCGTCAGCGTCGGCATCGAGTCCAAGCAGGGCCTCGTCGGCGCCCTCTGTGTCTTCTTGGGAGGTGCTGCCGAGCAGTTCTTCCAAGTCTTCGTCTGCCATTGCTGTCCCCCATAAGGAGCCAATGTCTCGCAGGGTTGCAAAGGCGAGGATGGGAGGAATCAGCACTACGGCGGCCCAGCAGGCGTAGTCTATGGGCTTGTGAGTCACCTTTCCGCTGCCCGTTTCTCCTTTTAGGCAAAGCAAGTATAGCAGGTAGAAGTTGGCAACGGGCACGAAATTCAGCAGCACAAGCCAGCCACTCTTCCCGATGTCGTGAAGACGCCTTACCGTCATCCCGAAGGCTACTATCATAGCGATAACGATCAAGGTGATGATGATTGCAAGTGCCCCCCTGCCAAAGAAATCGGGCAGGAATCCTGAAAGATACAGGATGAAAGCACAACAGAGAACGCTATAGGTGACGATGCCCAGCACGACAGAGCCGATCCAGTAGTCCTTGCGGCTCAGTTTCCCCGAGAACTGGAACAGCGGGTCGCAGTTCTTCACCACGTGGTGGGCAAAGAAGCTTTCCTCCTCCTCGTTTTCTGGGATGTCGCCTTCCCTTTCCGTCCTGTTGCCTTGAGCATAGGGCGTTGCCGGCGGCGTGTCGGTCCGCCCGGCGGCAGCGTCGCCGCTGGCAGTTGGCTCTGCTTTTTGTTCATCACTTGGCTCCAGCCATTCACCACAATACTTACACTTCTTGGCAACAGCCAAGATCTCCTCGCCACAATATGGGCATTTCTTTGTTTCTTGTTCCATAGATTATATAGTATTTAGAGCTTATGACTTTCGTACATAGTAATAGATGACCTTGTGACCTTTAACATGATGCACTTTTATCGATTTCTCCGTTTTAAACGAGTGAATTTACGAGTTGGGGCCTCTTATAGAATCTTTCGGACATTCGTAGGCATCAACTTCCCGAAATTGATATTTAAAGGAGGCTGAATAATCCTTGAGAGCATGATATTAATCAATTCTGCCCCAACTATGTGGATATACGATTCCACCTGACCTCTGAGGACATTGTCCTGATTCCCAAAAATCTCTTTTCCCTTTTGCCCGCAACGTGCGGTGGCAATATTTGCACTCGTAAACATGAGTCTCTTTAGCCTTCTTCTTCATGTCCTTTACAGGGTCGTAATTCTTTATCTCACGTTCAATAGCATTACCCAAAGCATTGAAGAAGCGATCCTCGGCTTCCCTTTGACGCTTTACATCGGCAGGCATCGCAGGAGCATTTGCCATCAGATAGTCATACGATAGCGCAGTAAGTCCATTTCCGTTGACTGGCCGGCTAAGGTCTACCGAACGAGTCAGCAAGCTACAATCTTCCAATACATCAATCGTCTTTTTTTGATCGCCATTCGAAAGGTGCATGTCCAACTCCAATCTGTCATAACCCGACCTGTTGTACTTTTTTGCCTCGATGCCATCAATCGTCCAGACCGTCATTCTTGGCAGGTCTTCTTTATAGAACATGCCATTGTCGGGCCTCATTACGACCTTCTTGCCTACCATTGCCTGCAGTTTCTCAAACCATCGGACACCGACAATCCTGTCAATCTCTACCAATCCGTTCTTCTTGGTCTCTATCCGCGGTTTGTCGTCATAACCTATAATTACCTCGACTATCTCGTCTTCTTCATAGTCATCCTTTTTCAGAACATAGACTTTTTCACCCTCCAAGGCATCATAGACGGCCTGCGGATCTTTTGAATTGGGACAATAACCATACAGAAGATTCCACAAACTCCACGTTCCGTCATATTTGAAAGGAGCAGCCTTAGCATTATTATTAAGATAGGTGGTCGATTCCAAGAGTTCACGTAATATATGATAGTCACAGGTCTGGCCCGTGCGCAAACTTATAAAGCCCTTAAATCTCCCATTGTCGTAGAACAAACCTAACGTATCGTTCTGCAGAGCTTCTAGCAGTTGAATTTTATCTTTATCAATTTGGTTCTTTTGTAATTTTCTTTGAAGAGCCTTCTTCTTAAATACGAAAGTCTCGTCAAGGAACGTTTCATAATTATGTGATTTGTAAGTCCCAAAAGATTTCGTTCCGTCATATTCCCTTTTTTCCTTATTAATAGCGATAGGACCTGTGCCACCCTGCCGGAATTTTGCCACAGACTCGCGATAGATAGCAAGATTGTTCTGACATTCTTGAATGATTGCCTGCTCTTCCTGAATGTAAAGCTGGTCGATTTGGTGCAGAAGTTCATCACGGTCCTTGAGCAGTATCATGTTTTCAAGCCCACTGTCCTGCGTGTCTATTGTGTATTCTTTGTTCTGGCATATCACGGTTAGCTTGCGTGACTTCACCTTTTTCACAACCATGGTAATCGAATCGCCCCAATTATTATTGTCTGAAACACTTGCATCCCAGCTACTATTGTCCGAGACATCTAAAGTGAACTCCCCATCGTCATATTTAGGTTGTGAAGAATTTGCACCTAACGACGTTGCAACAGTGGCCGCTGCTAAAAATCCAAGTTTCCGTCCCGCACTTGAGCCACTAATCAAACGAGGTAAGCCAATGTATCTGCAATACTTCGCAGGTGGGAAACAAATAGTCTCATTCTCTACACTTTTCAACAGTTTACTATCCCTGAGCGACGCAAGGCTGTGCGAGCTCAAGAAGTTGTCTACTGTAGTATAGGCCTTCTTTTGCACTTTAAGAGAATCATCCAAAGTCAGTACCTGATCTTTTTGAGCCATTGCCTTAAAAAAGAACAAAGGAATGGCGACAAACAATAAAAATAAACATAATACGTGTTTCATATTCATATATTTTAGATTTTAAATTTACCAACAATATAACAAAGAAGCGTAGGACCTGTATTACTTACATGTCCACAAGTCTTAAGGTATCGCCAAACACCATGATCATGAATGAACCGTAAATGTACAACGCCCCACGCAGAATGTAATATGGGAAGCGAAGCACGTTTCTTCACTGACATATACAAACTGGTGAGAGCATTGATTACATTCAGTCCTCATAATCTTAGAGATTTGGCGATTTCAAGACTTGGACTTCTTGTAACGTTGCTCTATCTGCCAGATTTCTCCCAACAGATAATGCAAATATAGATATATTTAAATTAATTCCCATAAAAATGCTGTTACTTTTTGTTAAACGCTACAAAATTACAAAAGAAATTCAGCCATTCAACATCAACAAAAGGGTCATATTTGGTTCTTTTTCTTTAATTTCATTGCAATATTTCATTATAATTACTAACTTTGCATCATGCATCAAGAAAAAAACAAAGAACTGATAACATCGCTCATAAATGATGTGGAAAGACTCATGGGCAGAAAACTTCAATCGCCCAATGACTTTCAGCAACTGATTAACATGCTTCCTAAGGAAGAAAAACTCAGTATGAGCACGATAAAACGCTTATGGCAATATGTACCTAACAAATATAAAACCAGAGAAGAAACACTGAATATATTATCAAAAGTTTTGAAATATAAAAATTGGCAGGACTATTGCACACAGCATGCCAACTTATTGGATTCTGATTTCCTTACTGGCATAAACACTCAACGGGATATTCCCATGAATACCATGTTGATTTTAAAATGGGCACCTAATCGTCAATGCCTCATAAAAAAAACGGAATGTGACCGATTTATTGTTGTAGAATCACTAAATAGCAAGTTACAAGTAGGTGATGAGTTCTATACAGCATGGCTAGAGAAAGGAAAGCCTCTTATTGCTACACAATTTACAAGAAATAATCAGCTACAACCAGACTATATAGCAGGCAGAACAAATGGACTCACATCTATTACAATATGTGAATTCTCCGAAAACTCATAATTATCTTTGACACTCCAATAACTATCATGAATAATTCTGACACTATCTGTGCACTCGCAACGGCTCCTGGTGGGGCTCTTGGGATTATCAGG
>CAMHLV010000054.1 GCA_946186115.1 uncultured Prevotella sp. | reverse complement strand
CTGTCTGCTTCGACATCAGTATCACCAAGACGGTGCTGGTGCTCTTCATCAATGCTATCCTCCTGGTCATCTGCATCCTCTCGGCTGCCCGCTGGTGTAAGAAGCACAAGGTGGACGACCCGGCACCCAAGGGATTCACGGGATTCATACACATGTTCGTGGTGATGGTCTATAACGATATGATTAAGCCTTCATTGGGCGCTGAGGCACCGAAGTATGCCCCATACCTGATGACATGCTTCTTCTTTATCTTCATCACCAACATCATGGGTGTGATGCCGTTCCCGCCAGGCGGCGGCAACCTGACCGGCAATATCACATGTACGATGTTCTTGGCTCTGTGTACATTCCTGATTGTGAATGTTACCGGTACGAAGGCATACTGGAAGGAAATCTTCTGGGGCGATGTACCCATGTGGCTCAAGTTCCCCGTGCCTCTGATGCCCTTCATCGAGTTCTTTGGCATCTTCACAAAGCCGATAGCACTGATGATCCGACTCTTTGCCAATATGCTGGCTGGTCACGTGATTGCCATCTCCCTGTCGTGCATCATCTTCATCATGTTTGCCCTGGGCGGCGTGATGGGCAATGTGCTGGGCGGCATTATGACGCCCGTCAGCGTCTTCCTCAGCATCTTCATGATGTTGCTTGAGGTGCTAGTGTGCTATATCCAGGCCATGGTGTTCACCATGCTTTCGGCGGTATTCATCTCGATGTCTCACGTCAAGGAGCACCATGCGTAGAAAGAATTAAAAATTAAAAGATTAAATATTAACAATTAAAACATTTAGAACTATGATTTCATTATTATTAGCAGCAGACGCACTCGCAAAGCTCGGTGCTACTGTAGGTGGTGGTTTAGCAGTTATCGGTGCCGGTATTGGTATCGGTCGTATTGGTGGACAGGCTATGGACGCTATGGCTCGTCAGCCCGAGAAGATGGGTGGCCTGCAGTCGTCGATGATTCTGGCAGCAGCCCTCGTCGAGGGTGCTACGTTCCTGGCACTGGTGATTTCGATTCTCGCACTCTTCGTATAAGGGCGTGACAGAAGATAACTGATATTCATCAAGTAAAAACCAGCGTATGTCACTGATAACCCCTGATTTTGGACTATTCTTCTGGATGACCGTCGTCTTCCTCGTAGTCCTCTTCATCCTGTGGAAGTATGGCTTCCCCGTGATTGTGAAGATGGTCGACGAGCGCAAGGCCTTTATTGACGAGTCGCTGAAAAAGGCCCATGAGGCCAACGAGCGTCTGGCCAATATCCAGAAAGAAGGTGAATCCATCTTGCAGGAGGCGCGTGAAAAGCAGGCTCAGATACTACGTGAGGCAGCCCAGACGCGTGACGCTATCGTAGAGAAAGCGCAGGATAAGGCCCGTTCGGAGGGAGCCCGGCTCTTGGATGAGGCGAAAGCCGCCATCGAGCAGGAGAAGAAGGCCGCCATTGCCGATATCCGTCAGCAAGTAGCTACACTGAGCGTCGAAATCGCTGAGAAGGTTCTCAGGGCAAACCTGAAGGACAATCAGTCGCAGATGGATTTGATTGACCGTATGCTGGATGATGTTTCTGTGAAGTAATCAATAGGAGTTGCGTATGGATATTGGTGTAATATCGATGAGATATGCGAGGGCACTGCTGAAGAGTGCTACTGACACGAAGCAGGAAGACATGGTGTATCAGAACATGATTACCATGGCCAAGAGCTTCGTCGACGTACCCGCATTGCGCCATACGATAGACAATCCCATGCTCTCGAAGGACAAGAAGGAGTCGCTACTCCTGGTTGCTGCCGGCGACAAGCCGAGTGCGCTGACCAAGGCCTTCATAGCCCTTGTGCTGAAGGAAGACCGCGAGAACATGATTCAGTTTATGGCCAACTCGTATGTGACGCTTTATCGCAAGCAGAAGAACGTCATCCGTGGCAAGCTCACCACTGCTGCCCGCGTCTCGGCAGAGACAGAGCAGAAGATGCGCCAGATGGTGGAGAGCAAGACTCAAGGTACTGTGGAGTTTGAGACGGAGGTGAACCCCGACATCATCGGCGGCTTCATCCTCGAATACGACACCTATCGCATGGACGCCAGTGTCAAGTCGAAGCTCAACAACATTCTACAAACACTCAAGAAATAACGTAATAACGATATAACGTTATAACGTCATAACGAAAAAAGAAAAGAAATGTCAGATAAAATTAAACCAAGCGAAGTATCCCAGGTGCTGCTCGAACAGCTGAAGGGCATCCAGAGTGCCGAACAGTTTGACGAAGTAGGTACCGTGCTTACCGTCAGCGACGGTGTGGCCCGCATCTACGGACTCCGCAATGCCGAGGCCAAGGAGCTGTTGGAATTCGAGAACGGCACGATGGCTATCGTGGAGAATCTCGAGGAGGACAATGTCGGTTGCGTGCTGCTGGGTCCCACGTCGGGCATTAAGGAAGGTATGGTGGTGAAGCGTACCAAGCGTATCGCTTCCATCCGTGTCAACGACAACATGCTCGGACGTATTGTCAATCCGCTGGGACAGGCTGTCGATGGCAAGGGCGATATCGACCTTACGGGTGCTTTCGAGATGCCGTTGGACCGCAAGGCACCGGGCGTCATCTATCGTCAGCCTGTGAAGGAGCCGCTGCAGACGGGTCTGAAGTCCATCGACTCGATGATTCCTATCGGTCGTGGCCAGCGTGAGTTGATCATCGGTGACCGCCAGACGGGTAAGACCGCTATCGCCGTTGACACCATCATCAACCAAAAGAGTTTCTATGAGGCAGGCAAGCCTGTCTATTGTATCTATGTGGCCATCGGTCAGAAGGCCAGTACCGTTGCCAACCTGGTGCAGACGCTGAAGGAGCACGGCGCTATGCCGTACACCATCGTGGTGGCTGCTACCGCTGCCGACCCTGCTGCCCTGCAGTACTATGCACCGTTTGCAGGCGCCGCCATCGGTGAGTATTTCCGCGACCGTGGTCTGCCCGCTCTTGTGGTCTATGACGACCTGTCGAAGCAGGCTGTAGCCTATCGTGAGGTGTCGCTGATTCTGCGCCGTCCGTCAGGACGTGAGGCTTATCCCGGTGACGTGTTCTATCTGCACAGCCGTCTCCTTGAGCGTGCTGCCAAGATGAACGAACAGCAGGAGGTGGCCGAGCAAATGAACGATCTGCCCGAGTGTATGAAGGGTCACGTGAAGGGTGGCGGTTCACTCACCGCTCTGCCTATCATCGAGACACAGGCTGGTGACGTGTCGGCATACATCCCGACGAACGTTATCTCCATCACGGACGGTCAGATATTCCTGGAGAGCGACCTCTTCAACCAGGGCTTCCGTCCCGCCATCAACGTCGGTATCTCCGTGAGCCGTGTGGGTGGTTCGGCACAGATCAAGTCCATGAAGAAGGTGGCTGGTACCTTGAAGATTGACCAGGCTCAGTATCGTGAGCTTGAGGCCTTCTCAAAGTTCTCCAGCGATATGGATGCCGTGACTGCCATGACGCTCGACCGCGGCCGTAAGAACCAACAGTTGCTTATCCAGTCGCAATACAGCCCCATGCCTGTAGGCGAGCAGGTGGCCATCCTCTATTGCGGTGTCCACGGACTGATGCGTGATGTTCCCATTGACAAGGTGCGCGAGTGTCAGAATCAGTTCCTCGACAAGTTGCGCAATAGCGCCCCAGAGGTTATCGAGACGCTGGCAGCAGGTAAGATTGACGATGACACCACAGCAAAGATTGAAGCTGTAATGGCCGACATCGCAGGAACGTATAAGTAATAGCTTATGCCAAGTTTAAAAGAAATTAAAGGCCGCATAGCCTCGGTCAACAGCACGCGCAAGATAACATCTGCCATGAAGATGGTGGCTTCATCCAAGTTGCACCATGCCCAGGTGGCTATCCAGAACATGCTGCCATACGAGACCATGCTTGAGCATATCCTGAAGTCGTTCCTGGCTGCTGAGGCTGAGGCCCAGACCGTGTACGACCAGGAGCGCCCTGTGAAGCGTGTGGCACTGGTGGTATTCTCCAGCAACTCTTCGCTCTGCGGAGGTTTCAACGCTAACGTTATCAAGCTGATGCAGCGTACCGTTGACTCTTACGTTGAGGAGTTGGGGCAGGGTAGTGTCGAGGTGTGGCCTATAGGACGTAAAGTGGCCGATAAAGCCCGTAAGCTGGGCTACGATGTTCATGGCGACTATGCCGCACTCGTTGACCATCCCAATGCTCGCGAGTGCATCGACATTGCCATGGAACTCGGACGCAAGTTCAGGGATGGCGAAGTTGACAAGGTGGAACTCATCTATCACCACTTCAAGAGCGCTGGTTCTCAGATTCTCACCAACAAGACTTTCCTGCCTATCGACTTGGAAAGCGAGTTGGAGCGCGACCACGAGCGCGACCTCACGTCGAACGTTGCCACCAAGAAGGCCCAGGACTATCTGAAGCGCAAGCGCAAGAAGGTTGTCAATGCCCAGGGCGAGGAAGTAGAGCCGCTGAACGACAACTTCATCGTTGAGCCGGATATGGATACCGTGCTGTCGCAGCTGATACCTAAGCTGGCCCACCTCATGCTCTTCACGGCATTGCTCGACAGCGTGGCCTCAGAACATGCTGCACGCATGGTGGCCATGCAGACTGCAACAGATAATGCCGATGAGTTGCTGAGGCAGCTCAACCTGCAGTATAACAAGTCGCGCCAGCAGGCTATCACTAATGAACTGCTCGACATAGTAGGCGGTAGCGTCAACAACTGATTATTCTGCACAACTGCATAGTAAAAGCCGAGATTCACTAATCATGAGTCTCGGCTTTTTCTGTTGTCACATTCTCACCGTCTATTCTTTCTGTCCTTCCAGCAGGTCAGGACGCAGGCGCTTAGTCCGCTCCATGGCTTGCTCCAACTCCCAGTTGCGTATCTTGGCCTCGTTGCCCGACAACAGGATTTCAGGCACCTTCCATCCTTTATAGTCGGCAGGGCGTGTATATATGGGAGCAGCCAGAATGTCGTCTTGGAAACAGTCAGACAGTGCTGACTGCTCATCGCCTATCACTCCTGGCACCACGCGTACCACTGCATCTGCTATCATGGCAGCCACCAGTTCTCCTCCCGTAAGCACAAAGTCGCCAATGCTTATCTCGCGGGTGATAAGATGGTCGCGAATCCTCTGGTCGATACCCTTGTAATGGCCGGCAAGAATAATGATATTGCCCTTCAGCGACAGCTCGTTGGCGATATGCTGGTCGAAGCGCTCACCATCGGGCGAAGTAAATATTACCTCGTCATAGTCGCGCTCCTCCTTCAGTGCCGTGATGCAGCGGTCGATAGGCTCACATTGCATTACCATGCCTGCCGAACCCCCGTAGGGGTAGTCGTCAACACGTCGCCATTTGTCGAGAGTGTAGTCGCGCAGGTTGTGAAGCCGTATCTCTGCCAGTCCTTTCTTTTCGGCCCTTGCCAGTATGCTTTCGTGCACAAAGCCCTCCAGCATCTCGGGCAATACGGTGATGATGTCTATTCGCATAGGTTGTGATATCCTACTGCTTAATGGCTATCTTCTCTACGCGCTTCTGGTGACGGCCGCCTTCGAAGGAGGCAGTGAAGAACTCATCCATAATCTTCTCGGCAGTCTTGTTGTCAATGAAGCGTCCGGGCATGACGAGCACGTTGGCATCGTTGTGCTGGCGGATGAGATGAGCTATCTCGGGTATCCATGCCAGTCCGGCGCGCACACCCTGATGCTTGTTCAGGGTGATGGATATACCCTCGCCGCTGCCGCAGATACCGATACCGGGATAAACCTCTCCGCTCTCGATGCCTTCAGCCAGCTGATGGGCGAAGTCGGGATAGTCAACTGATGCGTCACTCCATGTGCCATAATCCTTGTAAGGATAGCCATGCTCCTCTAAATATTGAAGTACATACTTCTTCAAAGGGTAGCCTGCATGGTCGCAGGCTACACCAACTGTCTTGATTTCCATTATGCTAAAAGTTTTTTAACTTGTTCGTAAACATTCTGACCATTGAATCCGAGTTTCTCGTCGAGAACCTTGTAGGGAGCTGAGAATCCGAAGCTCTCCAGGCCCCATACCGTACCATCGGCACCTACCAGACCTTCGAGGTTCACGGGCAGACCGGCGGTGAGTCCAAACTTCTTCTTACCTGCGGGCAGCACACTCTGCTGATACTCCTTCGACTGGCTGCGGAACAGACCTTCAGAAGGAACGCTCACCACGCGAGTCTTGATGCCGTCGGCAGCAAGCAGCTTGGCACCAGCCTCAAGAGTAGAAACCTCCGAACCAGAGGCCAGCAGGATGACGTCGTAGTTCTCGTCTGAGCCAGCTACGACGTAGGCACCCTTGGTAGCCTGGCTGTAGTCGTTGCCCTCGGGCAGCATGTCGATGTTCTGGCGAGAGAAGATGAGAGCTGTAGGAGTATCCACGTTCTCCATAGCCATGCGCCAGCATACGGTAGTCTCCTCTGCATCGGCGGGACGAACCACGAGTACAGAGTTCTTGCCATGGTGATTCTTCAGCTTCTCCATCAGGCGGATCTGTGCCTCCTGCTCCACGGGCTCGTGGGTAGGACCGTCCTCACCTACGCGGAATGCATCGTGAGTCCAGATGAACTTCACAGGCAGTTCCATCAGGGCAGCCATACGTACTGCGGGCTTCATGTAGTCAGAGAATACGAAGAAGGTACCGCAGGCAGGAATCACGCCACCGTGTAGAGCCATACCGATGCAGCAGCAAGCCATAGTGAGCTCTGCTACGCCAGCCTGGAAGAATGCTCCTGAGAAGTCGCCGCGAACGAGGTCGTGAGTCTTCTTCAGGAATCCATTAGTATTGTCTGAGTTAGAGAGGTCGGCCGAAGCACAAATCATGTTAGGCACCTGCTCTGCCAATACTCCGAGTACGGCAGCCGATGCGCTGCGTGTAGCCGAACCAGCCTTCTGCTCAACCTTGCTCCAGTCAATCTGGGGAGCCTTGCCGCTGAACCAGTCCTTCAGCTGCTGAGCCTTCTCGGGATTAGCCTTTGCCCATTCAGCCTTCTCGGCATAGCGCTCAGCCACAATCTTCTTCAGTTCCTCAGCACGCTTGGCATACATCTCCTGTACCTCGGGGAAGATCTGGAAAGGATTCTCGGGGTCAGCGCCAAGGTTCTTCATGGTCTGTACGAAGTTGTCGCCGCCGAGGGGAGCACCGTGGGTAGCGCAGTTGCTCTCATACGAAGAGCCGTCGGCCTTGCGGGCACCCTTACCCATGATACAGTGGCCAATGATGAGCGACGGACGCTCGGTTTCCTTCTGTGCGTTCTTGATGGCCTCGCGGATCTGGTCAACATCGTTGCCGTCGATCTTCTGCACATACCATCCCCACGATTCGTACTTCTTGGCAGTATCCTCGCAGGTTACCACTTCTGTCTTTGTTGACAGCTGGATGTCGTTGGCATCGTAGAACATGATAAGGTTGTCGAGTCCCAGGTTGCCGGCAATACGTCCTGCACCCTGTGAGATTTCTTCCTGTACGCCACCGTCCGAGATGTAAGCATAGATGGTCTGCCCCATCACGTTGCCCAGACGAGCCTTCAGGAATTTTGCAGCGATGGCAGCACCTACGGCAAAGGTGTGTCCCTGGCCCAGCGGACCTGAGGTGTTCTCGATGCCGCGCTCTATCTCGCGCTCGGGGTGTCCGGGAGTGACAGAGCCCCACTGACGGAGGTTCTTCAGATCCTCCAGTGTGTATTTGCCGATGAGGCAAAGCTGGCTATAGAGCATGGGAGCCATGTGACCAGGGTCGAGGAAGAAACGGTCGCGTCCCTCCCAAGCGGGATTTTCGGGGTCATATACGAGGAATTCAGAGTACAGGGTGTTGATGAAGTCAGCACCGCCCATGGCGCCACCGGGGTGGCCGCTCTTTGCCTTCTCTACCATAGCAGCAGCAAGTATTCGGATGTTGTCTGCTGCACGGTTCATAACTTTGTTGTCGTTCATAATAATAATTGTATTAAAATGGTTTGATGTTTCTATTTTGCAAAATTACTAATATTTTTCTGTTTATCCGTTGTTTTTTTGGATAAATTAATTATAACTTAACGTAATACAATATAAATGATACATAAACAACAACAAAAAGCGGATGGCACTGCCGTGCCATCCGCTTTGTAGTATCATGTTGAAGGGATATTAGAGGATAGTTTTCACTGCCTCGAGCATGCCCTTCTCCTGAATCAGGTCGAGGAACTGCTTCACCATAGCATTGAGGCCCTTCACCTTGTTGAGGTCCTCTGCCCAGATGAATTCTGCACCCAGCACTCCGTCGGCCACCTTCTGAGTGTCGCCAGTAGCCCAGAGCTCCTTCAGCAGATCCATAATCTTCTGGTCGTCGTTGGGAACGATCTCCACGCCGTCGGCACGCTTGCCACCCTTGTAGTAGGTGATGATGGCAGCCAGACCGAATACCAGACCCTTAGGCAGTTCGCCCTTGCGCTCCAGATAAGTCTTCACTCCGGGCAGGTCGCGAGCCTGGAACTTGGGGAATGAGTTGAGCATGATGCTGGTTACCTGATGGTCAACGAATGGATTGTCGAAGCGCTCCAGCACGTCGGCGGCAAATTTCTCCAGCTCGTCCATAGGCAGGTCGAGAGTCTGCATCAGCTCGTCGAACTGAACCTTGTGGATGTATTTCGAGATAACCTCGTGGTTGCAGGCATCGCGCACGATGTTGACACCGCTCAGGAATGCCACGGGCGACAGTACTGTGTGCGGGCCGTTGAGCAGTGTAACCTTACGCTTGTGGTAGGGCTCCTCTGAGGGCACGAACAGCACGTGCAGGCCAGCCTTGTCGGCAGGGAATTCGTTGGCAACTTCCTTCGGAGCCTCGATAACCCAGAGGTGGAAGTTCTCGGCCTGTACTACGAGGTTGTCGCGATATCCCACCTTCTCCTGAATCTGGGCAATCTCCTTGCGGGGGAATCCCGGTACGATACGGTCAACCAGAGTGGCATATACGCCGCAGCTCTCGTCGAACCACTTCTTGAAGTCGGCGGGCAACTGCCAGAGCTCGATGTACTTGTTGATGCAGTCCTTCAGCACGTGGCCGTTGAGGAAGATGAGCTCGCAGGGGAAGATGATAAGTCCTTTCGTGGGATCTCCGTTGAATGTCTGCCAGCGGCGATACAGCAACTGCACGAGCTTGCCGGGATATGAAGAAGCGGGTTTGTCGTCCAGTTTGCAGGCGGGATCGAAGGCGATACCGGCCTCTGTGGTGTTAGAAATAACAAAACGAATCTCGGGCTGGTCGGCCAGAGCCATGAAGGCATCGTTCTGAGAGTAGGGGTTCAGTGCGCGGCTGATGACGTCGATGCGCTCCAGTGTGTTCACTGGCTGACCGTTTTCGCGGCCCTGCAGGTTGACGTGATACAGGCAGTCCTGGCCGTTGAGCCACTCCACCATACCCTTGTCAATGGGCTGTACGACTACGACACTACCATTGAAATTGGTCTTCTGGTCCATGTTCCAGATAATCCAATCAACAAATGCACGGAGGAAGTTACCCTCACCAAACTGAATCACCTTTTCAGGCATGACGCTCTTCGGAGCAAAATGTTTGTTTAACGGTTTCATAATGTTTAATTATGTTTTACAATAGTTTGTTTTATCTTACTGACTGCAAAGGTAAGCATAATTTTTGTATTATGTACCGTTTTCACTTAATTTAAGAACGTAAAGGTTTGCAGGGAGTGCTATTGGCCGTTATATTTGCTGAAAAAGGGACGTACCGTGGTGGTACATCCCTTGTTTTATCATGTTTGCATGACATTATTTCATGCCAGCTTCATGGTGCAAGTTTCTTGCAGTATTACTTCATGTCGGCCTCAGCCTGCTTGGTCTTTGGGTCGTCAGCGCCGTAGCGGCCGTAGTAAGCCTGATAGCGGTTGTAGCCCCAGTTGGCCAGGTTGCGCTCCGGGTCGAGTTCCTTAGCCTTGTCGAAGGCAGCGATAGCCTCGTCGTAGTACTTCACGCTCTGGGCATTGTCGGTAGCATTTGCTGCCAGCACGCTAAGGCAGGCACCAAGATAGGTCCATACAACAGCGTTGTCGGGCTTAGCCTCCGAAGCCTTGCGCAGCCACTTTGCACCCTCCTCGGCGTTGTTGTCGTTGACAGCCATCAGACCTTTGTTGGCCAGAGCGGTGAACGAGTTGGGATACTTAGCCAGGTGCTGGTCGAGCAGGGCAGCCTGTGCAGCCTTGTCCTTCAGACCTTCATACATGGCGTTCAGTCCGTCGAGGATCACGTCGTTCTCGGGCTCCTGCTCGTACATCTGCTTCAGCTGGTTGATGTATCCCAGAGAGTCCTCCTTGGTCTTCAGCATAGTGCGCATGGCATAGAGCTGGAAGTTTACAGCATCAGCTTTCTGCTGCGGGTCGCGCTTAGCCACTTCGAAGTATTTGTTGGCACGCTCAATCTCCTTGGCCTGGAAGGCATACCGTCCGGCGAAGAAGGCCACCTGTCCTACATACTCCTTCTCGGCATTGTGGTCCTGAGCAGCGAAGAAGGGCTCCTCGCCAGAATCCACGAAAGCACCCCAGTACTTGAGCACTCCGGCATCGTTGCCAGCCTGGGCGGCGCTCTGGCCGATGTTTACGAGGTTAGGACGTACAATCCAGATGCGCTGGGCATTCTTCTCGTTGAACTTAGGCTTCACCTTGCCCTTTGCGTCGGGCAGCTGGTCGTACTTGTCGCACTCGAGTGCATTGCTGATAGCATTGCAAATACCGTCGGCAAGCGACAGTGTATCGTAGGGCTTCACTTTGTCAGCATTACCCATCTGTATCGACAGCTGGTTTTCTGCTATTGTGCCTGTTTCCTTCTGTACCTGTTCCATAGCCAAATCCACGAGGTGGTTGTAAGCTTTGGCTTTCTCTGCATTGTCTGCCAACTGAGCGAGATTAGCTTTCAGCAGCTCGCTGGCCTCAGCATAGCTCTTTGACTTCATGATTGCCTTGAGGGCATCACTGTCACCAGCAAAGGCTGTAGCACTTGCTACGAGCAACATTGCCATCAACATTACTTTCTTCATACAATTTTTGTTTTATAGGTTAATAACTAATTTTCAATTTTCAATTTTCAATTTACTCCACGTCTATGATTGGGGCTTCGTCGGTGTTCTCAGGAGCATCTTCTGCTACCTCAGACTCTTCAATGTCTTCATCTTGTGACGACATCACCTTGCAAACGCTGGCGATAGTGTCGTTCTTCTTAGTCAGATTGATGAGTCTCACTCCCTGTGTTGCACGTCCCATTACGCGTACATCAGCCACCTTAAGACGGATGAGGATGCCGCTCTTGTTTATAATCATGAGGTCGTTCTCGTCGGTCACCACCTTGATGGCTACCAGGCGTCCGGTCTTCTCAGTGATGGCCAGAGTCTTCACACCCTTGGCGCCACGGGCAGTCTTACGGTAGTCTTCTACCTCAGAGCGCTTGCCGTAGCCGTTCTCAGAGACTACCATGATGGTCTCTGTCTGCGGGTCGTTGACGCATACCATGCCAACCACCTCGTCGTCGCCTTCGTCAACGCGCATACCGATAACACCTGTCGATACGCGGCCCATAGAGCGGATGTCGGCCTCGTCGAATCTTACGGCACGACCGTTGCGGTTGGCCAGCAGCAGTTCGTTGTGTCCGTTGGTCAGACGTACGCCTACCACCTCGTCGCCCTCGTTGATATTGATTGCGCGAACACCGGCAGCACGCTGGTTCTTATAAGCATCCAGGCGAGTCTTCTTGATGATACCATGCTTGGTGGCGAATACCACGTAGTGCGACTGCAGGAACTCCTCGTCGTTGAAGTTCTTTATGCGCAGCACAGCATTGATGGCATCGTCGGGCTCGATGTTGAGCATGTTCTGTATGGCGCGGCCTTTCGAATTCTTGTCGCCCTCAGGTATCTCATAGCACTTCTGCCAGTAGCAGCGTCCCTTCTGGGTGAAGAAGAGCAGGGTGTTGTGCATGGTGGCAGGATAGATATACTCCGTGAAGTCGTTGTCGCGGTGGCGGGCACCCTTCGAGCCAACTCCTCCGCGTCCCTGTGAGTGGAACTCGTCGAGCTTGGTGCGCTTGATGTATCCCATGTGTGATATTGTGATAACCACAGGATCGTCGGGATAGAAGTCCTCGGCATTGAACTCGTGGTCGAAGGGGATGATTTCCGTGCGGCGCTCGTCGCCGTACTTCTCCTTCACCTCCTGCAGTTCCTGCTTCATTACCTCCTTGCATCGCTCGGGATTGTTGAGGATTTCCTCCAGGTCGGCGATGAGTTTCATCAGGTCGTCATACTCCTGGTGCAGCTGATCGACGCGCAGTCCGGTGAGTTGCGACAGGCGCATATCCACGATGGCCTTCGACTGCAGCTCGTCCAGTTCGAAGCGGGCCTCCAGGTTGCGCTGTGCATCGCTCGGAGTCTTTGAGTTGCGGATGATGTGTACCACCTCGTCGATGTTGTTGACGGCGATAATCAGTCCTTCCAGTATGTGGGCACGCTCCTGAGCCTTGCGCAGATCGTACTGGGTGCGGCGGATAGTCACATCGTGACGGTGCTCTACGAAGTACTTCACGCATTCCTTCAGTGTCAGCAGGCGTGGACGGCCTTTTACCAGTGCGATGTTGTTCACTGAGAACGAGCTCTGCAGGGCTGTCATCTTAAACAGCTTGTTCAGCAGCACGTTGGCATTGGCATCGCGCTTGCAGTCAACTACGATACGCATGCCCTGGCGTCCCGACTCGTCGTTGACGTTGGCCACGCCCTCAATCTTGTGCTCGTTGGCAAGGTCGGCAATGTATTTCACCAGGTCGGCCTTGTTGACGCCGTATGGAATCTCGGTCACTACTATCTTGTCGTGAGTCTCTGTGCTCTCAATCTCGGCCTTGGCACGCATGACGATGCGGCCGCGACCGGTCTCGTATGCGTCGCGAACACCCTGCAGTCCGTAGATGTATGCTCCCGTGGGGAAGTCAGGACCTGGTATATACTGCATCAGTCCGTCGGTGTCGATGTCGGGATTGTCGATATATGCGCAGCAGCCGTCTATCACCTCTCCCAGATTGTGGGTAGGCATGTTTGTGGCCATACCTACGGCAATACCGTTACCGCCGTTCACCAGCAGGTTGGGAATCTTGGTAGGCATCACGCTGGGCTCCACCAGTGAGTCGTCGAAGTTGTTGACCATGTCAACAGTCTCCTTGTCCAGGTCGTCCATTATATGTTCACCCATCTTCGACAGGCGGCACTCGGTGTAACGCATGGCAGCCGGAGAGTCGCCGTCCACGGAACCGAAGTTTCCCTGGCCGTCAACCAGCGTGTATCGCATGTTCCACTCCTGGGCCATACGCACCAAGGCTCCATATACTGAGGAGTCGCCGTGAGGGTGGTATTTACCGAGCACCTCACCGACTACGCGGGCACATTTCTTATAAGGTTGTGTAGATACGTTGTTGATGCCCATCATACCGTAGAGGATACGGCGGTGAACGGGCTTGAAGCCGTCGCGCACGTCAGGCAGTGCACGGGCTACGATGACTGACATTGAGTAGTCGATGTAAGATGACTTCATCTCCTCCTCAATGTTGATTTTGATAATTCTGTCGTTGTCGAATGTCTGGTCCATCTTTTATATTTCCGATTTACTAATTTCGATATGTTTGTTTCAGCTTAATCTCAGCCTTCGGTTTTTGCTGATTTTCGCGTTTAAGGCACTTTTTAGGCTCGCTGACGCGTTTTTGCCTTTTTCATTTAGCGTACAAAGGTACGAAAATGCGGGCAAAGTGCAAAATAAATTAAGCAATATTAAAGATTAAGTGGCAGTAAAATAGAATGCGTCGCTATCGTCAAGGACGCGGAATTTCTTTCTCCGCCGCCTCAGTTCCTTCAAGTCAAGGTCGATAGTAAGAGCCTGAACGGTGTCAGGGCGACATTGTCCAAGACATTTCCCATAGCAGTCAATCACACACGAAATGCCCTTGTAGTGGCTGTAGTTGTCGTTGCCAATACGGTTGACACCGATCAGATAGCACTGGTTCTCCACTGCACGGGCACGTGTCAGAATCTGCCATGCCGACTGTCGCGTGTCGGGCCAGTTTGCTACCACGACGATGGCGTCGTATTCGCGCCCCTCGGCATAGCGGCTCCATACGGGGAAACGCAGGTCGTAGCAAGTAAGCAAAAGGATGTTGTAGCCGTTGTATTCTACGATGGTAGATTGCTGTCCGGCAGTGTAGTAGCGGTCTTCATGGCCGTGGGTGAAGAGATGGTGCTTGTCGTAGAAATCCACCGAACCGGTACGCCCGTTGACGAAATAGTGGCGGTTGCGGAAGGTGCCGTCAGCCAGTCTTACCGCCAGACTGCCACAAATGGCGCTCTGCCGTTCCTTGGCCTCCTCTTTCATCCATTGCAGTGCAGCGCAGCTCTCCTCGTCGGCGGCAATGCCCTCGGGCTCCGTGGCAAATCCCGTGCTCCACATCTCGGGCAACACATACAGGTCGCTGGGCTCTGCCGACGACAATAGTCGGCTGGCCTCCTTGATGTTTTCGCCCGGAGCAGCCCAGGCGATATCCGTCTGTAGGAGTGTTACTTTCAATATTCCAGCAGTTTGGTTGATATCTTGCCGTCGAATCCTATTACCGTCTCAACGAGATAGCATGAGGCGTCGTAGGGCATGCAGAGTGAGACGTTGAGGTGGAATCCCTCTGCGTCAATCTTGCTGAATTCCATGTTGTTGAGAATCGACTGCGTCAGGAAGTTCTTCGGCACCTTCTGCTCGTAGAACTGTTTGCGGAAGTCGCGTGAGAACAGCTGGGCGGCACCTTTGAAGATGCTCAGGTGGATGATGTTGTCGTAATAAACGTTCTTCACCTCCAGACCGTCTTCGTTGACAACCGTCCTTACCACCTTGTATTTTGTGGGATTCACGGCAATATACAGGTGGTAGCGCTCGCCGTCGTAGTGGGCTACGGTGTCGCGCTTCAGCACCTCGGTGAGCGACAGAATCTGGGGCTTGTCGGTAAATTGGTCCTCATTGCCCTCTATGTCTTCATTGCTGCCCTTCACAAACTTCATGGTTTCGCCGTTTTTAGTCTTAAACCACAATACGTGCTCCGTCTGCTTCACAATCAGATAGCGGATGTCAGGACCCATGAATAGCGTGTCGCCGACAACCATAAACCGGGCGGGCATGGATGTTGAGTCGCTGTAGAAGACGCTGTCGCCTTTCATCTGGAAGACGGCCGTTTCGCTCTCCTCGTCCATCCATATACCCTGCAACAGTCGCTTGGCCTCCTTGCTTTCCTGCTGTTCCGAAGCCGGCACGGACTGTCTGCGGCATCCGGTGAAGAGAGATGCCATGGTAGCTGCTATTATAATATAGTATAATACCTTATTCATATATATATTAGTCGAAAACCTCTGCATCCTTGAGGAAGGGCAACTTCAGGTCCTTCTCGCTCGTCTGGACGTCTGAAGCATTGATGGGCCATTCTATAGCCAGGTCGGGATCGTTCCAGCGGATGCCCCCGTCGGCTTGGGGAGCATAGGCATTGTCAACCTTGTATGTAAATATTGCCTCCTCACTGAGTACAAGGAAACCGTGGGCGAATCCGCGCGGAATGAAGAACTGGCGCTTGTTCTCGTCGCTCAGCTCTACCATCACATGCTGGCCGAAAGTGGCACTCGAACGCCTCAAGTCCACTGCAACATCGAGCACCTTACCCTTTATTACGCGTACCAACTTTGCCTGAGAGCAGGCGCCCTTCTGGAAGTGAAGACCGCGCAGCACACCATAGCTCGACTTTGATTCGTTATCCTGAATAAAGTCAACCTTACCGATGTTAGCCTCGAATTCTTCTTTCTTCCAAGCCTCAAAGAAGTATCCTCTAGAGTCGTTAAATACCCGTGGCTCAATGATATACACACCTTCGATATTTGTTTTCTTATACTCCATGTCGTATATTTTATCTCTTAAACGGTTGCAAAGATACGAAATTTTTTTGTCTTACGCTTGCTTGTTTCGCAAAAAAATCGTAATTTTGCACTCGTGATTCAATTGCAACGACATATAGAGATACTTCTTCTGGACAACGACTGCGTCATTGTTCCGGATTTCGGTGGATTCGTAGCACATCATGTCAGTGCACGTTACAGCGAGGAAGACAATGTCTTCCTGCCGCCCCAGCGCACACTGGGTTTCAACCCTCAGCTTCGCATTAACGATTCGCTGCTAGTGCAGTCATACATAGCAGCTTACGACCTTAGTTACCCTGAGGCCCTGCGCCGCATTGAGGGAGAAGTCGAAGAGCTGAAAGACACCCTCGATACCATGGGCATTTATACCATGGACGACATAGGTACGTTAAAGGTCAACGATGAAGGCAACTATACCTTCGAGCCCTGTGAGGCCGGTGTATTGTCACCAGAGCTCTACGGACTCGGAGCCGTGAATGTCCTGTCGTTGCGCCAGGTCAGCGACATGAGGTCGCTGGTAGTCCCAAGTGCAGTCAGCGAATCTGCTACTTCAAGCGATGCTGCAGCCACCGGCGGCCAGCCGTCTTTGCTTGAGTTTACCGACAATGAGGAAGAAAAGTCAGATCGCGCCATCGAGATTAAGATGTCGTGGATTCGCAATACAGTGGCCATCGCTGCTGCCGTTGTGGCATTCTTCCTTATGACCACCCCTATCGCAAATAGCAATCTCGACACCCGTAGCATGAGCCAGATGAAGAGTGAGCTCCTCAGCAAGCTTATGCCTCAAGACACCAATATGGCCCCTGTCACGGCAGTAGTGGCCGAGGAAAGCGGCAGCCAGGTGATTGCTCCCTCCGATGAGCAGTCCGATAGTGCAGCATCCCAGGGTGTCGAAGCCGTAAACGAAGAAGTAGCATCGTCAGATGCAGAATCCAAGCAGGCCCAGCAGGAGTTGCAAAAAGCCAAGCAGCCCTCATATTGCATAGTGCTTGCCAGTCAGGTAAAGAAGAGCAATGCCGAAGACTATGTCGAGCAGTTGCATAAGCGCGGCTATACCGAGGCCGAGGTTTATGTACATAATAATACTGTACGCGTTATCTTTGGCGCCTACGATACCGAGGCCGAGGCCTACCGCCAGCTCAACCGCATGCACGACAAGGATGAATTTGCCGAGGCATGGGTATATCAGAAGAAATCCGTTTAATTTCTTTTTTCCACGATGAAGCGTGTAAGATGCCCTAAGTGCGACAACTACATCATCTTCGACGAGACTCGTTATGAGGCTGGTCAGTCGCTGGTTTTCAAGTGCGACCAATGTGGCCGCGAGTTTGGCATCCGCATAGGAGTGTCGAAGCTGCGCAACACACAAAAGGACGAGAATCCCGACGAGCAGGAGAATGCCGAGGGCTGTGGCTCCATTGTTGTCATAGAGAATGTTTTTCATTACAAGCAGGTTATTCCTCTCCGTATGGGCGACAATGTCATCGGTCGCTATCAGAAAGGAAATCCCGCCAACTGCACCTTCGAGACCGTTGATCCCAGCGTCGATCTCAACCACTGCACCATCAATGTCAGCCGCGACAAGCGAGGCCAGCTGCGCTACACGCTATTCGACAACAACAGCAATACCGGCACCTTTGTCGATAACGTAGAGTTGGCACCACGCGAGCGCCGTATCATTGAAGACGGCACTCTTTTTACTCTCGGTGCAACCAGCATAATTCTGCGCACATAAAAAACCACCCCGTCATCGCGACGAGGTGGTGTCATGGAAAGCACAGAATTAACTATCAGATTGGGGGATGTCCCCCAACATGTGTTTAGACAGCGAGGATGTCTATCGGTCCACGGCCCATGCAACTTGTAGTTGTGATGGCCGTCAAGAAGGCGGTGAGTGCCGCAACGGCTACTCTCTTTACTATTTCCCAGATTTTACTTTTCATAGCTTAATAGTTTCTTTGAATTCTTCAATTTTCAATTTTCAATTTTCAATTTTCAATTTTCAATTTTCAATTCCCCTTAGGGCTCCGGCTCAGGCTCCGGCTGCGACTGCTCGTACAGATAGGTGCTGA
>CAMHLV010000053.1 GCA_946186115.1 uncultured Prevotella sp. | reverse complement strand
TGGACACTCGTTGTGCCTAATGTAGGCACTATTAGTGCCTGACGTAGGCACTCTTTTCGATTCCGTAGCTTAAAATTTTGCTTTTGGGTAATTATTTGTTACAGATATTACTCTCCCTGGTTGATTAACTTCCACTCACGGGGTGTGAAATCGTCGGTACTGGGCTGCCATGACGGGTCTGGCATATACCACCAGAAACGGCTGAAATACTCCTGCAGCTTCTTGTCCTTGAACACATAGCCGCGGCTGGCGTAGGGCAGGTTCTTCAGGATGCGGCGGTGGGCTTCCGACTTGTCGGGCTCTATCAGGTAGCTGCCGGGCAGGTAGTTGTCGCTGCGGTCGTAGAAGGTGCCGAGCACAAAGCCGTCGTAGTAGAGCGACTCGGCAGACGTGATGTTCATGTTGGTCTTGGGCTTGAAGCTCTGGGCATGCCACTCCACGGTGCCGTTCCTCAGAGCAACCTCTACGTACAGGTTGTCCCAGTTCTTGGTATTCTTCATCTTGCCTGTACCCTCGGTGACGGCAAACTCCGACTGGGCGAACAGGGAGCCCTCGACGAAGAAGTGCTTGGCAGTGTTGGTGGCCTTGATGCGCAGCGTGAAGTCGTCAATCTGCCTGTTGGCCCAGCGCATGGCCGGCATCAGCCAGTAGGGCACTTCGAAGGTATATCCTACGCCATGGCTCATGCGGTAGCGGTAGGTGTGGTGGATGGTGTTCTGGCCGGGCTTGAAGCGGGCGACGAAGTAGTAGGCGTAGGCAAAGCTCGTCAGACTGTCTCTGGCGGAATCGTAGAGCAGGCTGTTGTTGGGCAGTTCCTCGCCGTTGCGCATCTTCACCTCGTCGTACGACTTCCACTGCTGCAGGTTGAGCGGTTGGAAGTCGCAGTCCTTGTCGTGTCCCGCCTGCACCACGGCGTTCAGGTACGTCAGCCGTTCGCCGTTCATCTCTACCGTGAAGTCGCTGATATACGGATGGATGCCCTGTTTGCTGAACGCCACTTCGTCGTTGTAGGGCGCATCAGCCTCAAAGCCCATCGTCACCGTCTTCTCCTTGCCGTTGTTTGTCAGCACGTACTGCACGTCGACCTTGGCATAGCCGTCGTCGCCGAGGCTGATGGTCAGCACCTCCTTGGCCAGTGCGATGTCCGTCTCCTGTATAGGCACCAGCTGGTTGCCGTTCACGTAGAATACGCCGTCGTTGCCCCATGCTGTCAGTGTCATGGTCAGAGCGGCAAATACAAATAATACGATTCTTCTCATCATGATCGTGTGTGATTAAATAGTTATTGCGTCGATGAAGCGGCGGGTGAGGTCGGTGTATGCGTCGATGCGGCGGTCACGGAGGAAAGGCCACCAGCGGCGGACTTGTTCTGAGCGTTGCATGTCTACCTCGACAACGGCTATCGCTTCTTGGTCGACGGGGGCTTCATACAGCAGTTCGCCCTGCGGACCGGCCACGAACGATGTACCCCAGAAAGGCACGCCATCCTCATCACCTACGCGGTTGACGGTGACGACGGGTAGCCCGTTGGCTACGGCATGTCCGCGCTGAACGGTTTGCCAAGCCATGCGCTGCCGCTCTTGTTCTTCGCGGGTGTCGTTGGGGTCGTAGCCAATGGCAGTGGGGTAGATGAGCAGCTGTGCACCGGCCAGCGCCATCAGACGGGCAGCCTCCGGGTACCACTGATCCCAGCATACCAGTACGCCTAAGCGTCCTACGCTGGTATCAATGGGCTGGAACCCCAGGTCACCTGGCGTGAAGTAGAACTTCTCGTAATAGCCGGGGTCGTCAGGAATATGCATCTTCCTGTATTTGCCGGCTATGGTGCCGTCCTTCTCTAAGACCACCGCCGTGTTGTGATACAGACCCGTTGCCCTGCGCTCAAACAGCGAAGTAACGATGACTACGCCCAATTGCTTGGCCAGCGCTCCAAAGAATTCTGTCGACGGTCCGGGGATGGGCTCTGCCTGGTCGAATACGTTCACATCCTCCGTCTGGCAGAAGTAGAGTCCGTTGTGCAGCTCTTGCAAAACGATGAGCTCAGCACCCTGCTGTGCCAGTAGGGTTATCTTCTCGGCCAACCGCTGGCGGTTGTCATCGCGGTCTGCCGTATTGTGCTGTTGGATAATTCCGATTTTCATATTCAATTTTTCAATTTTTCAATTCTTCAATCTTTCAATTCTTCAATCTTTCAATTCTTCAATTCTTCAATTTTTCAATTCTTCAATCTTTCTATTCTTCAATTCTTCAATCTTTCTATTCTTCAATTCTTCAATTCTTCAATTCTTCAATAGTATTGCATGGTGCAGCAGTGCAGCGAGCCGTGCTGACGAATGACGGGACGGCAGTCGATACCCACGATTTCTCTGTCGGGAAAGGCCTTGCCGATGGTGTGCATGGCCTCTGCGTCGAGGTCGGGCTGCGCATAGGTAGGCACAAGGACGGCACCGTTGATAACCAGATAGTTAGCGTAGGTGGCCGGGAGACGGTCACCGTCGTCGTAGATGGGATGGGGTAGAGGCAGTCGGAGTAGGCGATAGGGACGTCCGTCAAGCGTTTTCAGCGCCTTCAACTCTTCTTCCATCAGCGCCAGGTCGGGATGGTCGTCGTCGCCACCAGTATATAATAATGTGTCGTCAGGACAGATGCGCACCAGCGTATCGATATGTCCGTCGGTATCGTCGCCGATAAGGCTTCCGTGCTGCAACCATACTATGCGCTCAGCACCCAGCCACAGCTTCAGCCTGTCTTCTATCTCCTGCTTGCTGAGGGGCTGGTTGCGGTGTGGAGCCATCAGGCAGCATTCTGTGGTGAAGATGGTGCCACGACCGTCGCTCTCTATCGAACCGCCTTCCAAGACAAAGTCAAGATGGTCTTCATACTCTCCTTCTACGATACCCTGCTCGTAGAGTTGACGGTTGATCTCATTGTCGAGCGTGGCCTCAAACTTCTCGCCCCAACCGTTGAAACAGAAGTCGAGGAGGAGTTTTGAGTTTTTAGTTTTTAGTTTTGAGTTTTGAGTTTTTAGTTCTGAGTTTTTAGTTTTGAGTGGCGACTCCTCCACCACTGTGATAAATCCGTGGTCGCGGGCCCAGGTGTCATTAGTGTTTATTATTGCCGACTTGCAATTTACATCCTGTGGCAGCGCATTCTCTGGAGCAACCACTATCAACTGTTCACGCTTACTGATTTCGCGTGCTATCTCTTTGTAAACAGCAGTAATGTCGGGCAGTATCGGTGCCCAGTCGGTATTCTCGTGCGGCCATGTCAGTTGCACGGCACTTTGTGGCTCCCATTCGGCCAGCATTCGGCGTGTTCTGTCTTTCATGCCACAAAATTATTAAAAAAAAATTGGATTACAAAACCTAAATAATAATAATAACGTTTCTCAATGAATATTTTTAAACTTTCAATTTTCAATTTTCAATTTTCTTTGTATCTTTGCATCGAATTATGATGCTGGAACTACATAATGTTACCATTGGCCAGTTGATAAAGTCGCTGTCATACACAGTAAAAGACGGCATGCTGGCCACAATCTCGGGCTCTGAGGTTTCGGGAAAGACCACCCTGTTGCGTGCCATAATGGGCTTTATTCCCATAGATGGCGGGCATATCAGCATTGATGGTGAACTGCTGACTCCTCAGTCGGCACCATATTTCCGGCGCAGTATGGCCTATGTGCCACAACATCTTCTGTTGCCCGATGACTTCGATGGCATAGAGGGCCTTGAGCGATGGCCCGACCTCACGGCAGAAGAGCGCTATCTGCAACTGCTTGGCAAGGCCGTAAATGCCCACAAACCTCTTCTGATAGTCGATGCTCCGTCGCAGGTGCTTTCGGATACTACGGCAGAGATGGTTGACAATCTCCTGCGCGATGCTGTACAACATGGCAGCACGGTGCTGGCAGTAAATTCACGAATCCTACAAAATCAAATCATACTATGAACGTTACGCTGCTCACTTTTTCTCTTGGCCTCCTCTTCCTGGCTGTGCCTGCCTACATATTCTGGTGGTTAGACCGCCGACTGTTTCATCAGTCGCTGGTGGTAGTGGGGCGCCTGGCTGTAGCCATGGCAGTGATGGCTCTCTGCCTCTACTATGTGTTCCGCTGGAATCTGGTGTGGCTCAACATCCTGTGGATGCTGCTGTCGGGTGTGCTGGCTACTATTGTTTATTGCCGTAAGGGATGGCTACTCGTACCTATATATATAAGTATGACGCTGTGCTCACTGGTGGTGGGCTTGCTGGTATTACTGTTGATGAATGTCTTCGGCTCTATGTTCGATGCCCAGTATTTCATCCCTGTGATGGCTGTCTTGCAGGCCGATGCACTGTTTGTCTGTCGCCGCGGACTGTCATCCTATGTGCTTAACTTCCACCAGTATGGTAGTCTTAACGAATATCTTAAAGGAAATGGAGCCAGTCGCCTCGAAGCCCTGCGCCCCTTTGTGGCTATGGCCGTAAAGCGTGCCTTCACACCGGTGATGGCTATGCTTCTGCTTGCAGGAGTGGTGTTTATGCCCTCCATGCTGGGCGGTCTGCTGCTTGCAGGCATCACTCCCATACAGTCGTTGGCATTCCTGGCAGTACTCACTGCTGCCGGACTGTGCAGTTCTCTGCTGGCACTGGTGCTTTCCATCTTTATCTATACAAAACTCAAGAGATGAAGAGAATAAATATCTTGATAGCCGGGCTTCTCATGCTCAGCATGCAGGCCTGTGGTCAGCAGCCTAAGCCTGTCACTCAGCAGGCCGACTACTGTACGGTGAAGTTCACCTTCTCTAAGAGTGCCAAACTGCTGAAGCGCTATGCCTATCGCTCGTGGTATAACGAGAGTATGCGCATCCCCCTTGCCGTATCATGGTTCCTCACTGGTGACCATACTCGTGGCAACAACCAGCGCAGAAATCAGCAGTTCCACCCTGACACCGACGTTAAGAATCCCACCACCACTCAAGACTATATCCAGTCTGGCTACGACCGTGGACACATGTGCCCGGCAGGCGACAACAAGTGGAATCAGCAGGCTCTCGACGAGACGTTCCTCATGACAAACATCTGTCCGCAGAACCACAATCTTAACAAGCACGACTGGAACGATCTGGAGTTGCTCTGTCGCCAGTGGGCTCGCAAATATGGCAAGGTTTACATCGTCTGTGGTCCCCTGTTGCGAGGCTCTCAGCATGAGCAGATAGGTCCTCGTTCGCGACGTGTCACTGTCCCCGAGGCTTTCTATAAGGTGGTGCTCCGTATGGGTAAGAATCCTGCTGCCATCGGCTTTATCTACGATAATAAAGGTCAGCGCCAACCTATGAAGCAGGCTGTGCGTAGCGTGGATGAGATAGAAAAACTGACAGGTATCGACTTCTTCCATCAGCTGGATGACAGGACGGAATCGGCAGTGGAGGCCCGTGCTGACCTCGCTGACTGGTAACGTCAAGTCAAAAAAATGCAGTCACTGCTAATAATTTTCAATTTTCAATTTTCATTTTTCATTTTTTTTTGTACCTTTGCAGCCTCAAAATACTAATTAAGGTAAAAAAGATATTATGGGTGGCTTCTTTGGCACTATCTCAACAAAAGATTGCGTAAACGACTTGTTTTACGGGACCGACTACAACTCGCACTTAGGTACAAAACGCGCCGGACTGGTGACTTACGATGAAGAAAGCGGTTTCCACCGCAGTATCCACTCGCTGGAACGCCAGTATTTCCGTTCACGTTTCGAAGATGAACTCGACGATTTCAAAGGCCATCAGGGACTGGGCGTCATCAGCGATACCGACCCACAGCCTATCATCGTCAACTCCCACCTGGGGCGCTATGCCGTGGTGACGGTGGCTAAGATCAACAACCTTCGCGAGATAGCCGACGAACTGCTGAAGCAGCGCATGCACCTGAGTGAGATGTCGGCCAATACCATCAACCAGACAGAACTGGTGGCACTGCTCATCAATATGGGCGACACCTTCGAAGAAGGCATCAACAAGGTGTATCAGAAGATAGAAGGCTCGTGCTCGATGCTTATCCTCACAGAAGACGGCATCATTGCCGCACGCGACTTCCTGGGACGCACACCCATCGTCATCGGACAGAAAGAAGGGGCCTATGCCGTATCGAGCGAGACGACGAGCTTCCCCAACCTCGACTATAAGATACTTCGCGACTTGGGACCTGGCGAGATAGTACGCCTGCGTGCCAGTGGCATCGAAGTGATGCAGAAATCGCTGTCGCGCTGCCAGATATGCTCCTTCCTGTGGGTGTATTACGGCTTCCCTGCCAGCGACTACGAGGGCATCAATACCGAATATGTGCGTGAGAAGAATGGTCGCCTGATGGGCGAGAAGGATAAGGATGTCGAGGCCGATATGGTGTGTGGCATCCCCGACTCTGGTGTAGGTATGGCACTGGGCTACTCTCACGGTAAGCAGATTCCCTACAAGCGCGCCGTGGTGAAATACACTCCCACATGGCCACGCTCCTTCACTCCCGGCAATCAGAACCGTCGCGACCTGGTGGCAAAGATGAAACTCATCCCTAATCCCGCCGTGCTGAAAGACCAGCGCATTGTGTTCTGCGACGACTCGATAGTGCGCGGCACACAGCTGAGAGACAATGTCAGGACATTCTTCGAGAATGGTGCCAAGGAGGTCCACGTGCGTATCTCTTGTCCCCCACTGGTATATGGCTGTCCGTTCATCGGCTTTACGTCGAGCAAGAGCGACCTGGAATTGATAACACGCCGTATCATCAAGGATTTCGAGGGCGACGACAAGAAGAACCTCGAGGAGTATGCCAAGACGGGTACTCCCCAGTATCAGCGCATGGTGAACGAGATAGCACGCCGACTGGGACTCACCAGCGTGAAGTTTGCTACTCTCGAAGACCTGATAGAGAGCATCGGACTGCCTAAGGATCGCGTCTGCACCCACTGCTTCGATGGCACATCATACTGCCACGAACACGACGATGAGAGGTGTTAAAAACTGATTATTGAAAATAGAGAATTGTTAAAAAACAACAAGGCTTCAACATCAATTCTTCATATTTTTCAAATTATTAATTTTTATTTGTATCTTTGCAGACTGAAATAAACATATAGAAGCGTGAATATCAAGCAAGTGCTGACCGCCCTTGAACAATTCGCGCCTCTGCCCTTACAGGAAAGCTGGGACAATGCTGGCCTGCAAGTAGGACTGACAGAGGCGGAGGTTTCAGGGGCATTATTGTGTCTGGACGTCAACGAACAGATTATCGACGAAGCTATCAGCAAGGGGTGCAACCTCATTGTGAGCCATCATCCACTGCTCTTCCGCGGCCTTAAACAGGTCAGCGGCAGCAACTATGTTCAGCGCTGTGTGATGAAGGCCATCAAGCACGACATTGCCGTCATTTCAATGCATACCAATATGGATAATGCCCAGGGAGGCGTCAACTGGAAGATAGCAGAGCGCCTGGGACTCCACAACTGTCGGTTCTTTGCACAAAAGACTGTCGATGGTGTGGAAGCAGGCAGTGGAGTGGTGGGCGAACTGTCACAACCTGTTGAGGCTCACGACTTTGTGGCGCTGCTGAAACAGCAGTTTGCCGTAGAATGCGTGCAGTGCAACCAACTCCTCCAGCGCCCCATCGCCAAGGTGGCCATCTGTGGTGGAGCAGGCGACTTCCTTCTCGACGATGCTGTGGCACAGGGTGCCGATGCTTTCATCACTGGCGAGATGCACTATCATGTGTTCTTCGACCATGAGCAGCAGATACAGATATGCGTCATCGGTCACTATCAGAGCGAACAATATACCACGGAGATCTTCCGCGATATCATAGCCCGGGAGTGCCCTGGTGTGCGCACGGTAATAGCAGAGACCAGCACCAACCCGATTAACTATTATTAGGTCGAAGCCTCGAAACCTCGAAATATCGAATAATCGTAAAATAAATAGTAAATAGTAAATTGTAAAATTGTAAATTAAGAAGATGCCAAAGAAAGATCCAATGGAAATGCCGGTTGAAGAGCGCCTGAAGACTCTCTACCAGCTGCAGACTACGCTCTCGGGAATCGACGAGAAGCGCGCACTCAGAGGTGAACTGCCTCTGGAAGTACAAGACCTTGAGGACGAAATCGAAGGTCTCACCACTCGTATCGATAAGATCAAGGCCGACATCAATGATTTTGAGCAGGCTGTCGTCCAGAAGAAAGGCGAGATAGAGACTGCCAAGGCCAGCGTAGAGCGCTATAAGAGCCAGCTGGACGATGTCAAGAACAACCGCGAATACGACACTCTCTCAAAGGAGATTGAGTATCAGACTCTCGAGATTGAACTCTGCAACAAGAAGATCAAGGAGGCTAATGCACGTATCGAGGACAAAAAGGTTGAACTTGCTCAGAATCAGGAGATTATCGAAGACCGTCGCCAGGCTCTCGACATGAAGAAGAGCGAGCTCGACGAGATTATGGAAGAGACTCGTTCTGAGGAGGAGAAGCTCAAGGCTAAGGTTAAGGAACTGGAACTGAAGATCGAGCCGCGCCTGCTGACATCCTTCAAGCGCATCCGCAAGAATGCCCGCAATGGTCTGGGTATCGTCTATGTGCAGCGCGATGCCTGTGGTGGTTGCTTCAATAAGATTCCGCCCCAGCGTCAGCTCGATATCAAGATGCACAAGAAGGTGATTGTATGCGAATACTGCGGACGTATCCTCATCGACCCTGAACTGGCTGGTGTAAAGGTTGAGAAGGCTGTAGTAGCAGAGGAGAAGAAGACTCGCAAGCGTGCCATTCGCAAAACCGTGAAGAAGGCCGACGAGACTCCCGACATCCCCGAAGCAGAAGCATAGGATGGTTTTTGGTTTTGAGTTTTTAGTTTTTAGTTTTGAGTTTTTAGTTGTAAACTATTAACTTTGAGCTATAGCTCGGAATAGGCAGGAACATCCTGTAGAAACTCGTAACTCTGATGCTCGTAGTCCATCCTGCAGCAGTAGTGCTGCAGACCGTTGCTCACAATGAGATAGTCAACGTGGAGTAGGAGGTTGTAAGAGGAAATCTGATTAAACACCCGCTGTGTCAACGATACAGTGGGTGCTTTGTATTCTATAATCATCTGCGGACGTGCTGCCTTGTCATACAAGATACTGTCGCAGCGCAGCGTCTTGTCACCGCATTTCAGCGCTATCTCGTTGCCTAACAGTCCCTTGGGATAGCCTTTCTCGTGGATAAGCCAGTGGGTGAAATGCTGGCGCACCCACTCCTCTGGAGTCAGCGCGACATATTTGCGACGCAGGAAATCGAATATCTCCGGCTTCTCCCGCGTACCCCTTACCTTCACGTCGTATGATGGCAGATTCAGCTCTTTCATGGCACAAATGTACGTAAAAATCTCGTCAATGCAAAGGAAAAGGTCTTTTTTTCTTTCACACTGACGAGATATCCTATGACGCCTGACGTGCGTCAGAACAGTCTCACCTTGGTACCAGCCATCAGCCAGCAGCCTGGCTGTGGCACATTACCGTAATCTACATAGTGACAACCCAGCAGGTTGTTCACCTCTACATATACGCTATACGCTGCGTCGTCCCACGACAGTCTGCCGTCAACGACGCTGTAAGGCTTGTAATTGCACACCTCGCCACTCACACTCGTATAACTGCCCATACGCTCCTGGAAGCGGTAGTTCAGCGTCATATTCAGGTTGCCTGCGATATGCGTTGTCAGTGCTGCCGTCAACTTATGACGCAGATATTCCAGGGCATATTGCGACTGTATATACTCCATTTCGTCTTTCTGCTGGTGCAGATAGCAGTATGCCAGCGTCAGCGTGGAGCGCCCCCAGGCCTGTGGGTCGTATTGTGGTCCGTGCAACAGGGTGTTCAGGTCTAATGTCACCGACGTCTCTGCACCCAGGGTGTTGATCTTGGTGAGGTTCACACTCTGCCATATAGCGTCGGCATCGCGGGTGTCCATAATCCAGTCGATGGTATTGCGCTGGTGATGGTGAAAAGCGCTGGCCTTGGCCTGCAACAGGCGCGAATTGTAACTGACACCGCATTCTACGGCCCTCAGCTCCTCTGGTCTCAGATATTTGTCGGCCTTGTGACCTCCCACGCTATAATACAACTCAGTAAACGAGGGCATGCGCAGCGACGTATTATACGATGCATACACCTTCCAGTTGTCGCCTATCCTGTAACTGGCATCGATGCCTGGATATATCTTGAAGGGCATCTCGTTCCACGTATTCTTGGCAGCGATGAAACCTGCTGAGAAGGTGAAGCGGTCGAGCAGGATATTATGCTCTACGTGGAAACTCAGATTCGAGCGGTTGATGCCGTATTTGTAGTTGCCATGGGGCTCGTTGAGGGGCTCTCCCAGATTACCGCTCACCAGGTCTTCATTGCGGAATTCTGCTCCCAGCGCAGTACGTCCCAGCAACCAGTCGAACCAGCTGTTCATATTCACTCCGAAGATATCGGTACGATGGTGGTTGAAGGGCACTTTCTCCTCTGTTCCGCGTATCAGTTCAAAGCGGTCGTAGATCCTGTTCCAATACACTGATGGCCGCAGATGCAGGCGTCCTGCCGTCACCTCGCCCTGCAGTGCCGTCAGCATCTTCAGGGTGTGCTCATACTGCTCGTCGAACTTAGCACTGTAGAAAGTGTTCGAGCCATAGCCCTTGGCAGTAATGCCCGCATGCCACCTGAGCCGCAGGTTCTCATCCTGATATGCTCCCTGATAGAATGCCTTGCCTCCAGAGTAGTCGCTGTTCAGCGCTCCTGCTTTCGAACGGCTGTAGCCGTCAGAACGCGTGTAACTGGCCGACAGCGAGCCTATAGGCATGGCTAGGCGCCCTCCTGCCGACAGATACCCGAACGAACCGCCTTCCACTCTTACACTGCCGTTAGCACTGCCCTTTCCTGCTGCTGCTCCCGTCTGTGCCGAGCGCGTCACGATATTGATGGCTCCGGCAAGCGACGAGGTGCCATACACACGTCCTGCAGGACCTTCCAGCACCTCTATGCGCACGATGTCACTCACGTCGCATGGCAGGTCGAAGGCATTGTGCCCCGTCTGTGGATCGCAGATATTGATGCCGTTGAGCAGAATGGTAATCTGCTCCTGCGTTCCACCACGGATGCCAATGTCGGTCTGTGCACCGATAGGACCGCGCTGACGTACGTCAACGCCTGTGGCTATCTTCAGTAAGTCGTTAATACTTTGTACTGGCGCCGCCTGAATATCCTCACGGCTCAGTACAGTGACCATTCTCGCGCTTTGCCCTATGGCAAGCGGTGCGCGTGAGCCCGTGATTTCTACATCATCGAGCATTGCCTCTTTGTCTGCCGTACGTGTGGTGTCGCTGCTTTCCTCGTCAGTGCTGACGTGCCTGCTGGCAGCCTCTGCCGACTGCAGTGTAGCCACGCTAAGCACGCCGATGGTGACGACGCGTCCGACACAGGCAAAGAGTGCCCAGCGCTTCCTTGTGAATTGGCGGAAGCGCAGTGCCTTGCGCTGATTGAATTGTGGTTTGTACATAAAAATAAATAATGTGTAAAAAAACAGTGCAAAGTTACTAAATAATTTTCAATTTTCAATTTTCAATTTTCAATTCTCTAAAATTTTCAATTTTCAATTTTCAATTTTCAATTTATTTATTACCTTTGTACCCGAATTATGGCTCAATCGTCAGTGACATACGATTCTATTATGCGTGAGCTCACGGCTCGCCAGTTCCGTCCACTCTATTATCTGATGGGCGATGAGTCATATTATATCGACAAGATAGCCGACTGGATAGCCGAGAATGTCCTTCAACCCGAGGAGCGCGACTTCAACCAGACAGTGCTTTTTGGCTCCGATGTCACTGCTTCGCAGATAGTAGATGCTGCCAAGCGCTATCCGATGATGGCCGAACACCAGGTTCTGATAGTCAAGGAAGCCCAGAATATCAAGAATACCGAGCCCCTAGAGAAGTATTTCAAGTCGCCTATGCCTTCCACCATCCTCGTGATGTGCCACAAAAACGGTAAGGTTGACGGCAGAAAACAGGGCTATGTTAGGGCCATCCAGCAGGCTGGCGTACTTTTTGAGAGCAAAAAGCTCAATGAGAAGGACCTCCCGCCGTTTATCGAGAAATTCCTCACTGATGGTGGAGCCTCTATCGATTATAAGTCATCCCAGCTGATTGCCGACTCCATAGGTTCCGATCTCAGCCGTCTCACCAGCGAACTCAACAAGGTTCTCCTCTCGTTGCCTGCCGACGACAAGAGAGTCACTCCTCAGGTTGTGGAAGACCAGATAGGGGTGAGTAAGGACTTCAATGCTTTCGAGCTTCGCGATGCACTGATAACCCGTAATGTTTACAAGGCAAATCTTATAATCAAATATTTTGACGAAAATCCGAAGGCCGGAAGCATCTATGCTTTTCTCCCGTTGCTCTTCAGTTACTTCCAGAATCTCATGATTGCCTACTATTGTCCTCAGAAAAACAATCCTGATGCTCTTGCACAGTGGCTGGAATATCGTAGTGCATGGTATGTCAAAGACTATGTTGCCGGCATGAAGAATTTCTCTGGAATGAAAGTTATGCAGATAATTTCCAAGATTAGGGAAATAGATGCCAAAAGTAAGGGCCTTGACAACCCAAATACCCCCGCTGGGGAGCTGATGAAAGAGCTCATTTTCTTCATTCTCCACTAAAAAACAGCCGATTTTTGGGCTGTTTTTTTCTAGAATTCATTTTCTTCAGTACAAGAAATTCTGCCCTCAAAAGCCCTTGACATCGGACTTTTTCCCTGTTTTTGACCGCTTATATTTCGCGTATTTTCAGTTTTTCTGCCGACGGTTCGGAATTCTTTCAGCATTTCAAATTAGGGCCTTTTTGAAGTGCCAAAATTTGGATTTAAGCAATTTTAATGTTTTGTTTTGTTGATTTCAAAATTCTAATAATGTGAATTTCTAAACAGATTTAGGTTTTATATAGCAAATATTCAGTATTCGTAAATCTAAATCAAATAAGTAAAGTTGAATTTTAAAATCCAAAATCTTCACTTTTGTTTTGTATATTCATGATTATTCACGCACTTATTGAGTACTATAAGTCATTAAAACCTAGTTAGTTACATGATATTTACGTGAAATACATATCATTTTTGCCCTTCCTGCATCCCCTATACATGCATAAACCGTCTTTATGCCTTTACATTTTTGTAAATATCAGTATTATAGTCAGATAATTAGGTTTTTATCGCTTCTAAAATGCTTTGTAAGCTTTATTTCTCTAAAATTCAGATTTACAAAATCAAACTGCTTTAATCTATCTTTCCAAAGTTAGATTTTAGAATTCGAAATTATAAATACAAATATTACAAAACAAAATTTTCTTCAGATTTCTTGCATAGTTCAAAAATTTGCTTTACCTTTGTAAAATCAAACAAAAACAGGCATTTTTGCCCTAAACAACAAAAAATGGAACTGAAAGACAGAATTAAGTTGATCATGGAGGACCAGCACATGACGCAGACGGTCTTCGCCGATTTCCTCCAACAGGCACCCGCTACATTGAGCAGTATCTTCAATGGAAGAACCCGCCCTACTCTCAACATCGTCGATGCTATAAAAACCAAGTTGCCCGACATCAACATCGAGTGGCTCCTCTATGGGTCGGGCGACATGTATCTCCACCAGTCACCCACCCCCGAATCTCTTCCCGAGACTCCGGCATCAGGATCCGACTTGATGCTCAATTTCGACAACCCTACTCCCTCTGCTCCTCAAAATGCAGGTCAGATGCGTGGTTATCAACTTGGTGTAAGAAGTACACGATTGGAAAGCGTTCGCGAAGAATTGAAATTACTTGACAAAGAGCCTCGTCGTGTCACTGAAATCCGTGTTTATTACGACGACCAGACCTACGAGACTTTCGTACCCGCTAAAAAATAAAATAGGTACTACAAAAACGCTGTATTTATTTGGAGGATACCTAAAAATACCTTATCTTTGCACCAGTAAAAACAAAGATAAGGTATTTTAATATGAATAATAAGGTAGTATCATTAATTTTCAGTTTTCTTTTCTGCTGTATTCTGGCCTTTGCTCAGGAGTCTCAGCAGAGTAGTTTGCAACAGCGTGCCGAGGCAGAAGGTGCCAAGGGTAATGTGGCAGCAGCCCGTTTCAACTACATCCGTGCCTACGAAGACTATGCTGCCAAGGGACAGTTGCGCAAGGGCGTGGAGTGCGCTGTCAAGGCCACTGCACTCTATTACCGCGAGAACCTCTACAAAGAGGCTTTCGACCTTCTCCGTCGTGTCGATCAGAACATCTATTCTGCCAAGCAGGAGAGCAGTAGCAACCGCGCTGCCATGTACTATCTCACCATCAAGGAGCGCATGCTGATGTATATGAAGCTTCGCAAGCCTGCCAGTGCACTCGACCAGCTCAAAGGCATGGAGGTTCAGGCCAGTTCAGCCAACGACGATGAGATTAGCAACGACCTGCTCTACAATAAGGCCGTCTATTACTACACCTTCGGTCAGAATGCCCAGGGCAATGCCGTCTTCAAGGAGATGGCCACCAAGCTCACTGCCAGCAAGGAGTACGACAAGGTTGACGAGGTCTATCAGACTCTTATCGCCAATGGTCGTCGCAGCAACAATGCCAGTCTTGTGGCACAGTCATATAAGAGCTATATCGCCTGGAAAGACTCTGTCAGCGCTCTCAAGTCTGCCGATGAGATAGGCGCTCTGAAGCAGCAGATAGCCGACAACGAGGCTGCCATAGCCGACAGAGACAGTTCTCTCACCACCCGCAAGGCCATCATCATCGGTCTTGGCATTCTTACTGCAGCCCTGATAGCAGCGCTGGTTCTCGGTGCCATTGTACTCCTGCGCTATATCCTTCTCACCCGCAAGCAGAAGAAGACTATCCGTCTTGCCAACGAGAACAATGCCCTCAAGGCTAAGTTCATCAGCAATATCTCTGCCCAGCTGGCACCCACTCTCCAGAAGCTCGACAGCCGTATTCCCGAGGTCAAGGCCCTTCTCGACTTCTCCGACCATATCCAGGTACTCTCTGAACTCGAGAATTCCGGCGATACTGCAGTAGAGATGGAAGAGGTTCAGGTGCAGCAGTTCTGCGAGTCTCTCATGGATTCTATTCGCGGCAAGGTGAAGCACGATGTCAAGCTCAACGTCAATGTTCCTAAGATGAGTGCCATGCTCAACAAGGAGTATGTCTCCCACATCCTCACTCACCTTCTCGACAATGCAGCAGAATATACTCCCGAGGGAGGCAAGATCACTCTCGACTTCAAGAAGCGCAGCGCCCATTCCCACCAGTTCCTGGTGACAGATACCGGTGAGAGCATCCCCGAAGAGAAGCGTGAGGATGTCTTCAAGCCCTTCGTCGAGATTCGCGACCTCACCAAGGGCGACGGTCTCGGACTTCCTATCTGTAAGCAGATGGCTCTGAAGATGAATGGCGACCTCGACATTGATGGTGCATACGTCAAGGGTACTCGTTTTGTGCTCAATCTCCAGTCATAACTATCGCTATGAAGAAATATGTGCTCGACCTGACGGTACGTTCCGTCCAGCGGGTCAGTGAGAAACATGTGCTGATAAAGCTCACCACATCTCCCCGGCAGGGCGATACGGCCTGTCAGCCCCTTCCCGACATGCTGCCCGGTCAGTTTGTCGAGGTGCGCGTCGATGGCTCTTCCTCCACCTTCCTGCGCCGTCCTATCTCCATCAATTTCGTTGATAGGGAGAACAACGAACTGTGGCTGCTGGTAGCCATGATAGGCGAGGGTACACGCCGCCTGGGACGCCTTGTCGCCGGCGACACTCTCAACTGTGTCCTGCCCCTTGGCAATTCCTTCACCATGCCTTCCACCGACTCTCCCCGTGGCTCCTACCTCCTTGTAGGCGGTGGCGTGGGAATGGCTCCCATGCTCTATCTTGGCGCCCAGATGCGTCAGAGGGGCATCGAGCCTACCTTTCTTTTGGGTGGTCGCACGGCTACCGATATCCTCCAACTCGATCTGTTCCGCCAGTATGGTCGTGTGTGCATCACCACCGAAGATGGCAGTCTGGGCGAGCGAGGCTTCGTCACCAACCACAGCGTGCTTCATGAGCATTTCGACCGTATCTACACCTGTGGTCCCAAGCCCATGATGGTTGCTGTTGCCCGCTATGCCGTACCCCTTGGCATAGAGTGCGAGGCATCCCTCGAGAATATGATGGCCTGTGGCCTTGGAGCCTGTCTGTGCTGTGTCGAGAAGGTCAAGGACGACGGCAATGTCTGTGTGTGCAAGGAAGGTCCGGTATTTAACGTAAAACGACTGTTATGGCAGATATAAGTGTTAATATAGGCGCACTGTCGCTAAAGAATCCCGTCCTCACGGCATCAGGCACTTTCGGCTATGGTCTCGAGTTTCAGGACTTTGTTCCCCTCGATGGCCTGGGAGGCATCATCGTCAAGGGTACCACCCTCAATCCCCGTCAGGGCAACGACTATCCCCGTATGGCCGAGACAGCCAGTGGCATGCTCAACTGTGTGGGCCTTCAGAACAAGGGTGTCGATTATTTCTGCGAGCATATCTATCCTCAGATAAAGGATATCGACACCAATATGATTGTCAATGTCAGCGGTTCTTCTCCCGACGACTATGCCGAGTGTGCAGCCCGCATCGATGCTCTCGACAGGATTCCCGCCATCGAGCTCAATATCTCCTGTCCTAATGTCAAGGATGGTGGCATGGCTTTCGGTGTCACCTGCCAGGGTGCTTCCAGTGTGGTTCGTGCCGTTCGTGAGCGCTATCACAAGACTCTCATCGTCAAGCTCTCTCCCAATGTCACTGATATTGCCGAGATAGCGCGTGCCGTAGAGGCCGAGGGCGCCGACAGCGTGTCACTCATCAACACCCTTATGGGTATGGCCATCGATGTCGAGAGGCGTCGCCCTCTGCTCAGCATCAATACCGGAGGACTCTCTGGTCCTGCCGTCAAGCCTGTTGCTCTCAGGATGGTGTGGCAGGTTGCCAAGGCTGTCAGCATTCCCGTCATAGGTCTTGGCGGCATCTCTTCGGCCCGCGATGCCATTGAGTTCTTCATGGCTGGTGCCACGGCCATTGAGATAGGCACTGCCAATTTCCTCGACCCTGCCGTCACTATTAAGGTTCGCGATGGCATCAACCAGTGGCTCGATGCCCATGGATGTAAGTCAGTGAGTGAAATTGTTGGTTGTATCTGATAAAGAATGAGAGCGGCTGTTTCAGCCGCTCTCTACCAACACAAAAACTAAACTAGACTTAACTTAATCCATCCCAGATTTCTCACAAAGGTGGAATGGCAGTTGCAAAGATAGTATAAATTATTTAAACTACAATCTTTTTTCCCGTTTTTTTTCGATTTTTATCCGAAAAAGTTACAATTGCCCTGTTTTATTCAGCAAATAGTAGTCCAATATGGTCATTGCAGCCATTGCTTCCACCACAGGAACGGCTCTTGGCAGCACACACGGATCATGTCGTCCTTTTGCTGTCAGCGTCGTAGCTTTTCCTTCAATATCCACGGTATTCTGTTCTCTCAGCAGTGTAGCCACGGGTTTAAAGGCCACTCTGAAGTATATGTCCTGTCCGTTCGATATACCCCCCTGTATTCCTCCGCTATGGTTGTTGGCAGTGGTAATCTTTCCGTCTTTGGCCAGGAATATGTCGTTCTGTTCTGAGCCTCTCTGACTTACTCCGTCGAAGCCTTCTCCGTATTCAAAGCCCTTCACGGCATTGATGCTGAGCATGGCAGCCCCTAATGCAGCGTGCAGCTTTCCTGCTTCCGGTTCTCCCAGTCCTGGCGGGCATCCCTTTATCACTGCTGTTATCACTCCGCCAATGGTGTCGCCGTCGGCTTTCACCTCTTCTATCAGGCTTATCATCTCTTCCGCCTTCTTCTGGTCCGGACAGCGCACGGCATTTGTCTCTGTCAGTGTCAGGTCGTATTTGCGGTAGTCCCTGTCCAGCGCGATGTTTCCCACCTGCGAGGTATAGGCCTGTATGCTTATTCCCATCTGTCGCAGCACCATCTTTGCCAGTGCTCCGGCCACGCATCGGCTTATTGTGATGCGTGCCGACGAGCGTCCTCCGCCCCTATGGTCACGCACTCCATATTTATTATAATAGGTATAGTCGGCATGCGATGGTCTGAACAGTTCTCTCATATTGTCGTAGTCTCCCGAGTGCTGGTTGGTGTTACGCACAATAAACCCTATAGGGCATCCTGTTGATTTCCCTTCAAACACACCGCTCAGCAGTTCCACCCTGTCAGGTTCTTTTCTGCTTGTAGTGATATTACTCTGTCCGGGTCTTCTCCTGTCCAGTTCTGCCTGTATGAAGTCAGTGTCTATCGTAATGCCTGCTGGCATTCCGTCCACCACTCCTCCTATCGCTTCTCCGTGGCTCTCGCCAAACGTTGTCAGCCTAAATATGTTCCCAAATGTATTCAATCCCTAATAATATTTACGATTTGACTATTTACTATTTACGATTTATTGACTATTTATGCTATTTACGATTTGACAATTTACTATTTACGATTTATTGACTATTTAT
>CAMHLV010000052.1 GCA_946186115.1 uncultured Prevotella sp. | reverse complement strand
CTGAACTACGATACAAAGATACGAAATATTCTTCATATTACCAAATATTTCCCCCTTTTTTTAAGAAAAAAATCACTTTTTCTCGAATATTCCCATAGTATTTTCTCCGAGCGTTTCCTTCCCTAAAAAGGAGCGCTCCCTTTCAATAAAAGGAGCCGCTCCCTTCAACATAAGGAGCCTTTCGCCCGGCTCGTCGATGCTGTGCCCTTGGCCGTTATTTTACTATACCGTCCGTTGCTGATGCGTAGTGTCAGATGGTATTTGTTAGTGAATTCTCCCAGGTAACGGTCGGCGGTTTTCTTCGGGATGTTCATCTCGGCGGCCTTGTCATACCATTGTAGCGTGGTGAACGCGTCGTCAACGGCCATGTAGAGCTGTCGCTGGCGGTCAGGCATCTTGATGTCGGGAGCCACCATTGGCTGTTGGGCATGGGGCAGGATGTTGGCATAGACATGGGTGGTGTGGTTGATGAGACAGTTGCTGATGGTGATGGCGGTGTCGAAGTCGGTGTCGTTGCATACCAGCACCTGCGACTCAGGACTGAACATCGGTTCGCGGTCGGCACTCCGCAGCACGGTAAGCACCATGGCCATGCGGAAGGTTGAGAGACCCAGGCGGAAGATGTATGCCGACAGTTCGTCGCCGTTCATGCCTATCTGCTCGTTGTACAAAGGGGCGAAGAAGTCGTTGAAACGGACTTTCTGCTCCTCGCTGAAGGTAAACTCCAACGGTTTGCCGGCATACTGCTGGAGTGCCTGATACAGTTTGTAGTAACGTTGTCCTGTCTTGAGTATTTTATCTTCCAGCGGCTCGCCTTGCTCACGGAATGGACTTCGCCAGCCGCGCTTGCCGCTCAGACAGTAGAACAAGAAGCGGTTGGCAAGTCCGTTCTCCACTTGATTGGCAGGCAACAGCGAAGGTATCTGGCCTGGCGTACACGTCAGCAGGACGGCCAGACGGGGATGCTCAATGACGATGCGCAGGTTGTCGCTCTTTCTGCTGAGTGTAGCACGCTCGTGATGGAAGGCCTTGCGCAACAGGTCGCTCCACTGGCCCCACTCCTGTGTCTGGACGTTGGCCAGCGTGTCGGCTTCGGTCTCAAAGATGATGCCTCTGCCGTCATTGTTGCTCAGGTCTTCATAGACCACCGATGCCGACGAGTTGGCGGCGATGAACAGCGACTGATACTTCGGTTCCTTGGGCTCCTGCTTGCCCTTACGCTCTTTGGGATTCTGTGATTGCCAGGCGCCGAGTTGTTGCTGGTAATCCTCCTTAGCCAGCTCTTGCTGGTGGCGAATTTCCCATTCTATGGGCATCACCAGCTGGCGGCAGGCATCTACGGCACCCTTGTTGGCAATAGCCGACGGGGCATTCAGGATGGCGAACAATTCGGGCGATACTCGCTTCTGGTCATAGACGCCCTCAACGTTGGGCATGACACCCGACCACTCCACCAGAGCGGCTATCGTCACCTTGTCGCGGCTTTCAGCATCTTGTTGCGTGTCCATCACTTCACGAAGCATCGAAGGCAAGTCCTCGAGGATTAGTTTGTCCGAAAAAGTCTCGCTGTATGAGAATCTTTTCTCGGAGTCCGACTCCATGTCTGGAGCCTCGGAAATTCCCACTTTTCTCATTTTCTCACAGCCGTCTGAAGAAATGTCCTGTTGGTCAGAATGAGGACTGATAATTGGCTTAATACCTTTATTTATAGTATTTTCAAAAGAATTATCATTCTTATTGCCAATACCTTGACTTTCTACGGAAGAGCCGTGAGAATTTGAGAATTTTGAGAAAAATTGCCGACCGATGGCAGAGAGGTCAACACCAGCCTGCTGCGCCATTTTGTAATAACTTGCTATGCTGGTGCGCCCGTCGTGCTTGCGCAGACACTCCTGCCATTTCCGCTCGCAGTCCTGTTCACGGTACTTGGCACTTTGGGCGCAGAGTCGGTGGTAGATGTCACGCCCCTCGCTGCCAAGTCCGTCAGCCAGGGCAAAGCCCAGCTGCAGGTAGTCTTCGTACGACTCGGCGATGCTGGCACCGCGACCGAGCAAGTCGTCACAAACGGCTTGGGCTTTCTGGAGCTCCAAAGCGAAATCGTCAGTAGCCGGACAAACTGCCTGACGGGGCTGGCTGTTCACATTCTCAACACGGGGCTGAGCATTGCTTGTGGGCTCGTTCTGAGCCCATTCCAGCGGATTAAATACATTGTTTTCCATGATTATTAAATTGTGAAATCTTCTATTAAATCGGTTCGTAAATACACAAGTGGATCGTGGCTGAGGAAGCAAGCCCTCGAAGGATTGCCACAGAGCTTATCGACCTGGTGGTCGCTGAGACCATGCCTGGCCATCAGGTAGTTTCTCACAGCCTGGAACCAAGTGCGATGGTCGCACTTCCCGAGGTCTATCTCCACCCACCATTTCAGCCCGTTGCCGCGAGGCGAACGAAAAGCCATGACGGTGTTGAACCCTGGGTCGTTTATCAGTCGCCACTTCAGCTGCTCGACGGCATCCGTCTCCTTGGTGCAAGTATTGTAGCACTCGGGCTTGAAGTCGTAGAACACGGGGTTCACCTCCCATATCGGGCAAATGTCGTCAAAGTCCATACAAAGCAACTTGGAATGCGATACCTGACTGTCATCATTGCAATAGCCGAACACACCTGAAGGAGTCACATAATCCATGAATTGACCCTTGTACTTGCGCTGCTGTTCCTTGACCGCCAGCTGCATCGCCTCATCACGCTGCTGCCAAAGCACCTTGCCAATGGCCCTTAGGTTTAGCGTGTCAGCCTTAGCCTCCGGCGACCGCAGGTACTGATACACCCAGAACGGCCCCACCGTCCACTTCGGCCACTTGTTGCTAATCGGTTTCGCGAAGAAACTCATGTCGAAATTATCATTCGTTACCATATCTCTTTTCTTTTTCTTTTGTTTGGTTAAGTGGAACACGCCCACCTCTTTATATATACAGGCGAAACGTGTCCCAGGTTTACTGAGTCTCAGAAGAGCGGCTCCAACTGATGACCGTTAACAGTCGCATAGTTGTAGATGTGACGATACAGCTCAAGGAGCACGTTGTCCACATGGGGCAGTCCCGTCAGACGGCGCCCGCCTCCAGTCGAGAACACCAGGATGTTCTCTACCATCACGTTCGCCAGTCCCTTGCGGAAGCCACGCAAGCCATCCGTTATCTCAAAGAAGATTTCGGCTGGCACCCACAATGGCAATCCCTCGACCAGTCTTGCACAACACTCAGGATGTAACCTGTAGCGGTTGGTCTGGTCGTTCAACTCAATTCGCAACTCTCTTTTCATGCTGCCCGTAGCAGCGGTGGTCTTCATATTCTTGTTCATGTCTTTTTTTTAAGAATTAGAAGTACGACAATATGTTGACCACACTATCTAGAATCATGCGGTAAGGGCTATCCTCGCCTCCACAACAACAGGTTGCCCGGCAGAGTGCCTTCTTCGAGTGCAAAATTAGAGGAAATATCTGTAAATCAATAAGTTGTTTTTGACTTTAAAATAAGGTAAAGATGTTGCTATTTGACCTTGTTTTGACCCTCTTTCTCAAGGTTTTGACCGTCTAATAATATGTTTTTCATTTGATAATGTCATCTTTTTACCTTTTATCTTATTTGCTTGGTCAAAAGAAGGCATAACTTTTGACTTCTTAATATCAGAAAGAAGGTTAAAAAGTAAGGACTGGCATCAAATGAGCCAGTCCCTAAAACAGTTTGATCGTCAAAAAATAATGTTAAAAGTTATCTATAAAGGAATCCAAAGCCATGTTGAATGTATTTTGAAGCTTTTTTATTTCATCATTACCAACAAATGCCATTTTCTTTCTTTCAGCCTTTATGGCTCCACTTTTCGCTACTTTCGTAAAGCGGCATTCTTGTGCAGAGAGTATTTTATCTGTAACATATTCCAACCAGACAGAGTGACTGCTGTTTTCATTAATATCGCACCAAACGAGAAGACGCATCAAGAACTCTCCACTTACCACTCCTTCTTGCTTGTCTATCTTCATATTCTGATCAGAGAGATCTAAGTCAGACAGATGCCCAAGTAGTTTTCTGACAAGCATTACCTTTTCTTTACGCTCTTCCCCCCAAAGAAACAATTCCTTTTTGTCAAGTCCTGCCTTGTTGGCATCATGAATAGCCTTACAGACAACAAAGTCATTCCATTCCTCCAAGTTTAGCATATGAAACAGGTCAGCTATCATTTGCTGAGCATCCTCAGCATCCTCAATAGTCTTCAAAATGTCATTGTCAAGATTAGCATTCGATTCTTTTAGCCTCTTAATTACAGAGCGATTGTTGCGGAAAGTATCCTCAAAGCATTTGTCATAAACTTCATTAACTTCATCTATGTGTTCACGAAGATAGTTCTCACGTGCTATCACATCAAGGCAGATAGTAACGTTATCCTCAGCTGTATTCAAATAAGAGATTAGCTCTTCAAAAAGCAGCATGACAGTTTTACCATAAAGATCAGTACCGAACATATCTTTAGAATACGGTCCTTTCAGCAATGGTGTGCGCTCAAGGACCATAGGGGCATCGACATCGGCAGGCAGAGCCTTATTAGACCTATAGCAAAACTTGATAATGGCATCGGTGATACCTTTCAAAGTGCTGCGCATCCTGTTCATGGCTGATTCAGCAGTAGTAAAATACTTGTTGTGATTGGTGGCATATTCTTCGTTGAACGTAGCTTTCCACTTGGTCAGACGAGTATTTTCCAACAAGGCATAGCTGTGGCTGTTGCGTATCTTGATAGTAAAAGCCATAATAGCCTCTTCGTCCCAGTTGTGCAACTTCAAACCATAAAGGAAGCGGTCAACAGAAGCCTGAGGAAGAGAGTCGTCTAACATCTGCAGTGATTCTTCGGTCTTGTCTATATGTCTATCTAATATCATTTCTCCTGAATTTTTAATTAAACTATTTTTTAAGATTGCAAAATTACTCATTTTCGACAACATTTCAATAATAATTTTGAAAAAGTTTTCCATTTTAGAAAACTTTTCCGTAATTTCGCAAGCAGAAAGCAAACTTTTTGGAAGAGAGGTACAAAACACGTGGACAAAGAACGATATGAACGGCAGAAAGCCTTTGCTGGCGAGAAGAAGCCCTCCATGCTGCGACGATGCGTGGGCCATGACTACATGGAGCGTCAAATGTATATGGTGACGATGGTGACTGAGGGACGGCACCCACTCTTTGGCAGGGTGACGGGCCACGCCGACGCGCCTGAAGGCTCTGGCGATGCACCGCGGATGGTGCTTGACGAACTAGGACAGCGAGTGGCTGACTGCTGGTACCAAATGACGGAACGCTATCCTCAGATAGAAAGCATAGCCCTGCAGATGATGCCTGACCACCTGCACGGCATCCTCTTCGTCAAGGAGCGCCTACCGAAGCCGTTAGGCAAGGTGTTGTTGGGCTTCAAACAGGGCTGCAACAAGGCTTACCGCGAACTATTTCCAGGTCTCTTGCCTAACACCGCTGCAGCCCCTTCTGTTGCTGTCCCGTCTACCGCCCCGTCTGTTGCTGTCCCGTCTGTTGCTGTATTACAGCAACAAACAAAACCCGCCTCCAGCGACCGCACCCACGGCCTCCTCTTTGCCCGAGGCTACAACGACAAGCTGCTACTGCGCCAAGGGCAGCTGCAAAGCTGGCTGGACTACCTCCGTGACAACCCCCGCCGCCTGCTCATGAAGCGCGAGCACCCTGACCTTTTCCGTGTACAGCGGGGCCTTACGATAGGCGGTCAGCAGTTCTCGGCCATCGGCAACCGCTTCCTTCTTTCGAGGCCGCTGCGCGTGCAGGTGCAGTGCTCACGCAGCCTGACAGACGAGCAGATTGTTGCCCGCACTCAGGAGTGCCTTTCATTAGCCCGTCAGGGTGCGGTGCTGGTGTCGCCGTGCATCTCTAAGGGCGAGAAAGTCATCATGCGAGCTGCCTTCAACGAGGGCCTACCACTCATCATACTTCAGGAGAACGGCTTCACCGACCTTGCCAAGCCTGGCGGCAAGCGCATGACGGCCTGTGCCAGCGGCCAACTGCTGATTCTCGCTCCATGGGAGCACCACAACGAGCACCTCGCCATCCGCCGCGACCAGTGCATGGCCCTCAACGACATGGCGCGAATGATATGCGAGAATTAATAACTATCCCCGAGATTCCATAATAAGATTGGAATTCCAGGGATTTTATATGTTTTGAGGGTTTTCATCAAAAAAAGTAGGAAAGTAGTGAAAGTCACTTGTCTGCGGCATGGCGACATGCCACAGGATTCCACTATTATGCGTCGCCTTGGCGGAAGAGGTGGGTGAAGTGTTTTGAATACAGCTCCGAGAGGCCTTGGCGGTTGTCGATGGCTTCGCCGACGACGAGCATGGTGGTGAGGGTGAGGTGGTTGTCGTGGACTATCTTGGCGAGGTCTTTGAGTTGACCACGGTAGATGCGCTGGTCTGGCCAGGTGAGATGGTAGCAGGCGGCGACGGGGGTGTCTTCAGGGTACTCCATGAGCAGTTCGCGCTGAACATCATCGACGATGGAGGCAGAGAGGAAGATGCACATGGTAGATTGGCTGCGAGCCAGCAGGTGCAGCTGCTCGCGCTCGGGCATGGGGGTGCGGCCCTCACCGCGAGTGAGGATAATGGTCTGGCAGCGCTCGGGAATGGTGAACTGCGAGCGCAACTCGGCGGCGGCAGCAAGGAATGAGGAGATGCCTGGCGTGATGTGATAGTGCATGTGGTTGGCATCGAAGAACGCCATCTGCTCCTGAATGGCTCCAAAGATGCATGGGTCGCCGGTGTGCAGACGGACGATGAACTTGCCTTGGTCGTAGAACTGCTTCATCAGCTCACATTGCTCTTCGAGGTTCATATCTGCCGAGGAACGCACGACGGCACCAGGCTTATGACACTCAGTCAGGGCTTTGGGAACCAGTGAGCCGGCATAGAGAATGAGGTCGGCCCGCTCGAGCATCTTGCGGCCGCGAACGCTGACCAAGTCGGGGTCGCCAGGACCGGCACCGACAATTTCGATGAAGCCTACCCCCAACCCCTCCCAAAGGGAGGGGAGGAACGATACATCCTGAGCTCCTATAATAGGGGAGGAAGACCCCAACTGACCCACAATAGGGGAGGAAAGCCCCTCCTGAGCTCCTATAATAGGGGAGGAATTTCGAAGATACTGATAGGGGATGGCAAGGGCGGCAGTCCAGTTTTTGCCCTTTACCTTGGGTACGATGAGCTTGCCATTGTTAGAGCCGAGGATGGCTGCTGCCTCGCAGACGCTGGGCGTGCCCACATGCTTCTGGACGGTCTGGCTGGGGTTGGGAACATCAACTTGCGCCAGTTGCTCAGCGGTGAAGAACACCAACTCTTCGTCGTATTCGTCTTTCAGCATGGCGCAGAATTCCTCGTCCTGCTTCACGTCGATGGTGCAGTAGCGGTGTGCGCAGGGCAGGATGCCACGGTCGGCAAAAGCATGGTCTATCTCGTCGTAGATGCATTTGTAGTCGTCAGGATGGTGTGCCAGACCGAAGCCTATCGTTCCCACCATCGGTACGAAATGCAGTTCAAGCATGCCTTCGGGGGCAAGGCGCTTATATGGCGACACTATGATGAGCAAAGCATACTTCTGAGGGTCTGCCTCGCTGATGTCGCGGATGATGGTGACGTGGTCAGGCTTTGTGGCCTCCAGATAGTCGGTTCCCTCATCGCGCACCTCTAAGAACAGAGCCGTGGGCCTACGATTGACAAAGGCAAAGATGCAATCGTTCATCTTGTCGTCGCTGGCTATGGTCCAGTCGAACCTCGTCTCGAAAGTGTCGAGAGCCCATAGTCCGACATTGTCGCTCTGGGTGGTGATGACCTCGCGTGCACCAATCAGCGATGCCACCTCGTGAGTAAGGCTGTTGGCACCTCCGATGTGGCCAGAGAGCACGGAAATGGCATTGAGACCTGTGCTGTCGATACACACCACGGCAGGGTCTTCATGCTTGTCCTTGATATAGGGGGCGATGGTTCGCACACAGATGCCCATGGCGCCGATAAAGACGAAGGCATCGAAGTCGTTCCAACGCTTGCCCACCTCTTGGCGACTAATGACAATAGCGCTAAGCGCTCGTGCTAACGTTTGGGCAATCTCTTGGCCTGCCTCACTGATTTGAATAATTGCTATCTTTTGCATTTCAGTATCTCTATTGGGTGATGTTCATCTATTACAATTCTCATGGGGCGCTCTTGGGTGAGACCGAGTTCGCGGCAGGCTTCGTCCCAGAGTTGGTGACTGTCGGTCTTGACGAGGGGTGCCTTGACGCTGTTCATCACGATGATGCCATCAGGTGCGAGCACCGTCAACACCTTTTCCATTATCTCCTTGAGGTGGCCACCATGACCGCCAATGAAGACGGCATCGGGAAGACACTCCCCAGACTCCTCCCTGTGAGGGATGGGAGCAGATAGGAAGTCGCCGATATGCACGTTGATGCCTGGGGCTCTGAAACGGCGGGCGTTCTCGTGGATGATGGCTTCGCACTCAGGACGGATTTCAAAGGCTTCGATGTGCAGATGCGGAAACAGTAGGCGAGCCTCAATAGACACGCTACCTGTGCAGAAGCCGATATCCCAAAGCACGTGTCGGCTGGGCAGGTCGAGTGCCTGTAGCGTCAGCAGCCGGATGGGCATCTTGGTAATCATTTTCTCGCGGCCATCGAGCAGGGCAAAAGAGGCATCAGGTATTCCAAATGTTCTTTTTCTAAGTTTATTTTTGTCTAAGGAGTCTGGGATTTTAGGAGTTTCTTCCTGCCCAGCTTCTCCTACACTCCGTTCCTCATTAGAAAGAATCACGCAGTTGGGCATTGAGAACTCTGCTTTGGCGGCTTCTTCGAGTGAAAGCGTTGTGACCTTTTCCTTATTAGGGTTGCCAAGATGTTCGCCCACATATATGGTATAATTGTTATAGCCATAATCCAGCATCCTTTGGGCGATGGCAGCAGGGGTGTGCTCACGGTCGGTCAGCACGCCAATCTTCTCAGCGCGTTCTATCAGAGCCTTGTCGAACTCAGGCCAGGGACGCCCTGTAAGCGATACAATGTGCATATCATGATAAGGCATCACCAGACGGTGGGCCAGCATCTGCAGGGAGTTGAATGACGGATAGACCACGATGTCGGCCTCAGGCGTCTTGCGCCGGATGGTGTTGGCAAAGCCGAAGAAGAGCGGGTCGCCACTGGCGAAGACGATGAGAGCCTCCCCCGACCCCTCCAAAAGGAGGGGAGAATGGGCGTATCGCTCGAAGACGGCATCGAGCGGCACGGTAATGTCTATCCATTCTGCGTTGGCAGGCAGCAATGGGGCGACTATCTCATGATGGCGCTTGCCACCAGAGAACACCTGTCCCTGCTTGATGATTTCCAGCACCTCTGGTGGAAACCAGGGCTGAGGATTATCCGTTATGCCTATCACTACAAACTTCATGGCGGCAGAAAATTTTTCACTTTTCACTATTCCCTTTTCACTTTATAAGTCGCGCCCTGGCTTTAGTTGTTCTGCATCGTCGAAGGTGAGAATGGCATTACAGAGGGTAGCAGCCAGGTTAGAGCCACCCTTGCGGCCCTCGATGATAATCTTGGGAATGTCGCGGAAAGGCTTGACCATGTGCTTCGACTCTCGGACATGTACAAAGCCAACTGGTGCTGCTATGATGCCGGCAGGATGAGCCTTGCCTTTGCGGATTAGTTCGCAGAGTTCCATCAGAGCCGTCGGTGCGTTACCAAAGGCAAAGAGCGCATCGGGATGTTCCTCGACAGCCAGACGGATACCGGCTTGCGTTCGGGTAAGCAGCATCCCACTATCCCCCTCGGAAGAGAGTGGACACTTTGTCATTTCTGCCACGCGAGGGTCAGAGAGATAACACTTCGCTTCTATGCCCAGGCGCTGGAGGGCTCCTTTGCGGATACCACTCGTCACCATCGTTACATCGGTCACTATCGTCTTCAGCGAGCCATCCTTAACCTTATTATATAACGTCTCTACGGCATGGTCGTCGGTATAGAGAATCCTTTCCATGTCGAAGTCGGCAGTAGTATGGATGGCATGAAGCAGGGCCCATAGGTGGTCTAAAGGATAGTCCTGGCGTCGCAACTCACCACTGATGGTGTGGAAGGACTCAATCATAATATTCTGGCCTTTAGAGTTGTTACTCTCCTCGCGCTCAAGGTTCCTCTCTCCTTTTGGAGAGGAGTTAGGGGTGAGGCTGTAATAGCCCCTTGGTGTCACCATCTTCCCGTCAGTCACATAAGTCTGGGAATTACCGATGATGATGACAGTAAACATATCTACATCCTCGGGATTGAACTCGCCGAGTGTCGTCACTGTTATCTCCTGTTCCTCCCGACCAGCCTGACGGACATAGCCAACGGGAGTATCGGCAGAGCGATGATTGAGGAACACTTCCTGCAGGCGATAGAGCTGCCAATAGCGCCCATGCGACTTGGGGTTATAGACAGCCGTCACGAAGTCGCCCACAGCGGCAGCCTTGATGCGTCGCTCGATAACCTCCCATGGTGTCATGAGGTCGGAGAGCGAGATGATGCACATGTCGTGGCCGATGGGAGCACCCAACAGCGAGGCCGCCTTCTGAAAAGCAGAGATGCCTGGCAGGACTTCGATGGTGACGGCGACAAAATCGCTGTCAACAGCATGGCGTTCACGATTCATCTCGTAGATAAGCGGAGCCATGCCATATATCCCTGCATCACCAGAACTGATGACCACCACGGTCTTTCCCTGTTCTGCCAGCTCAAAAGCCTGCTGTGCCCGTTCGCGTTCCCGTTTCATGCCCGTGTCGATGCACTCGCAGCCCGGCTTCACGAACGGCTCGATGAACTGGAAGTAATACTTATATCCCACGATGGTATCAGCCTCGCGCACCGCCTCGAATACTGCGGGCGTGATGTCTTTCTGACAGCCAGGACCAATGCCTGCGATGATAATCTTTCCCTTGTTGTCCATAACGATATACCGAGGAGTTATTATTGTTTCTGCTCTAACGCTTGAATTTTATTTTCAGTCCCACTACCAGCATGCGGCCAGGAGAGTAGAGGGCATACTTGCGGGTGGAAGAGTCGATGCGACGATCCACTTTGTCGAATATGTTGTCGATGCCGATACTGGGTTCCAAAAGGAGATATTTCCAGCCGTCGAAACTATGGGTGGTGTGGAGGTTCCAGATGCCGAAACCGGGGGCATCCTCGTAAGTGCCAGTATAGTAGGTTTTCGACTGGAGGCGCCCATTCAGATTGATGTTTAGCCGGTATTTGCCCCAAGTGTGGTGATAGTTGGCGGCGATGGTGGCGGCGTGGCGGATGCTGCGCTCCAAGGGTTGCCAGGCAGTGGCTCCGACGGCTGAACCGCCGGAGCCACTTTGGGCTGAACCGCCGGAGCCACTTTGGGCTGAACCGTCGGAGACAACCTTTGTGCGGGCGTAGGTATATGCATAGTTGGCGGAGAGATTGAATCCGCGGAAAATATTCGCAGAGACATTGAGCTGAACACCTTTCACATCGCCTTTGTCGCTGTTCTGATAGAGGGCATATTGTGTTAGCTTGGTGGCTTCATCGTCGGTCATCTCGGGGAATTCCGCACGCAGCATTTTTAGCGCAGCATCGTCAACAGGTATGTTTTGTTTCACCACCATGTCGTTGATGCGGTTCAGATAACCCGTCATACTCACGGCTATCACGTCGTCGCGATATTCGGCATTGAGCGAGACGTAATGACTCTTTTCAGGTTTCAGTTCCTGATTACCAAAACTGATTTGCGGCTTGCCGCGATTCAGGGCGAAATAATGATAATAGAGCTCGTCGAGACCAGGTGCACGGAAACCAGCGGAGTAGGTGGCACGGATATTCACAGCACCGATGCTGTACATGAGGGTAGCCTTGGGCGTGAAGTGATTTGAGAACGTTTCGTGATGGGTGAGACGGGCACCCACGGTGGCAGTGGCAATACCTGGGCCCACGCAAAACTTCTGCTCGTGCTGAGCGTATGCGGCAAGGGTATAGACATCTTGGTCGATATTGCCTGAGGTGGCCATAAGATAGTCTTTGCGCCAGTCAGCGCCGAAAATCGTTGTAGCCTCGCCTCCGGTCCCTTTGCAAAAGAGAGGGGAGTGACGGAATATGGCCTTGAGTTCGCCATCCATCATCCTTTGTTTCTTCGACTGGACATAGTCGCCAACGGCAATACCCTTGGTCACATTTTCCACGTCGTATTCTTTGCCATAGCGGAAGCGGTCGACGGTGAAGTTGCCCTGCAGGCTATTGCGGCTGGTGAACTTATAAACACCGCCCAACGAAATGCGGAAGCCTTTATAACGCATCTCGTAGTCGGTACCACCGACGACGGAACCATCGGGCACTGTGTTGGGGCGGTCGGTGATTTTATATGAATAGTCTAAACCCGCATTCAGCGCCAAATGCTGATTGTGGTTGTAGGTGAATTTCTGTCCGAGGATGTTTGAGCGATAACCCGTAAACAGCGGAGCTATCGTCTGTCGTGTTTCTGTATCGGAGCCTTTGACGTATTCAAGGTCCGTAGTCTGATAGCTGTCGGCACGGTCGTGGGTAAACGAGGTATAGGAGCCGAAGCCGTTATGATAGATGTCAAGGTTAACAGACTCTGTCAATATGCCATGTCCGCTGATATTTGTTGCGTTAGAAACGCAACAAACGGAACTAGTTGGTTGGTCGGTGATGATATTGATGACTCCAGCGATGGCGTCGGAGCCATAGAGCGACGAGGCTGCTCCATCGAGCACTTCAATGCGCTTTACCCTCGACATGTTGATGCGGTTTAGATCAACATTATTGGAGATGTCGCCAGAGAGCTTCTGACCATTGATGAGGATGAGAATGTATTTGTTGCCGAGTCCGTTCAATCGCAAAAAGGAGCCCATCGAGTTAGGTGCCATCGACACCTGCGGCATCATGCGTGTCAGGGCGGCGTCGAAGGTGCTGATGCCCTGCTCTTTGATTTCTTGGCTGCTGAGCACATGGACTGGCGTAGCAGTAGATTTCAGACGCTGGTGATGACCGGAACCGGTTACCACCACGGGGTTTAAATTATATGTACGATGGATTTCAGATGAATCCTTGCGTTCCATCCTATGGATTTGGGGAAAAGTGGCACTCCCCGAAAGGAGTGCCACTAACAGTACAGCTGCTCGCTTTATCATAGTATATGGTTGTTATTCCTCAGAAGAAGTTGTGGGAGTTGACAGTGCATTCTCTGTTCCCAGTTTTGCGATAGCCTCGCGGGTGTGGCTCATCCATAGTTTGCGAACGGCGCTGCGCTCTGCCAGTCCTGGGATATACTCTTCACCCTTTTTGTACTTTTTCCAGCATGCCTCGGTATAGTTGGTCTCGTAGGCATTCGTTTCTATATTTGCGGCATTGAAAAGTGAGTACCAGCTTTCATCATCTTCAGCATCGGACATATCGTTGTGAGCATGGTCACCAGCTATAGACATCAGTACGAACAATTGTGCTTTCTTTGATGCGTTAGCGGGGTATTTGATGCTCTTTGTGACGTCACCAACCTGATAATTAAATGTACCACCGGCAATGTGATCCAGTACATCACTTGCATAGGTCTCATTCATATCCACGGTTCCTACATAGTAGTTATGGCTGAGGGCGCGGAGGTTTTCTTCCAGTTGCAGATAGCGGATGTTGCCACCGTAGTAGTCGTATCCTTCGGGATTACCATGACCCATAAATGCAACAATACCCTGAGCAACAGCTGACTTGACGTCGGCCTCGTTGTTCAGCGTAATAGCCAAAGTCTTGGCATCGCTCTCTTCTGCCATCAGCGGAGTGCCGACAACCACGTTTCTGTCGAGCTTCTTCATATAGGTATCAGTGAAGTCGCCGTTACGGTTGTTCATAAAATCCTTCACATAACTGTCGCGTACGCGGCGATACTCTTCGCCTGGGATTACCTGCAGTGACTGTACCACGATCTGCTCATAACCTGCCAGACCAATAGCAGTGAGCCAGTGCTCAGGATCGTAGTAGTCCTTGGGTTCAACATTCTCACCAGCGCGGGCATTGTTGATGCATATTGCCGACGAGAAAGAAAGATAGACATCCCATCCTATGAAGTTGGTCTTGTAGTCCTCCACAACTTTGTCGAAGGTGTCGTAAGCCTGCTCCCATGTTGATCCAAAGGCAACGAGCAGAATAACCTTGTTGCTACTCTTCTGCTTTTTGACTGTCTCGTTGACTGCTTTTTGATACCTCTCGTAGTTCGACTCGTAGGTCGTAGCTGGGGTGTCGTCGTCGTCGCTGCTGCACGCAGTGAATGTTGCGCTGGCAACGAAAGCAACCATTGCCAGCATAATCATTTTAATCTTGTTCATTGTTGTTAGAATTTAAATTAGACTTAAAATTATTTATCAGTTTCTTTCCTTTATTGATTTTTATCGTCAGTGAGGCATAGACGGTTCTGCCGGGAGTAGTGGTGCCCAAGTGTAATCCATGGGGCGTACGATCTACGTAGTTCAGTATGTTGTCAATGCCTGCGTCTATGCGCCAAATCCTGCCTATCTGGTGATTGGTAGATAGCCGCCAAAGCTGATAGCCTTTTCCGTCTCCGTCTATCTGATAGTAGCGTTTGCTTGAGAGCCGGCCATAGATGCCAATACCGAAGGTGTAGCTTTTAGAAAATGCGTGGTTCCATGTTGCATACACATTTGCCTTGTGGTGAGCCATTCCGTCGATGGTGACCGAATGCATTACATCGTTTTCCGAGTCATACATGTTGGCTTTGGTGTCAAGATAACTGTAGCTCCCTCCTGCGGTGAAATGCTTTCCCTGATAACGGGCTGTAAAATCTATGCCGTAGGTCTTTGCGTCTTCCATGTTCTGGTATTGCCGAACTCTTATGGGGTCGTATTTCGAAATCAGTTCGCTTGGAGCATCCTTGGTGGGTATGGTGACCAAGGTTATCATATCGTTCACATTATTGTAATATGGGGCAAGAGTCAACGTCAGATGACCGATGGTATATTCTGCACTGACACCAAAGTAATTGGAGTGTTGCGATTTCAGATTGTTATTGCCGAGATAGAGATAAACCCCGTTCATATTCTTGACGTACTGATAGTGAAGTTCCTTGGGGGTAGGGGTTTTATATCCTTGGCTCCACGTGGCTCTGAGGCGAATGTCGCCCAGCTTCAGCATGGCTGAGATTTTCGGTGTCAGTTTAGTGCCGAAACCATCGTTGTGCGTCAGTCGCAGGCCTGCCGTCAGAAACAGCGGATTAAGAAGAGCGAATTCGTCTTGCACGTAGATGGCCTCAGTATTGTCGGTGGCTTTGCCTCCTGCAACTCTCATGGGAGCTTTCAACCAGTCGTAGCGATATTCAAGTCCTGTGCTTAGCTGTTGCTCGTAGGGGAGTCTGAAAACACCCTTTAGTGATACATTCGTCAGCCGTTGGTCGCTCTGAAGTTCCTTCTGGTCTGGGAAGTAGGGGAAGTAATTGGTGAAGCGGCCATTCACATAGCCATCAGTCAGTGTGGTGTCGGTAAAGACATAGTTATAGGCGTGCTTCTTCCAGTCGGCATCGATGGTGATGAAGTCAGTGTCGTTTAGCTTCCACTTTCCTCCTGCCGACAGCGATGCGTTATTGTATTGAAGGTCCCACGTCTTCACATCTACCCCTGGGTGATGCCCGCAGGGACGATATATCCGTTTCCAATAAATACTACCTCCGGCATAGAGCTCGATGTTGGTCGTTGGCTTGTACGTAAGTCGCTCTGCCACTTGCCAATTCGTATGTCGGTTCACGGTTTTGTTTCGCGAGTCGGTTATGTGGTATTCCGTCTGTTGCCTGGCCTCTTCTGATGTGTTCTGCCATCCGTCAGAGTGCTGCAGCTGGAAGTTTGTGTAGCTTGAGAATTTACCGTAATTCAGTGCGATGCCCACATGCTGGCGTATGTCGCCATATGAGCCGAAACGTGTGGTATTCTCAAGCATCATACCCTGTTCGCGATGCTTCTTGGTGATGATGTTTATCACTCCCGCTATGGCATCACTACCATACAGGGCACTGGAAGCTCCCTTTACTATCTCTATTTTTTCGATGTTATGCGGGTCGATGAGCGACAGGTCGTTTTCTCCGCCATTGTCGCCGTGAAGCCGTCGGCCGTCTATCAGTATCAATATGTACGAGTTGCCAAGTCCGTTCATCTGGAGTCTTGAACTCATGTCGTTCTCGCTGAAATCAAACGATGCCGATAGTCCTGAGAGTATGTCCTCGATGCTCTTGCCGGCATACTGCTGCAGTTGCTGGCGGCTTATCACCTCGGTCTGTACAGGCGCGTCTTTCAGCAGGTGCTGGGTTCCAGTACCTGTGACTACCACTTCCTGCAACGAGTCAGAGCGCCAGATGTCACTCTGTGCCTCGACAGATGCCGCTACGCATAATGCCAGCAGTCCCACTGTCAATTTCTTCATCATAACAATATCATCTTTTTCGCGCCGCATATCCCTGTACGGCCGTCATTTTGATAAAAGCAGTAGCGAATTTTTCACTATTCACTTCTTAGGCAGGCTTGACCTTCGGTCGAGCCCTTGCCCTCGCTCGGCATAGCTAAAGCAAGCTTCGCTCTGCTCTCACTTCTGGCAGGTCTTCTGACTTTCCTCAGTCTGCTCTGCCTTCCCGACGATTTCATTTTTTCAATTCTTCAATCCTTGAATCCTTGAATTCACATCGTCAGTGGCGTCATACAAGCAGACCTCTTTAACGGGGGTTACAGCTGCAGGTACAGTTCCGGATTCTCACCGGATTCCCTTACATCAGGCGGCATACAACCACCAGATTGCCATTTGTGGCGACAAAGGTACGAAATAATTCGTAATTCATAAATCATAATTCATAATTTTTTTCATCGCGGCTGCAATTTTCAAATTTTCAATTATCATTTTCCGATTTATTTCGTAATTTTGCAGCATGAAGTCAGCATGGATGATAGCGGCAACAACAAGCGGATCTGGCAAAACGACGATAGCCAGAGGGCTGATGGCGTTGTTCACCAAGAAGGGCTACAGGGTGCAGCCGTTTAAATGCGGTCCTGACTACATCGACACGAAATTCCATGAGGCTGTCTGCGGCCGTCCAAGCATTAACCTCGATACCTTTATGGCTACGCCAGAGCATGTCCGTGAACTTTTTTCCCATTACGAGGCAGATGCAGACATCAGCATCGTTGAAGGTATGATGGGGCTCTTCGACGGCTATGACCGCGACAAGGGCTCGTCGGCAGAGATTGCCAGCGTGTTGGACATTCCGGTGGTGCTCGTGGTCGATGCCAAGTCAGCTGCCTATTCCATGGCACCGCTGTTGCAGGGCTTTGTCAATTTCCGGAAGGATGTCCACATCGCGGGCGTTATATATAATAAGGTGGGAAGTGAGCGGCACTTTAAAATGCTGCAAGAGGTGTGCAGCGACCTTGGCATCGCGTGCTTCGGCTACTTGCCCAAGGACGCTGCTCTCGAACAGGGTTCACGCTATTTGGGACTTGATTTCTCAGAAGAACCGGACAGCCAGACGCTGATGAATCTTTTAGAAGCCCATGTCAATTGGAAGGCCTTATTGGAACTGGTAGTTCCCACCATGGGAACTACCAGTTTCCACCATGGGAACTGTCAGTTTCCACCATGGGAACTGTCAGTTCTCATAGCTCGAAATGCGGAAAGCTTCTCGTTTATCTATCAGGAAACCATAGAAAGGTTTGGCAACGTCCAATACTTCGACCCGGAAACCGATGTACCTGACTTCAGCGGCACGGGTGCCGATGTTACTGCCAAGCTCTATCAGGAGTCAGCCATCATGGGAAAATACTACTACCAGATTCCCAAGGAGAAAGACCGTTATCTACATCTACATCTACAACACCAAGGACAGCAAGATGACCATTGGCTCTAAGATTGACGAGCGCTACGAGTTCGACCGTCTCGTGTATATTGAGAACTAATTTGAAGTTCTCACAAACGTAGTATTCCCTTGACTTCATTCGAAAGAGCCAAAGAAAAATCTTTTTTTCTTTGGCTCTTAGCTCACTTTTTCGTACCTTTGCCTGTCGTAAACTAAATATAGGCAGAAACTATGAATAGAAAAATATTCTTTTCCCTGTTTGCCCTGCTGTTGGCTTTCTCCCTGCCAAGCAATGCCCAGCTTCCCTCCGTGACTATCAAGACCATGGATGGTAAAGCCGTTAATGTGGATACGCTATCCAATGGTGGTAAGCCGTTTATCATCGATTTCTTCGCTACGTGGTGCAAGCCGTGCAATCGCGAGCTTGATGCCATCAGCGAGGTATATGAAGACTGGCAGCAGGAGACAGGCGTCAAGATATTCGCAGTATCCATTGACCAAGGACAGAACATCAATAAGGTGAAGCCTCTTGTCGACAACCATAACTGGGAATACGACGTATTGCTCGACCCCAATGGCGACCTCAAGCGTGCACTTGGCATCCAGATGATACCTTATGTCCTCATTGTCGATGGTCAGGGAAATATTGTCTATCGCCATGCGGGCTATACTGATGGCGAGGAAACGGAACTCATAGAAAAGGTCAAAGAGCTTATCAAATAAACGCATGAGAAGTCTATTGCTATTGTTGGTCGCATATTGCTGTCTGGCTGTAAATGCTCAGGAAAAGAAGCAAGGTGTCACGCTTCACGGAACGGTGCAGAGCGATATGTTGCTGCCTGAGAACGACAAGGAGATAGGGGCTGAGAAAACGGAAGACTTTCTCACCAACACCTATGTCGACCTGCAGTTGCAAAGCCAATACGTCGATGCTGGTGTGCGCATGGAATATCTCGAACATCCCCTGCCCGGCTTCGAACACGACTTCAAAGGCTGGGGTGTTCCCCACTTTTGGGTGAAGGGACGACTGGGATGCGCGGAACTGACGGCAGGAACCTTCTACGAGCAGTTTGGCTCTGGTCTTATCCTGCGCACCTACGAGGAACGTTCGCTGGGCATCGACAATTCGCTCCTTGGCGGACGTCTGGTGGTGAAACCCCTGAAGGGCGTCACTATCAAAGCCCTGTCAGGCAAGCAGCGCCGCTATTGGAAGTGGAACAAATCGCTGGTCAGTGGTGCCGATGCCGAGGTGGCGC
>CAMHLV010000051.1 GCA_946186115.1 uncultured Prevotella sp. | reverse complement strand
GTTGCCACAAACCAGCCACCCATCATCATGCCTTTATATTTGGGAGGAGCCACCTTAGATACGAATGAAATACCCATTGGCGAAAGGAGTAACTCACCAAAAGTGAGAACAAGATAAACTGAGATAAGCAGGTTTGGTGTCACATCTGCAACATGAACAGCAACGGGATTACCATCGGCCCCCATCTCTGTTTGAGGCATCGGCAGTCCGAACGAAGAGAAAGCCATTAGGGCATAAGCTATAGCAGCAACTATCATACCATATGCTATCTTGCGAGGTGCAGAAGGTTCTTTTCCTTTTGCAGCCAAAGCACCGAAGATGGCCATTGATACCGGCGTCAGAGCCACCACATAGAAGGGGTTGAACTGCTGGAAGATAGGAGCCGATACTTCAACGCTTCCCGTCAAACTGTTGTACTTCAAGCATAGGAAAGCCACGGCAGCAGCAATAACAATGGCAGAAATGGTTTTACCCTTAGCAGTCTTCGACTGGAACAGTGAGAACAAGGCATAGACTATAAATATCACTGCCACAAGATTCCACACGTCAAAACACATGGCCTGTATTCCTTCAGCAGACTGGGCAGTAAACTCATCTGCGAAATATGTCAGAGAAAGTCCGTTCTGGTGGAAAGCCATCCAGAAGAAGATAACTACGGCAAACACAAGACAGAGAGCCACGATACGCTGCTTTGTCTCCTCTTTGGAGAGTTCTTCAGCTGCCGGGGAACCACTTTCAGCAACCTTTTTCTTTGCTCCGCCTTCAGTGTGGCGGAATGTAGAACGGAATATGTAATAGATAGCTATACTTAGGATGAGCGATGCACATGCCACAGCAAAAGAGAAATGGTATGCATCGTTCGACGAATAGCCCAGTGATGTCTCTGCATACTCCTTAATCTTAATAGCAGCAGTAGGTGCAAACAGAGCACCGATGTTGATTGCCATATAGAAAATTGAGAATCCAGAATCGCGCTTGTCAGCATACTTAGGATCGTTGTAGAGGTCGCCCACCATAACCTGCAGGTTACCCTTGAAGAGTCCTGTACCGAACCCGATTAGCAGAAGTGCTCCCAGCATAACCACCAATGCAAATGAGTCACCACCAAGAGGCACCGACAACAGTAGGTAGCCAGCAAACATAATAATAATACCCGTCGTCACCATCTTGCCAAAGCCAAACTTGTCGGCCATAATACCGCCAATAAGCGGGAAGAAGTAAACGAACATCAAGAACGAACTATAGATAGTGCCGGCTAATGCAGGCGACAATCCGTAGTTTGCTCTAAGAAACAGCGCGAATACGGCTAGCATAGTGTAGTAGCCGAAGCGCTCGCCTGTGTTGGCCAATGCCAACGCAAATAGTCCTTTAGGTTGTCCTTCGAACATGATTTATTAGTTTTAATTTGTTTATAGTTTTATTTTATCTTTGAGTTCTTAGTCTTCATAATATCAAACAAATAAGAGGCCTTTACAATGATAGAACTCTGGTTCGACTTTGCGAAATAGTCGCTCTTGGAATTACCATAGATATTACCAAGACCAAAGTAGTATCGTCCCTCTATCAGGAAATGTCCAATCTTTGGATGAGAGTATTCAAGACCAATGCCACCAGAGATGCCATAGTCAACTTTTTTCTCTACAGCCATAGATTCCTGTGCTACTACTGGTGAGACACGCTGCGTCTGTGTGGCAACACCTTCCCGAATGTTGCAATCAGTAGATTCATTCAGGAAACATCCCACCTGAGGACCAATCTGGAAAAAGAACTGGAAGCCCTTTCGCTCTCGCCCCCACCCCATTCGCGCCAGAAATGGCACCTGGATATACGTCAAGCGCCGTTTATAGTATAGAGGATCTGTCTTTTCAACATCATCAACATAATAAACACGCTCATCATTTTGGTCAAGGATATTCTCATTCCATCCTGCCTGTGCATAGTTCACCTCCATAACCAGGGCACAAATACTATTGAAGTATTTCTCACTAGTATAACGTAATGACAAACCTCCAGTAACGCCTCCTAGATAGTTTTGAGGGACCTCTGGTGTAAACGTCACATTACTCAACATATAGCCGGCGTTGAAGCCTACTGCCAGATTATTTCGATACTCGCCAACCTGTGCCGAAAGAGAAACAGGGAAAAATGCCAACAGGCAAATTGGCACAATCCATCTCACCCACTTATGCACCTTATTAATAATATAGCAAGCCATTCTTTACTCTTTTTCTATTTAGAATTTTATGGTTTCTACATGCTGATCATTTGTATAATGCACAAACATCATAGCATGATTCATCAGTCCTCCCTTACCAAAGCGTTCAAAGTGCAGTGGTGTCTGAAGTGGTGTATATCCCACAGAGCCTTGCGAACCGGTAAAATGCTTGCCATATAGGTGAAGACCTTTAATAAAGAAATAGGCCTGATCGAAACCAGTAGCAGCAAAGCGTGCATGGTAACGCTGCATATCTTGCTTGAAGTTTGCACGATAGCGATTGGCGAAACGAATGGTGCGCTGTGACAATGGGTCCATATAGTAAGTAGAAGGAATATAGACATCAAACTTATAGTAGTTATCAAGGTGTGTCTTGGTGTACATCAGCCACTCAGGATATCCAAAAATTGAGATTCGCAGACGTGGATTCTGAAGCAGCATTCCACTAAGTTTGGCAAATGCCACGCTTAGTTCAGAAGAACGACTAGTATTAAGCACTACGATATTTCGCTGAGTAGTGGAGAAGCATTTCATGAAGGCGCCCTCACTTGAACGAAGGTTAGTTATAGAGTATTCTATGCCTTCCTGCTCAAGTTTACGTCGCAGTGTGCTGGTAAACGGTCCTTTAGTACTCGTAGTGTCATTACAGTCAATGATGACCGGGTGACAATTCTTAAAACGCTGATAAAACCTTGAAACATAAGAATCGTTCAGGGCATTTCCATTCTGATAAACCTGATAGAGATAAGGGTTGTCGTTTATCTCCTTGGTATTAATAGAGAAAGGTATCAGAACAGAAATATCGTGAGCTTTTGCAAAATCACCCAGCGCTTTCACTTGTTTAGAATATAGCGGACCAATAATCAGGTCACGATCGGCAGCATGAGGATCAAGAAGAGACACACGGATATCGCTATCTTCTGCTACATTCCAGGCACGGATGTCAACCGATACACCTTCTGAGCGCAGACTGTCGCATGCCATCAACACGCCACGGTAATATTCCACCATTCGTTTTCCGTCGCCGTTATCATTGTGAAGCGGCAACATCACACCAACTCGAAGCGCACGCAGACGCATATCAGCGTTGACATTAGTCTGTGGTTTCTCTACTTTAGCCTGAACTTTAGGAGCCTGACCAGCAGGATAAGGAATACGAATAAAGTCGCCCTTCTTGAGTTCATATCCAGGAGCATTCATCTCTGGATTAGCATTGATAAGTTCCTGAATGGTAATGCCGTTGTCACGTGCTATACCGAAGATTGTCTCCTTGCGCTTAACTTCGTGGCGCTTTTTTATAGCCTGCCCTTGTGCCATGATATCAGATATGACAGAAAAGAGCAAGACAAACATAAGAGTGTATCTTAAAATATGCTTCATAATCGTTTATTTTCTCTTTTGCGCTACAAAAGTACAAAAAAGATGTGTAAGTCCGACTTTTTTTTGCATTTTTGTTCATTTATTACTCAACTTTCGCCTGTATAATAATGTATCGTCATATTATGCACAAAGCAGATAACAAGAAAAATGAATGAAAGTTTAAATTAAAAAGATGCTAATTGTTTGGCTGTCTCAATTATTATCCTTACCTTTGCAGATTATGAGATATCTGAAGAAATCACTAATCATATCAGTGGCAATGATACTGACAATGTCTGCCTATGCAGGCATTAACCCTCAAGCCACTTATATTAATAACGGCGTGGAAGAAACTGTTTGGAAAAACATTTCTGGCGACGCTCCACTGCATGTTACATTTACTTCTGGCGCCACTGACCTTGAAACCAATTCCACAATAGAGTGGCACATAAGCCATCGCACATCAGGCACCAGTCTGACACGTTACGAGGATGAATTCGAGTTTGAATTCACAGAAGCCGGCATCAACGATGTGGCATTATATCTTCGTGAGAACAACGAGATAATCGATTCCGCGAAGATAGAAATAACTATCAGCGAGAGCCGTCTTGAGATGCCCAATGCTTTTTCACCCAATGACGACGGAAACAACGACTTCTATGGTGCTAAAGGATGCAAGATAAACAAAAACGAAAATTCCACTAGCAAATACAGAAGCATCGTAGAATTCCACGCCTACATTTTCAACCGTTGGGGACAGAAGCTTTATGAGTGGACCGATATCGACGGAGGATGGGACGGCACATACAACGGTCAGCCCGTGAAAGAGGGCGTTTACTTCGTATTGGTTAAGGCTCGTGGAGCTGACGGACGTGAATATAACATACGTCGCGATGTCAACCTGATACGCAGATTCAACGAAGGAGTCAGCAGCGGAGGAGGAGGCTATGAGTAGCGACAGTAAAATACAAGTCTGGGGAGCCCGTGTGCATAACCTCAAGAATATCGACGTTGAGATACCACGTCACTCACTTACCGTTATAACGGGTCTGAGCGGCAGCGGCAAGTCCAGTCTTGCCTTCGACACCATCTTTGCCGAGGGACAGCGTCGCTATATCGAAACATTCTCGGCTTACGCCCGTAACTTCCTCGGAGGCATAGAGCGTCCCGATGTTGACAAGATAACTGGATTATCCCCAGTAATCAGTATCGAACAGAAGACTACCAATAAGAATCCGCGTTCCACCGTTGGCACTACCACCGAAGTCTATGACTATCTGCGATTGCTCTTCGCAAGAGCCGGCAAGGCATACAGCTACGTTACAGGCGAGGAAATGGTGAAATATACCGAAGAGAAAGTAATCGACATGATACTTCACGACTATGCAGGAAAGAAAATCCTTATTCTTGCTCCAGTTGTCCGTGGCCGCAAGGGGCATTATCGCGAACTCTTCGAGAGTATGCGCCGCAAAGGCTACCTGCACGTCAGAGTTGACGGAGAAGTGCAGGAGATAACGAGAGGCATGAAGGTTGACCGCTATAAAAGCCATGACATCGAAGTTGTCATCGACAGGATAGCAGCCTCGTCAACAGGTACTGGCGGTGATCGCCTAAAGAAATCCGTGCAGATAGCCATGAAGCAAGGCGAGGGCCTTATCATGATTATGGATCACGAAACAGGCGAGGTAAAACATTTCTCCAAGCGTCTGATGTGTCCCACAACAGGCATCAGTTATAGCGACCCAGCACCAAATACTTTCTCATTCAACTCACCACAGGGGGCATGTCCGCGCTGTAAGGGCCTTGGATATATCAATGAAATAGACCTTGATAAGGTAATACCAAACCGCAAGGCTAGTATTCACGACGGAGCCATTGCTCCACTCGGGAAATACAAAAACCAGATGATATTCTGGCAGATTGATTCCATTCTAAACAAATACGAATGCAATCTGAAGACACGCATAGAAGATATCCCTGACGAGGCTCTGAACGAGATACTCTACGGCTCACTAGAGACTGTGCGCATCGACAAGGAACTAGTACACACCAGCAGCGACTATTTTGTTGATTTCGACGGAGTTGTAAAATATCTTCGCTCAGTCATCGAAAACGAAGAAAACAGCAGTGGACAGAAGTGGGCTGACCAGTTCCTTGCAGAATGTGAATGTCCAGAATGCAAGGGGCAGCGTCTGAATCGCGAAGCACTCTCTTACAAGATTTGGGACAAGAACATCAGTCAACTGGCAAACATGGATCTGGCTGAATTGCGCCAGTGGCTTGACGAAGCCGAAGAACACCTTGACAAGCAACAGAGCCAAATCGCTGTAGAAATACTGAAGGAGATACGTACACGACTGGATTTCCTGCTTGATGTAGGACTCGACTATCTGGCACTGAACCGCCAATCCGCATCGTTGTCTGGCGGTGAAAGCCAGCGCATCCGACTGGCGACCCAAATAGGTTCACAACTGGTTAATGTGCTATACATCCTCGATGAACCTTCAATAGGACTACACCAGCGCGACAACGACAGACTGATACACTCTCTTAAGGAACTGCGCGATCTGGGCAATACCGTTATCGTAGTAGAACACGACCGCGACATGATGCTTAATGCCGACTATATAGTTGACATAGGTCCAAAGGCCGGACGAAAGGGTGGCGAAGTGGTTTTCCAGGGTACTGTTGATGACATGCTGAAGACCAACACCATCACTGCCCAACATCTTAATGGCCAACAGCAGATTGCCATTCCCGAGAAGCGACGCAAGGGTAATGGCAAGGCATTGGTACTAAGAGGCTGCCGAGGCAACAACCTAAAAAACATTGATGTAGTCTTTCCGCTCGGAAAACTCATCGTTGTCACAGGCGTTAGCGGCAGCGGAAAGTCAACACTCGTCAACGAGACTCTATACCCTATCCTATCGAAACATTTCTATCGCTCTCTGCAATCTCCTATGCCATACGAAAGCATAGAAGGATTGGAAGATGTTGACAAGGTCGTGAATGTCGATCAGACACCTATCGGTCGTACTCCACGCTCTAATCCGGCCACTTATACAGGGGTGTTTTCCGATATACGCTCGCTGTTCGTAAATCTTCCAGAAGCACAGATCAGAGGATATAAACCCGGACGTTTCTCATTCAACGTCAAAGGAGGTCGCTGCGAGACATGCGGAGGCAACGGTTACAAGACTATCGAGATGAACTTTCTGCCAGACATTCAAGTACCATGTGAGACATGCCATGGCAAGCGCTACAACCGCGAGACACTGGAGGTGCGCTACAAGGGCAAGTCGATTGCCGATGTCCTGGAAATGACCATCAATCAGGCTGTGGAGTTCTTTGAGAACGTACCCGACATACTGCGCAAAATCAAAACCATACAAGACGTAGGTCTGGGATATATCAAACTCGGCCAACCCTCCACAACACTTTCTGGCGGCGAGAGCCAACGAGTAAAACTCGCTACGGAGCTTTCAAAGAAAGACACAGGCAAGACGATATATATCCTTGACGAGCCCACGACAGGACTGCACTTCGAGGATATACGCATACTGATGGACGTGCTTCAGAAACTCGTAGAAAGGGGCAACACCGTTATCGTTATCGAGCATAACATGGACGTTATTAAACTCGCTGACCATATCATCGACATGGGTCCCGAAGGCGGACGTAAAGGCGGAACGATACTCACAACGGGCACTCCCGAGGAAGTAGCAAAGAGCAAGAAAGGCTTCACACCAAAATTCCTCAAGGAAGAGATGAAACGTTCACATAATAGCAAACATAGCTAAACGAAGACAAGGTTGAACGACATAACACAACGGGAGACTATGAAAGACAAGGAGCAACTAAGAGAAGCCATGAAATCCAATCCTCGTATGAAGCGATGGTTGGACTGGTTGATTATGAACCAGCGCGATGCACGTCCCAGATGGTATATACGAATGTTGTCACCACTATACCAGCATCGTGGGCGTGGCTCCAAGATATATTGTAGTGTTAGAATGGACTGTCCGCCATACCGCAAATTCCATCTGGGCAGTCACAGTGTTATCGAGTCCTTCTGCTGCATCAACAATGCTGTTGGCGATGTCACCATAGGCAGTAATACCCGCATAGGTCTGCACTGCACTGTCATCGGACCAGTATGCATAGGAAGCCATGTAAACCTGGCTCAAGGCATCACCGTGACAGCCCTGAACCACAACTTTACCGACATCACGCAACGCATTGACCAACAAGGCATTTCCACCAAACAGGTCGTCGTCGGAGATGACGTATGGATTGGGGCAAATGCCGTAATACTGCCTGGTGTCACTATTGGCAACCATTGCGTAGTAGCTGCAGGTGCCGTGGTAACTAAGAACGTTCCCGACAACACCATAGTAGGCGGTGTTCCAGCAAAAATCCTGAGAACACTAACCTCCGAAAACATCACTCTCTAAACTATCGTTCATAAACTCTAATCTCTAAACAATATACTCACCATGATTATCGGTATCGAAGCACAGCGCATATTCCGCAAAAACAAACACGGCATGGATTACGTGGTGTTGCAGGAAATCAAGGAACTGCAACAGATGGATAAAGAAAACGAGTACTATGTGTTCGTAAAACCAGGCGAAGACCGGTGCGTGGAGAGTTCTGCCAACGTACATGTAGTAGAGCTAAATTGTCCCTCCTACCCTCTCTGGGAACAGTGGGCACTGCCTCGCGCTGCGAAGAAGGCAGGCGTGGAACTGTTGCACTGCACCAGCAATACAGCCCCAATATGGTCTGACATACCCCTGGTACTTACATTACACGACATCATCTTCCTCGAACCACGCGACAAACAGAACAAATCACTTTACCAGAACCTCGGATGGCTCTACAGACGCTGGGACGTACCACGTATTCTTAACAAGTGCAGGCGAATCATCACTGTGTCGAACTTCGAGATGGAAAATATCATCAATAAGCTCAACATTCCTCGCGAACGCATGGCTATGATATACAACGGATACAACGAGTGGTTCAAGCCTGTTGAAGATACAGAGGAGATATACAAGAAATACATTTCAGAGAAAGGATTCTTCTTCTTCCTCGGTAACACCGACCCTAAGAAGAACACAGAACGGACACTGGTGGCCTACTCGAAATACCTGAACCAAAGCACAGTAAGGCGTAAGTTGCTGATGGCCGACCTTGATCCTGAATACCTCAATGGCATCATAGAGCGTAACCACATCGAGAATATCCGCTCCAACATCGTTATGCCAGGATATATTGTCAACAGCGACCTTCCTTACATATATAATAATGCCTTTGCTTTCCTCTACACCTCGCTGCGTGAAAGTTTTGGCATACCACTGCTCGAAGGCATGGCATGCGGTGTGCCCGTCATAACCTCAAACACATCGTCGATGCCAGAGATTGGCGGTCCTGAAGCTATTCTCATCAATCCCGAAAGCAGTGAAGAAATAGCAGGTATGATGCTCCGGCTTGAAAACGACGAAGCATTCTACAACGAAAAGCGTAAGGTGGGATTTGAACGTGCTAAGCTGTTCTCATGGCGCAAGACTGCCGAACAACTGCTGGCACTATACCTGAGAATCAAATAAGTCGAGCGACAGGTCAACATCACTCTTGTCGGCCGACTCCTGATTCTTCTCTGCCGACTCTTCCATAAACTGGAGCATCATTTGTTGTGCATCAGTAGAGCCTGTGGTGTTCAGTCTGTAGTAGCCGCGGCGCCCCGTACTCTCTATCAGCGACTGTGGCGACTTGGAATTCTTTAGCAGATACTGCTGAACATAAGAGCGTATCTCTTCAAAATCAGGCTGAACGAAGAACGTACAATTCATGTTATAGACATGCTTGCTGATGGTCTGCACGCCTATACCACGCTCTCCTGCCTCTGTGAGAACTTTCAGTATCTGCTGATCGTAGGTCAATTAAGAATTGATATTAAAAAAAGGCCGGTATGCCTCATAGCTTACCGGCCCTTTTATGCTTTCTAAAATAGATTAAGCAAGTGTAACCTTCTCATCGGCTGTGGCGAGCTTACCCTCCTTAAAGAGCCAACCCAAACCGAGAAGAGTCTCCTCCTCACTGATCTTTGCAGCCTTGGCAATCTCCTTCACGGTCAGAGCCTTCTCTGCAGCGGCCAGAGCCTGATAAACATCACCAGCCTTGAAACCAGCATTCTCTGCGTTAATAGCGACAACAGCCTTCTTAGCAGTTGCTGCCTTCTTTACGGTTGCTTTCTTGGACTCTTCTGCCTTTACAGCAGCGGCCTTCTTTGTAGTTTTCTTTTCTGCCATAGTTCTAAAAAAATATTAATACTCTATTGAATATAGATTTATCTAATTCTAAATTTGAGTGCAAAATTAAGAACTTTTCAGACTTATTGTTATCGCTAACAGCAGTTTTTTGTTGTTTTCACACTTATTCTTGACCTATATCAATCTACTATTCTGGTTTGACCACCTCTAACTGCAATTCTTCCAGTTGTTTAGGATCCAACTCTCCAGGAGCGTCAAGCATGACGTCGCGACCAGAATTGTTCTTTGGGAAAGCAATACAGTCACGTATTGAATCAAGTCCGGCCATAATGCTCACGAAGCGATCCAGTCCGAAGGCCAGACCTGCATGAGGAGGAGCACCGTACTTGAATGCATTGATGAGGAATCCGAACTGAGCCATGGCACGCTCTGGAGTGAATCCGAGAATCTGGAACATCTTCTCCTGAAGTTTTCCATCGTGGATACGGAGAGAACCACCTCCGACTTCAACACCATTGCAAACGAAGTCGTAGGCAACGGCACGCACCTTCTCAGGAGCAGTGTCGAGCAGAGGAATATCATCAGGATTAGGCAATGTAAACGGATGGTGAGTAGCCATCAGACGCTGCTCTTCGTCGCTCCATTCGAACAGGGGGAAATCTACAATCCAAAGACACTCGAATCTGTCCTTGTCTCTCAATCCCAGACGATCACCCATCTCCAGTCGCAGTGTGCAGAGCTGAGTGCGTGTCTTGTTGGCTTTATCACCACTGAGAATAAGTACTAGGTCACCATCCTTGGCACCAGTCTTTTCTTTCAGTTTCTGCCATACCTCAGGGGCATAGAACTTATCGATGCTGCTCTTCACAGTACCATCAGCATTAAACTTGACATACACGAGTCCCTTGGCACCTACCTGCGGACGCTTTACAAACTCAGTCAGCTGGTCGAGTTGTTTGCGAGTGTAGTCTGCGCATCCAGGAACAACGATACCACCAATGTATTCAGCTTGATCGAAGACAGAGAATGTTCCCGTACCCTTCAGCACATCCATCAGTTCAACAAACTCCATGCCAAAGCGCAAGTCTGGTTTATCAGAGCCGAAGCGACGCATAGCCTCATGCCACGTCATACGCTGCAACTTAGGCAGCTCCACTCCACGCACCTCACGGAACAAGTGGCGTGCCAGTTCCTCAAATATTTCAAGCACATCCTCCTGGTCAGCAAACGACATCTCACAGTCAATCTGAGTGAACTCGGGCTGACGGTCGGCACGCAGGTCTTCGTCGCGGAAGCACTTTGCAATCTGGAAATAGCGGTCGAATCCACTCACCATAAGCAACTGCTTCAGCGTCTGCGGCGACTGAGGAAGAGCATAGAACTGCCCGGGATTCATACGGCTAGGAACCACAAAGTCGCGGGCACCTTCCGGTGTAGAGCCGATAAGTATAGGGGTCTCTACCTCTATGAACTGCTGAGAGTCAAGGAAATTGCGGATAAGAATGGTCATGCGGTGGCGCAGTTCCAGATTTTTTCTTACGCAAGAGCGGCGCAGATCCAGATAACGATATTTCATGCGAATATCATCGCCACCATCAGTCTGGTCTTCGATTGTGAACGGCGGTGTCTGGCTCTCGCTCAGTACATTCAGTTGTTCTACAAGGATCTCAATGTCGCCAGTTTCCATCTTCGAGTTCTTCGACTGACGCTCACTTACTGTTCCCACAACTTGGATACACCACTCACGACCAAGTCTGTTAGCCTGTTCGCAAAGTTCAGCATCCTTGGACTCGTCAAACACCAACTGTGTCAGTCCATAGCGGTCACGCAGGTCAACAAACGTCATACCGCCCATCTTTCTGGTTCTCTGAACCCATCCGGCCAGTTTCACCTGCTGTCCGGCATTGGCAAGTCGGAGCTCGCCACAAGTATTAGTTCTATACATATTTATTAAATATATTTTCGTTTCGAAGTGCAAAGGTACGATTATGCGAGGACAAAACAAAGGAAAAGATTCTTTTTTTTACCAAGCATGAGTACTTTCGTCATTTTTCCATGGGCAAAGTTGATTCAAAATAAAGAAAAAGCCAAACTCAGTTGGCTTTTTCTTTATCTCAGACTCTAATGAGTATATTCTTCAGTCATTACTGATGCTGGTCGCGCAGCAGGTCGTTTACAGTCTTGACAGGGTTGAAGGTTGACAGAGGCACCTCAACGAATACTGTTGACCAGTCGCTCATGGCACCATTCCAGAGTCCCGGCAGTTCGAGTGCCTGCAGTTCCTTGCCCGACTTCGACTTCTGTGAGATGAAGCCGGTGGTTGGATCTACATACTTAGGCAGGTCGAATGGCTTGCCCTGATAGTCCTTCACTGCGCAGACAAGATCGACGGGATTGAAGTGAGTGCCCTTCGTGAACATCTCCATATACTCCTTGTTCGACTTGTCTATCTGTGAACTCTCAAGGATTTGCAGAGATACTGTACCATCCTGGTTGTATGTCAGGAACGGACCGCCTCCAGGCTCACCGACATTCTTAACCACGCCACAAACACGCATCGGTCGGTTCAGTTTATTGCGCAGGTAGATTACGAGGTCGGCATCCTCCAGTTCCTTGATGTCGTGCTTTCTGCAGCAGAGGTCTTGCTGAACGAAGCGTATCATCTCCTCTATCTGCTCATGAGTGTACTTGCCTGTATCCAGCAGTCGCAGATATTCGAAGGCTTTCTTCTGCAGCGTTACCAGCACTCCGGCAATAATCTGCTTCCACTCGACGGTGTCGGCCTTTAGGCGGTCGGGCACAACATTATCGATATTCTTTACGAAGATTACGTCAGCGTCAATCTCGTTCAGATTTTCGATAAGAGCACCATGTCCACCAGGACGGAAGAGCAATGAGCCATCCGAATTGCGGAATGGAGTACCGTCAGGATTGGCAGCGATGGTATCAGTTGACGGCTTCTGCTCTGAGAATGAGATATCGTAGCTGATACCATACTTCTTAGCATAGAGGTCAGCCTTCTGTGCCACTTTCTGCTTGAACAGTTCCATGTGTTCATGCGACACAGTAAAGTGCACATGAGCCTCGCCGTTTGATGCAGCATACAGCGCACCTTCCACCAAGTGCTCCTCCATCGGAGTACGTGGTCCCTCGGCATAGTTGTGGAACAGCAACAGTCCCTTTGGCAGCTGACCGTAGTTCAGTCCTTCTGCCTTCAGCATATTGGCTGCCACGGCTTTGTAGTTGCCAGCAGCAATAAGTTCCTTGATACCCTTGCCTTCGTTCTTCTTGCAGGCGGCATCTAATTCTCCATAGAAGGCAAACTTTTCGATGTTGTCGAAATACTTCTTCTCGAAGTCAGTAGTGGGCACGTCATAGTCAGCATCTACAAAAGCAAACATGTCCTTGAACATACGGCTGGCAGCACCCGAAGCGGGCACAAACTTCACCACTTTCTTACCTTCTGCCTTGTACTGCTGCCAAGCTTCAACAAACTTCTTGCCCTCAGCGGCATCAGGGGCTACGATACCCTTGCCAATGGCTGCTGCGGCCTCCAGTTTGAGGAACGGGAAACCCGTCTTGAACTCACCCAGTTGTCTCTCGATTTGCTGTTCAGAAATACCTTTCTCAGCAATCTGTTTCAGATCTTGTTGTGATAACATAATTCGTATAGGTTTTTAAATAGTTGTGACATTATTCTCTTATTCGTGCAAAGATACGAAATATATTCCGTAAGCCCAAATTTTGCACCACATTTTTTCATCGATAGACGGTATATTTTCCTCCGTCGCTCTGACAATGGCGACACAGCAGTTGCTGAATGTAGCGGGCGTTCTGCTCAACACGATCCTGACTGCCGTCATAGCCGTTGATGAGCACAACCAAATGGCGCGTCGATAGTTCTATCTTCGTTCGCTCATTGTCGCTGGTTGGTGTTCCCACCCCACCCTGAGCATCACGATATACCGGCAGTCCGTGTATATTGAGCATACCACGGCCAATGCCTTCGTATGGTTCTCCCTCGCGGCCAATGCCCAGCGTCAGGGTGTCGCCAACAAACTTGTCGCCATCAAATCCGCCAATGCTATAGCCATAAGCCATTGATGCCAGATTGATAAGGTCCACCAGAGTGTCTATCTGATACAGTTCCTTACCTTGCAGCACCCTACGGATAAGGGCTTCCGAAGCAGGACGGTAACGTGACGGATCTTTGCCACATGCTCTGTAAACCCGGCGCGTGGCTGCAATACCACTCAACTCTTTCAGTGTCTCTGTGGTCAGTTCCTGACGCAAGCGCTCACCCAAAGCTTTTATTTCTTGCCATAGTCCTTCGCTATATGGAGTATTGACAACCTCAGCCTCAACGCAGGCTCCAACAAAACCAGGACAAACCTGTTCTATCTCTTGTGATACGATAATATTCATAGTTTCAGAAATAATCTGTTTCATTGCGATTCCAACCACTGGGCACACTGCTCTGCACAGCGCTCTCCATCAACACCTGCAGAGACGATGCCTCCTGCATAACCGGCTCCCTCGCCACAAGGGAAGAGGCCCTGCAGGCGGATATGCATCAGTGTGGCATCATCACGAAGAATACGCAAAGGACTGCTGGTTCGCGTTTCCACACCTATCATAACTGCTTCGTTGGTAAGGAATCCGTGACTCTGTCGCCCAAAAGCCTTGAAGCCCTCTTGCAGTCTGTGACTGACAGAAGACGGCAACCAGAAGTGCAGCGGCGACGATATCAATCCCGGTGCATACGACGAGCGAGGCAGGTCGAAGCTAAGCCGTTTGTTCACGAAATCTGCCATACGCTGGGCGGGAGCAGTCTGCTTCCTGTTGCCCTGTTGCCAGCAGTCACGTTCCAACTGTTCCTGAAAGGCAAGAACACGCAAAGGATCCTCACCTTCAATGTCCTCAGCACGCGTCTCGACCACCATTCCTGAGTTCGACCATTGTCCCCCACGATTAGATGGCGACATGCCATTGACCACAATCTGTTCCTTATCGGTAGCAGCAGGGATGACAAATCCGCCTGGGCACATGCAGAAGGAATACACACCACGTCCGTCAACCTGTGTGACAAATGAGTATTCAGCAGCAGGTAAGTATTTTCCTCTTCCCTGCTTCGAGTGGTATTGTATCTGGTCAATCAGTGATGCAGGGTGCTCAAGACGCACACCAACGGCAATGCCCTTGGCCTCAATCTCTATCTTTGCATCAGCCAGATATCGGTAAACATCGCGAGCCGAATGACCAGTAGCTAAGATCACCGGGCCGCGGAACTCCTGTTCGGATGAAGTGACAAGATTGCGGCATACGCAACCCACCACCTGCTCGCCATGCAGTATGAAGTGAGTCATCTTGGTCTGGAAATGCACCTCTCCACCGCTCTTAAGGATGGTGTTGCGCATATTCTCAATGACGCGTGGCAGACGGTCGGTACCAATGTGTGGATGGGCATCGGCCAATATGTTGGTAGAAGCTCCATGCTGGCAGAATACGTTCAGTATCTTCTCTATATTACCGCGCTTCTTTGAGCGGGTATATAGCTTTCCATCCGAATAGGCTCCCGCCCCACCCTCGCCAAAGCAGTAGTTGCTCTCGGCATCCACCTGCTGAGTCTTGGCTATCTGGGCCAGGTCCTTTTTGCGTTCGTGAACATCCTTGCCGCGCTCCAACACCACCGGGCACAAGCCAAGCTCTATCAGCCGCAGGGCGGCAAACAGTCCTCCCGGACCAGCACCTACCACAATGACCTTGGTATATTCCGATACATCGGGATAGTGAGTCACCACATATTCGTCCAGCCCTGGCTGTTCGTTGATATAGGCACGAACCTTCAGATTGATGAAGATAGTGCGCTGGCGGGCATCAATGCTACGACGAAGTATGCGCAGCGCCGTCAGCGTTCTCACATCGAAGCCATTATGCTCGGCCACCCATTCGCGCAGCAGCCGTTCATTGGCTGCTATATAAGGCTGCACACGTATCTGGTACTCGCTAACCATGATTCACTTTTCTGGAGTGAACAGTTCGTTGATCTCTTCTATCTCGTCGTCATCGAACCACTTCGACAGGCGCTGGCGTGCCTTCACCTGAATATCGGGATCTACGTCAGTCCATACCTTCTTCAGTACGAAGACCAGCACTCCGAGGTCGTCAGCCAGTCCGGCAATGGGAATTGCATCAGGCACCACATCGAGCGGACTGATGAGGTATCCCAGTGCTCCTATAATCATGGCTTTGTTGGTGGCACTGACCTTGTCGCTCTGCAGTGTATAATACAGGATGAGAGCAGCATATACCAACTTAGCTCCAGCGCCCTTGGCTATGCGGGCAATCTTCTCAACAAACTCTCGCTTCGAGAACTTGTTGGCGTAGTTCATAAAATCGGGAAGTTCCATATTTCTTCAGTTTAGAGTTTAGTGTTTATAATTTAGAATTTAATATTAGTAAATCAGTTACATATTCTCACCACTCGGATGCCTGTGAATGTAGGATGCTGCTGCATATAGCGGTAGAGCGTCATCGGCTCCTCCACAACCTTCTTATGCAGTTGTGAGGCATTAAGCAAGTGCAGTCCGTCGGCCCTCCACACGGCAAAGCCCAGATGGGCAATGTCGAGCCCAGCCTTATTGCAGGTAATGGCTATGATGTCGCCGTCCTTGACGGTCTGCCGCATCAGCGCAGTATTTCGGATGGCCGACTTGGGGATATAGCGAACTGTTAGTCCAGTCAGCTCCTGTTCCTGCTTGCGGATAACTGGCACCAATTTGGCATCAGCTTTCAGGGCCTTGTAGGATTGCGGATGCAGACTCATATAGTTGACGGCAATCTTCTGTACTGCCGAGTATGGCGGATTGGGCTGCTGAATATCGCTGACAATGCCCAACTTGACCTTGTCGCGAATCCAGTCAGAGAAATAGTGTAGTCGCGATGTGTAATCAGTCAGTTTACCGCCCCTATATCGCAACTGAGTAAGTGCTGCCACATAGTCTTTCCAACTGTGCTTACCCTGTTGTGCGCAAATCTTCAGAGCACTGACAGTCTCTACCAAGGTAGTACAGTCCAACTGCCGCGTATTTACCACTAGTTGCTCATTGTCGTTCACTTCCAACGTAGCAGCTACGTAAGGCACATTCAGGAATTGGCGTGCCAACCAGAGAGTACTGGTCTGACGATTGGCCTGCTGCAGCAGTCGGCAAACCTTGATACTGTCAGAGCGCTGGTAGGTCACCTGTGCCCCAACAGATATAGGCATCGAAGCTAGCAGACAAAAAAGCAACAGCTTTTTCACCTTTCGCATCGTTATCTTATTATATATATTTATAATCATCGCCTTATTTCTTTTTACTTTTCTTATAGTCTCCGCGCGGACCGAAGTTCAGTCCCACATAGACGCACAGGTCGCCAAACACGTTGTTTGCCGCAAAACGCGACTTACGATAGTTGTAGGCTCTCACCACCGCCGAGGCTCCAGCATACCATTTGTTGTTGTTCCATACCACTGCGAAGCGCCCGATGCCGTCAACATTGAAGTTCCTGAAGTCGAAGCCATTATCTTCTTCACTGACAGTCTCAGCAACCGAAGTCTTATAGCCCAGTGCCAGCGAGAGACTGCTACAGAACAGACAGTTGCGGGCGAACACCCAGTTGTAGGCATAGCCCACGGAGGCACTGATGTCGCGATATCTGATGCTGTTGAACATCAGTCCGCTGTCGAGCTGCACTTCATATCCCAGCCGTTCCTTAGCCATCTGCTCCATCAGCTTGTAGTCGAAGTCGATGCTGTGGTTCAGATACCCCACTCCTGCCATCCACGATCCACAACTAACCTTCTGGCAGGTACTTTGCGCAAACGCTGCCGGATATGAGAAGCGCTTGTGGTTGAAGATGTAGTACAGGCTGAGACCTGTTATGCTCGCATTGAGTCCGTCAAAATCCATCCCCACCAGCCTGTCGGTATTGATGCCGCCAAAGCTTGCACGTCTAATCTTGTAGTCATTAACAGAACGACTGTAGAATACGTCGGCACCTATCTGTGCACTGTAAATACTGGCATCCACTTCCAACTTCCTTGCTCCGTGAAACAGGTTTAAGTGACGCAGATTAACCGTATAACCCAGGAACACCCAGCGCCAACCGAAGTAAGGCCCCATCCTCAGCTCCATTGAAGGAGCAAACGATATTGACTGCCCATTATTACCGGTAGTACTCAGCCTATAGTAGTCGTATGTTGTAATCGACTGCAGCATCAGCGCCCAGTTATAGTGCTGAGGCTCAACGTAGGCAGTATCTATCTCTGAGAAGTTTCTTAATGTGCGGCGCAGCCAATTCATCTTCTTCTCAGCAGGTGCCACCTCAAGCGAATCAGCAGCAACAGCTGTCATGCTCGTCACCAGCATCATTATCAGCACCAGTCTTCGCATGGGTCAGAACTTACCTAAGATACGGTCCAGCGCCCAGTTAACGGGCGTTGCCGATACACTGGTGCAACGGCATACACCTATGCCTTGCAGATGTTCTATCACATTCTTAATCAGCGGGAACTGTACGTATGGCGGATTGGGCACGGCAATGCTCTCCTCGCCGTAAAGAGTATGCAGGCGGATTGGTTGATAGTCGAAAACCGAGAAACTCACCGACCCGCGGTCACCTATTAGGTCGATGCGGTCTTCGCGAGCCGACTCATGAGCCACAAAGCACCATGACCCAGAACCTGGCAGACCATTCTCAAACTCGAAGCACGCACTCACAGAGTCCTCTGCATTATACAGCCCTCCACGATTGGCACAGATACCACGAGCCTCGGTAATGACTCCGAAGAAGTGCTGCAGCAGGTCCAGCTGGTGAGGCGCAAGGTCATAGAAATAGCCACCTCCCGCAATATCTGGCTGAAGGCGCCAGGGCAGTGCATTGCTGTTAGAATAGTCAAGTTCGCGAGGAGGCACTGCAAATCGTACCTGCACATGAACCACCTTGCCTATCACACCTCTGTCCACTATCTGCTTCACCTTCTCGAAGTAAGGCAGGTAACGACGATAGTATGCCACGAAACACGGCACGCCAGTCTGCTCAGAGATACGGTTCACCCGACAACAGTCTTCATAAGTCGATGCCAATGGTTTCTCTACATAGACAGGCTTTCCTGCCTTCATCGCCATGATGGCAAAAGTGGCATGACTAGACGGCGGGGTTGCTATATATACAGCATTCACGTCGGGATCGTCTATCAGTTCCTGAGCATCGGTGTACCATCTGGGCACGCCGTGACGCTCGGCGTAGCTGCGCGCCTTACGCCCGTCGCGGCTCATCACCGCAACGACTGTCGAGCCATCGACTTCCGAGAATGCCGGGCCACTTTTCTTCTCTGTCACTTCACCGCAACCGATGAAGCCCCACTTGATCAATTTCACTGTCCACAATCTATTTTGCGTGCAAAGGTACGAAAAAACGAGAGCAGAACAAAAAGAATTAATTCTTTTTTTATACCGAGTGTCAGTAACATCGCCATTTCAATGGCAAAGTTACGAAAAAAGCTTGTAAAGAACAACGGATTTTGGAAGATTAACGCAATTTGACCGTAAATAAGGGTAAAACGGGGAAAAATGAAGAAGTTCGAAAATGAGGGTAACGCAAAATTAGGAGGATTGATGAAGGAGTTAGGTTTCTAAATCGTAACCCTGAAAGCACCTCTCACCACCCGTTGGTACCATCCCCGAGATACTCAATCTCGTGGTCCCTCCCTTATTCCGCAAACTGCTACATTTTGCATAGCAATGGATAACCCAAAAGACAGTAGTTTTGCAGCCCAAAATAAAAAAGGAATAAGAAACATGAGAAGTACTTTCAACATTTTGTTCTACGTGAACATTTAGAGTCCCTTGACAAGGAGCTCACTGATAAAGTGGCTCCTTTTCGGGAGGGTTTACACAAATTAACCCTAT
>CAMHLV010000050.1 GCA_946186115.1 uncultured Prevotella sp. | reverse complement strand
ATTTTAAGTTGCAAAAATACAACATTCTTTGTATTCTGCAAAGGAAAAGCTGGAAAAAATCTATATATTTACGACAACGAGGAGATTATTATTTACGACAACCCAGACAACTTGGACAACTTTTTGCCAACATTTATGCTCGAAAGGTGGTACAGGGTGTTTGCAGAACAAGTGGGGCGGTTATGCGAACGCGGAATGTTACAAAAGAATATTTTTCGAATATTATTTTGCACTTTAGATTAAAAGTACTACCTTTGCAAACTCTATAAATATATAATAAGAAAAGAATGATATCAGTAGAATCACTGCGCGTGGAGTTCGGCGTGAAGCCCCTGTTTGCTGATGCGAGTTTCGTGGTTAACGACCGCGACCGTATAGCATTGGTGGGAAAGAACGGTGCCGGAAAATCTACGCTGCTAAAGATACTCTGCGGCCAGCAGCATCCTACGTCGGGCACGGTGAGCGTGCCTAACGACACAACGATAGGGTATCTGCCACAGGTGATGGTGCTGCAGGACGACACCACGGTAAGGCAGGAGGCTCAGAAAGCTTTTGCCCACGTGGCCGAACTGAAAAAACGCGTGGAGAGGCTTGAGCAGCAGATGAACGAGCGTAGCGACTATGAGAGCGACGACTATATGGCGCTGGTGGAGCGATATACTACCGAGCACGAGCGATACATAATGATGGGTGCTGAGGGTTGTGAAGCCGAGCTGGAGCGCACGCTGATAGGCCTCGGCTTTGAGCGCAGCGACTTTGAGCGACCTACAAACGAGTTCTCAGGAGGTTGGCGCATGCGTATCGAACTGGCCAAGATTCTCTTGCAGAAACCTGACGTGCTGCTGCTCGACGAGCCTACCAACCACCTCGACATAGAATCCATACAATGGCTTGAGCAGTTTCTGAGCCAGTCGCCGAGTGCCGTTGTGCTGGTGTCGCACGACCGTGCATTTATTAATAATGTGTCGAACCGCACGCTGGAAATATCATGTGGCCGTATCATCGACTACAAGGTGAAATATAATGAGTATGTGGTGCTGCGACGTGAGCGCCGCGAACAGCAGCTGAGGGCTTACGAGAACCAGCAGAAGGAGATACAAGACATGAAAGCCTTCATAGAGCGCTTCCGCTACCAGGCCACCAAGGCCGTGCAGGTGCAGCAGAAGGTGAAGCAGCTGGAGAAGATAGTGCCCATAGAGGTTGACGAGGTTGACAACTCGGCGATGCACCTGAAGTTTCCCCCGTGCCTGCGCTCTGGCGACTATCCCGTAATCTGCGAGGATGTCAAGAAGGTGTATGGAGCGCCCGAGGGAGCATCTCATCTGGTATTCGACAACGTAACACTCACCATAAAGCGCGGCGAGAAGGTGGCCTTCGTGGGAAAGAACGGCGAGGGTAAATCGACGCTCGTAAAATGTATCATGGGCGAGATTCCCTTTGACGGTCATCTGAAGGTGGGACACAACGTGCAGATAGGCTATTTTGCACAGAACCAGGCTCAGTTACTCGACGAGAGTCTGACGGTGTTTCAGACTGTCGACAACGTGGCAAAGGGCGATATCCGCTTGCGCATCAACGACATACTGGGTGCCTTTATGTTTGGCGGCGAGCAGTCGGACAAGAAGGTGAAGGTGCTCAGCGGCGGTGAGCGCAGCCGACTGGCAATGATACGATTGCTGCTTGAACCCGTGAACCTGCTAATACTCGACGAGCCCACCAATCACCTCGACATGGCATCGAAGGATGTGCTGAAGGAGGCTATCAAGGCTTTCGACGGCACTGCCATAATAGTATCGCACGACCGTGAATTCCTGGATGGACTGGTGACGAAGGTTTATGAGTTTGGTGGCGGAAGGGTGAGAGAGCACTTGGGTGGCATCTACGACTTCCTGAGGGAAGCCCACCAAGGTCCTCTTTCGTCAGCCGAGGGAGACACATTAGACTCCTATTTCTATAAGTCCCAACCCTCGAATGCCAAATCTGCCTCCAAGTCGATAGAAACCCCCTCGGGGGCAGTAGGTGGGGCTCAAAAGGCAGTAGGAGGGGCTTCAAAGGGTGCCTCATACGCCGAGCATAAGGAGCTGCAGAAACGCCTGCGCAAGGCTGAAAAGGCTGTGGAGGAATCGGAGCGTAAAATCAGCGAGATGGAGCACCGACTGAAGGAACTTGACGAACTGCTGATGAAACCTGAGAATGCCTCGAACATGGAGTTCGTCACTGAATACACGACCACGAAGAAGGCTCTGGATGAGGAGGTGGAACGATGGGAGAGACTGTCGGAAGAGGTGGAGACAATAGACAATAAACAATAAACAATAAACAATAAACAAGAGACAATAAATTATGAAAAAACTATTAGCAACGATGGCATTAGCTACTATGACTTTGACGACATCGGCACAGCTGAAATCAGGAATCAACTTGGGTGACCTGGACAACAGCGTGCGACCTGCCGACGACTTCTATGAGTATGCCTGCGGCGGATGGATGAAAGCCAACCCGCTGCCACCTGCCTATTCACGCTACGGCAGTTTCGACCGCCTGGCCGAAGACAACAACAAGCGCATCAACGGTATCCTGAAAGAACTGTTGGAGAACACCTATCCCGAAGGTAGCATCGAGCAGAAACTGAGCGACCTCTACAAAATGGCTATGGACTCTGCTCGGCGAGAGAAAGACGGACTGGCTCCTGCCATGAAGGACATCAAGGCACTGGAGGCTGCCAAAACCAAGGACCAGCTGTTTGCACTGCAACTGAAATGGATGCCTTACGGTGAGTCGCAGTTCTTCTCGGCATATATCGCTGCCGACGAGAAAAACGCTGCAGAGAACATCCTCAACATCAGCCAGAGCGGACTGACTCTCGGACAGAAGGACTACTATCTTGAAACCGACGAGGCTACCACAAAAATCCGCGAGGCCTACAAGAAGCACATCGTGCGCATGTTCCAGATGTTTGGATTCAGCAAGGGTGCCGCCCAGAAGAAGATGAAGAACATCATGAATGTGGAGACGGCTCTGGCCAAGGCTTCTAAGTCGCGCACAGAACTGCGTGACCCCATAGCCAACTACAACAAAATGACGCTACAGGAGTTTGAAGCCAAATATCCTCACTTCCAGCTTGAGCGCCAGATGAATGCCAAGGGCATCAAGAGCCAGTACATACAGCAGTTGGTGGTAGGACAGACTGAATTCATGGAGGCTGCCGACAAGCTGTTTGCCAAGATGTCGGCTGCCGAATACCGCGACGTGATGGAGTGGGGAGTGATAGACGGCTCTACAGGATATCTGAACGATGCTGTGCGTGCTGCCAACTTCGACTTCTACGGCAAGGTGTTCTCAGGACGCAAGGAGGACCACCCGCTGTGGCGCCGCTCTACCAATCAGGTGCAGGGAGTGATGGGCGAAGCCCTGGGACGCATCTACGTGCAGAAGTATTTCCCCGCCTCTTCGAAGGAGCGCATGAAGACTCTCGTTGAGAACCTGCGCATCGCTCTCGGTGAGCGCATAGCAGCCCAAGACTGGATGGACGACTCTACCAAGGTGAATGCTCTGCTCAAGCTCAACACATTCTACGTGAAGATAGGTTATCCAGACCGCTGGACAGACATGAGCGACCTGAAGATTGACGCTAAAAAATCTTACTATGAGAATATGGAGGAGTGCAGCCGTTTCTGGAATACATGGCGCATAGACCATACTGCCGGCAAACCCGTTGACCGCGACGACTGGTATATGACTCCGCAGACCGTTAACGCATACTATAACCCTACCACGAACGAAATTTGCTTCCCCGCTGGTATTCTGCAAGTTCCATTCTTTGATCCCACTGCCGACGACGCCTTCAACTACGGTGCCATAGGTGTGGTGATCGGACATGAGATGACTCATGGCTTCGACGACCAGGGACGCCAGTATGACAAAGACGGAAACATGCACGACTGGTGGACGGAATCAGACGGAAAAAACTTTACGGCTCGTACCGACAAGTATGCCGAATTCTTCTCAAACATCAAGGTGCTGCCCGATCTTAACGCCAACGGCCGACTGACACTGGGCGAGAACCTTGCCGACCACGGAGGACTGCAGGTGGCATGGTACGCATACAAGAATGCCACAAAGCGCAATCCGCTGCCCGTCATCGACGGACTCACTGCCGACCAGCGCTTCTTCCTTGCCTACGCAGGGGTATGGGCAGGCAACGTCACCGAGGCTGAAATACGCAACCGCACCAAGAGCGACCCTCACTCACTGGGACGCTGGCGCGTAAACGGAGCACTGCCACACATCGATATGTGGTATGATGCTTTCGGGGTGAAAGAGGGCGACAAGATGTTCATACCCAAGTCAGAACGCCTGCCTCTTTGGTAAAAAAACAGCCAAAACATAGAAAATTGCCGTCGTAAATTTAAATTTACGGCGGTTTTTTGTTGGTTTTTAAAATAATTTGTTATCTTTGCAAAATATTAGTAATACAGTATGACAGACTACGATAATATTAATATCCAGCGGACGCACCGCACTGAGCGTCCTCAGGAGCTGCAAAGAGAAATGCCCGAAGCACCTCAGCAGGATTCTCCTATGATGCAGGGACAGCAGTTGCAGCAGCAGGCCGCAGGCAGACAATGCCCCTATTGCGGCGCCATCAACGACCCCGAATCATTGTTCTGTGCCCAATGCGGACAGCCCATCAGCAAGACAGCATGCCCACACTGCGGGGCGGAGATGGACCCTGATGCCGACTTCTGCGAAGTGTGCCACCACTACATCCGCAAGGATATCTGCTCTTACTGCGGGGCACCACTCAAGGGCCACGAAGCCTACTGCCCCGAATGCGGCAGTCCGCGCGGCGGTCTGGTGTGTCCAACCTGTCATACACTCAACGACTTTGGCTTCTGCAAGAAGTGCGGTACAGCCCTCACCGACGAGGCCCGCAAACTGGTGAAGGAGTTGCAGCAAGACCCCGACTACCAGGAGCTGATGGATGTGGTGAGGGATTACACCAAGCTTGAGAATTCATTGCCATATCACTCTGAGCGCGACATCATGCGCGAACAGGCCAATATGAAGCTGCGCGAGCGCGTGCTCACACTGCTGGCCAAGGATGCCGGCATAGAGAATCCCATAATCCCCAAATCACAGTCGAAGCGCATGACCAGCGACGAACTGGAGGAGAAGAAGGCCGAGAAGATTAAGATGCTCTCGGCTATCCTCGACCGCCTGGCAGTACCGGCTTGTGCCTCTCCGGCGAAGGCCCGCAACTATGCCATGGCCAGCAAGCCCGTGGGAGTGAGGCTGGCATGGGTGTGCAACTACAAGCATGCCATGCACAGCAGTCCGTGTGCTTGCGCAAAGCCACAACTTGGCGGCAAATGGGTGATATTAGGCAAAAACAAATCAGGTGACTTAAAAGACGACAACCGATAATATGGACGAGACCATCAGACCAGCTGAAAACACATTCAGACCTGCCGACAGGACCTACAAGCCTGCCGACAAGACATACAAGCCTGCCGACAACAGAGACGCCACAGAGAAGACGCTCAAACCGGCAGACAACGGTTCGTCGCTCACTGGAGGCGATGTTGACTTTCTGCTGAAAGGACGACTATACCGCAATATCAAGTGCCTCAGCGACAACTCAGGAGAGGCACAGGTGTTCCTCGTGGAAGGCGAAGAGGGCGAACGGGTGCTGAAAGTATATTACCCCAACTTTACTATCAAGAAGACGCTGATGCGCATCATCCAGAACCTGGGGATGGAAATGATAGTGAAAGTTGACGACTACGGAAAGACATACGTTGACGGCAAAAACCGCGACTACGAACTCATGGAGTATCTGCGCGGCGGCACGCTCAACGAGTACGACCTTGACGGCGACTTCAACCAGTTCCGCCGCATTGCCCTGCAGGCTGCTGCAGCACTGGCATACTGTCATAACAACAATATCATCCACAAGGACATCAAGCCCGGCAACTTCTTCTTCCGCGATACAGATCACAAGGAAGTGGTGCTGGGCGACTTCGGTATATCGAGTGTGCTCGACAGCGACGAGAAGGTGCACCGTACCACACAGGCACGCACTCCGGTATTCGCTGCCCCCGAGATGTATAACGACGTCATCGACGGAGAGGTGGAAATCACTGCTGCCGTAGATTACTACTCTCTCGGTATCACCCTCATGACACTGTGGCTCGGCGAGAATCCGCTGAGTCAGAACGAGCGCATCATGATGCGCAAGAAGAATGAAGGCCGCCTGCCTCGCATCAACGACCTGCCCGAGCGGGTGAAAATGATAGTCCAGGGACTGACATCAGTCAATCCGCAGACACGCTGGGGCTACGAGCAGGTGGAGCGCTGGTTCCTCGGCGAGGACGTCAAGATTGACCTCTCGTCGCCATTCCTCAAGTATCGCAGCTTCATCGTTGACCCCGAGCGCAACCTCGTGGCCGACAATGTTCACGAACTCATACCACTGCTGCTCGACAACGAGCGCCTGGCTATCAGCTATCTCTACAACGGGCGCATAGCAGGCTGGCTCGAGCAGTGCGGCAATGTGAAGCTGAGCTCTGCAGTGAAGGATATCGTGGTAAACCGCTATCCCGTAAACCAGAGTGCAGGCCTCATGGCAGCAATATATGTCATGGAGCCCACATTCCCGTATAAAGACCTGCATGGCAACCTTTGCGACGATGTGCATAGTGCCACCATCTCAATGTTGAGCTATCAGGACGAATACATCCTGGCGCTTGCCAATCCCAACGACAACCTGTTCCTGTATCTGGAGTCGCACTCAAAGGCCAATGTCAACAGGCTGCGCAGCTATTTTGCACCCGAGTCGAAGATAGAGGGCCGCATAGCCATTCTGAGGATGGCATACGAGATAGACACAGAGATACCCTTCCTGCCTAAGCGCCCATCGGGCAACCTTGTGGATATTGCCCACTCGTTCGGCTATGAAGAGTGCAGTGAAGACGAATGGACCAGTCTGTGCGACGGGCGCTTGCTGTCGTGGATGTACAGCCATGAAGACCACATGGCAAGCGAAGGACTGCGCATAATGACAACGGGCAGGAAGCCCACACGCTCGCTGGCATACAAGGTGCTGTATAATATCGACCGTGAGACGGCTTTCGACCTGCGCGATGCCGACAGCCCATACAAGGTGGGCGAATGCCTGCTGGAAGAGTTGAAGCAATGCCAGTCGCTCAGCGATGCTGAGTGTGCCGAACGCCTGGCCGACTATAGCGACCCCGACGGACGATTCTTCTACTTCGCTCAGCTGCACGGATGGTTTGAGCAGATCAGTCAGGCCCGCGCATGTTTCGACCTCAAGAGCGAAGAGAACCGCGAGCGCCTGGGAGCCTACGACCTGCGGACAGCAGCCTATCGTTTCTGCCGCATCCTGGGTGTCACGCCAACATATCAGCTGGAGAACGGCAAGGAGCTGAAGAACGGCACCGACTTCGACAAGCTGGCATACCGCCCGCAGTTGCTGGCAGCCCTCAAGCGTGGCTCGCTCAGTCAGTGGTTGTCGGTGTTCTATCACGAGAATCCCCATACCGACTTCTCCGAGACCTACAGCTATGAGCGCAAGTTGGAGGAGTGGATAATGACTCTGGGCGAAATCGACGAGCATCAGTACTACTACAAGCGCTACGAAGATGCCAAGCGAGTGACGGCTCAGAAGTATAAGGACGTGCGCGACGGCTACCGCCGCGCCCTGGCCAAGGAGCACCGTTGGCGCCTCACATTCTATGGCCTGTCGGCAGTATGGATCCTGCTACTGCTGATTTTCGGAATATCAGGACGCGACTATCTGCTGCGTCACCACTTCATCACCATAGCGCTTCCTGTGGGAGGCATTACGGCACTCATCATCGGACTGCGCTCATTCTTCCGCGGCTATGGCTTCGTGATGTCGTGCCTCTGGGGAATGCTGGGTATCATCTCGGCATATATCCCCATCTTCATACTCAGGCTGGTCAACGGTTCTATGCCGTCGATGTTTGTTCCGGCCGTCATAGGCATCACTATCATATATATCGCAATCTGTCATGTGACCGATTTCCATACCGATACCAAGGGCGACAACGAGCTCATCAACGAGGTGATGGAGGACGACGTGAAATCCACGCTCCTCGAACCGCTATACTATACCTTCCGACAGAAAGGCATCAAGTTTAAGGGCTCGAAGTTCGGCATGCTCGACGATGTCACCAATCAGGTGCGCTCGCTCTGCGGAGAGTCGGTGCTGCACTATGTGCTATGGAGTATAATGGTGGCACTGCTGGTGGCCGAAATGGTGATGTTCAGTCCCAAGCTCCTCAATATGAGTAATCCCGACCTCGACCACATGCGCGTTAATCCTACCGAGGTGGTAAGGCAAATACAAAAGGACGTCGAATAACTATGATATGTGAGAATTGTCATAAAGAAAACCGCCAGATAGCAAAGTTCTGCAAATGGTGCGGTAAGCCGCTTGTCGCGCAGAACGTGCTCGACCGCATGGTGGGCCTCACTGATGTCAAGCAGCAGCTGAAGACCATTGTAGATACCTATACATATCTACATTCGCGCAAAGACATCATGAAGGTGCGCCTCAGTGCCAATGCCATAATAATAGGTGAGACGGGTACTGGTAAGACGGCTCTGGCAGAGGTCATTCGCGACTATTTCTACCAGCACCATATCATCGACAAGCCGAAGCTTACCATGGTGGATGCCGTAGATTATCAGCGATTTGTCGACAAGTGGGACGACAATGTCAAGAAAGCCCGTGGCGGAATACTGTTCTTCGACAATGTACAGAAACTGCTGCCCGACCGCTACTCCAATCAGGTGAACCCGCTCGACAAGCTCTTCGTAGAGATGGACAAGTGGGACGAGAATCCCATAGTCATGATAGCCGGACTGCCCAAGGGACTCGACGATTTCCTCACTGCCAACCCGGCAGCGCAGAACCGCTTCAAATACACCTTCCGACTGCCCACACCGGGCTATCAGGAACTGTGCGACATCTGCAAACTCGAGTTGCGCACCAAGTATGGCATATCCACCTATTCACCCAGTGCCGAGCATAAGCTGCAGCGCTTCTTCCAGTATCAGGTGAAGATGAAGGACGAGACCTTCGGCTATGCCCATGTTGCGATAAAGACCGCCGAAGACATCTTCACTTCGTTTATCAGTCGCGGCACCTATGCCGTCAACGTGGAAGACAACGACATACGTGGCTACGTGCCGGAGGAGAGGACACTCGACGAGATACTGGGCGACCTCGACCACTTCATTGGCATGGACGAGGTGAAGCAGGCCGTTCGCGAGATAGCCTACAGTGTTCACAACAGCGTACAGCGTGCCCAGCGCGGACTTGGCGAGCAGGAGAAGCCCTCGATACATATCGTGCTTACGGGTAATCCAGGTACTGGTAAGACCACCATCGCCCGCAAACTCGGCGAGATACTCGAGGCCATAGGCTATCTTGACAGCGGCCATGTGGTGGAGGTTGACCGTGGAAAGATGGTTAGCCAATACCAGGGTGAGACACCCAAGGTGGTAGATAGGCTGTGCGACAAGGCCATGGGCGGCATACTCTTCGTGGATGAAGCCTACACGCTGGCTCCCGTCAATCAGAGCGGCGAGCGCGACCAGCAGGGAGCGCAGGCCCTTGAGCAGCTCATGAAGCGCATGGAAGACGACCGCGGCAAGTTTGTGGTCATCGCTGCCGGATACCGTCAGGAGATGGACAACCTCTTCCGCATCAATGTCGGTTTCCGCAGCCGTTTCAGCTATTTCCTCAATATCGACGACTATACTCCCGACCAGCTTCTGCAGATTGTAGAGCTCTTTGCCGGCGAGAAGAAATACATCTTCGACGACGAAGCCCGCCAGCTGTTGCTGAAGATGATTACAGGCATGTACAACAGCCGCGACAAGGACTTTGCCAACGGCCGCACTATGCGCCAGTTGTTCGACAAGATCTGTTCGCGACAGGCTGAGCGCCTGCAGAGGGTTGACATCACGCGACTCACCAACGAGCAGCTCATGACTATCATCCCAGCAGACATTCCCTATGAGGCACCCAAGGCTGTTGACTATACAGAGTGCCTCGAAAAGCTCAACGGACTCGTCGGACTGGATGCCGTCAAGAAAGAGATATCCAATCTCGCCGCATTCCTCAATCTGCAGATACGCCGTGGCGAGGCCAACACTTTCCAGGGCAAGCACTATGTCTTCACCGGCAATCCCGGTACGGGTAAGACTACCGTAGCCCGCATCATGGCCGATGTGTTCCGCACCTTGGGCATACTGTCGCGCGGCCAGCTCATCGAGGCCGACCGCAGCAAACTGGTGGCAGGCTATTCGGGCCAGACAGCCATAAAGACCAACCAGCTCATAGACTCTGCCTTGGGCGGTGTGCTGTTTATCGACGAGGCATACACACTGAAGTCGGGCGACGGCGACAGTTTCGGTGCCGAAGCAATAGACACGCTGCTCAAGCGCCTTGAAGACGACCGAGGCAAGTTTATATGCATCGTGGCAGGATATACCGACCAGATGCACGATTTCATCGATACCAACCCCGGACTGAAGAGCCGCTTTACACAGACTATACATTTCGACGACTATACCCCCGACCAGCTCACCGAGATTTTCGTCAATCTGGCTAAGAACAAGAGTTTCACCGTAGATGAAGAGACGCAGGCTGCCGTTCACCGCGAGTTTGAACAGCTGTATCTGCGCCGTGACAAGAATTTCGGCAATGCCCGCGAGGCTCGCCGCATGTTCGACCAGGCTGTGGAGCGCCAGAGTCAGCGACTGGTGAAGATGATGGGACAGCCCGACTTCAACGATGCCGACATGTACCGCATTACCACTGCCGACCTGGAAGAGGCACAGGATACCAAGGCACGTCCGCTCGACGAGGTGCTCAACGAGCTCGACGAGTTTATCGGCATGCGCACGGTGAAGAACATGATACGCCGTCTGGCCGTACAGAGCATGTTTATGAAACAGCGTGCGGTATTAGGTGCCGGCAAGGTGCAGCAGCTCTCCTTGAACTTCATACTCACCGGCAATCCCGGCACCGGCAAGACATCGATAGCACGCAAGATGGGCGAGATACTCCAGTCGATGGAGATTCTTCCCACAAGCCGCGTCATCGAGGCCAGCCGTGCCACGCTGGTAGGCAAATACATGGGCGAGACACCGAAGATAGTCAACAACATGTGCGACAAGGCCATGGGCGGCATACTGTTCATCGACGAGGCATACACGCTGGCTGCCGACAACGACCAGTATGGCAAGGAGGCTATCGACACACTGATGAAACGTATGGAGGACGACCGCGGCAAGTTTGTGGTCATAGCAGCAGGCTACAAGGACGAGATGGAAGCTTTCCTTGCTGTCAATCCCGGACTGGCCAGCCGCTTCTCGCATAAGATGCATATCGACGACTATAACGAAGACGAATTGCTGGCAATCTTCAAGAAGATGGCCGCTCAGGACAACTACTCGCTGTCGCCTGCTGCCGAGTTCAAGCTGATGGACCTCATCTGCCGCAAGCTCGTCGTCAAGGACCAGTCGTTCGGCAATGCCCGCGAGATACGCAACATGCTCGATGCCACCATCCAGCAGCTCTCGATGAGGGTAAGCAACATGGCGCCCGAGACGGTGACTAAGGATACTTATCAGATAATATTACCAGAGGATATTAAGGAAGAACTATGATTATATGTCCAAATTGTAAGGAGGAGATAGAAGACGTTTCCCACTACTGCGACCAGTGCGGGCAGGAGCTTGTTTACTGTGGCAGTTGCGGACGCGTCGGCATGGGGCGGCGCTGCACCTACTGCGGCGGTCTCATGATAAATGCCGAAGAGCTGGCCGAGAAGCGCAACAGTGCCACATCGGTCACACAATCGCCTTTCTCCTTCTCCAATAGGGAGTTTGTCTCTCAGCGCGAAGGACAGCCTGGCGCTCCGGGAGTCGTTCCCACGCTGACACTATACAATTCGTCGCTCGACATCCGCATAGTGGGTGTCAACGGAGCCATTATCGGTCGCCGTCAGGGGCCGTACTCACAGATGTTTGCCAACAATATGTATGTCTCTGGTGTCCACGCCCAGCTGGTGTATAAGCCCGACACCGGATGGTGCATCATTGATAAGCATTCGTCGAACGGCACTAAGCTCAATCAGCGCGACATACTGCCCGACGTGCCCATGACCATCAAGAGCGGCGACATAGTAACACTGGCCAACGTCAGTATGCAGGTCAGCATCAGTTAGAAACATAATACATTATTATAATATATGAGTAGAATCACACTCACGGCGGCAAGCCGCGTCGGTTGCATCAGAAGCAACAATGAAGACATGGTACTGGCCTACGACAAGCTGGTACGCAGCGATGTCTATCGCACTGAGTTCATGACAGAAAACAATGATCGATTTGTAATTGCTTTGGCCGATGGCATGGGTGGACACAATGCTGGTGAGGTGGCCAGTGCCGAAGCCCTTTCCAATCTGAAGTTTTTTATCACCGATATACCCAAGGGACTGTCGTCGGGCGAGTTCAACGAGGCTATGATAGAATGGCTACACTCTATCAACCAGACCATCGAGTCGAAGGGACGTGTCAACCCTGCCTTGAGTGATATGGGTACCACAATGGTAGGAGTGGTTTACTACAACCACAAATACTACTGGATGAACTGTGGCGACAGCCGTTTCTACCGTCTGCGCGACGGCCATCTGAAGCTCATATCTTCCGACCACTCACTCAGCAATGCCCGTGGCGAAGCCAAGCACTCAAATATCATCACCAACTGCATCGGTGCAGGATGCAAGAATATCTACATGGATATCTTCGAATTCACCGACGACGTGAAGCCTGGCGATGTCTATATGCTCTGCTCCGACGGACTCAACGACATGGTGTCAGACAGTATCATAGAGCAGCACATGTGCGACGGCGACAATGCCAACCAGTTGTGCGAGGTTGCCATCCGTGCCGGAGGCTACGACAACGTCTCTGTATGTGTCTTCACTATCGAGTGATGCCTTAAATTTTGACCTTCGGTCGAGCCTGCTCACGCTCGGCATAGCTGAATTTTCAATTTTCAATTTTCAATTTTCAATTTTCAATTAAGCCAATGCCCCTTCGACTACCCGATAAACTACCCGCTATCGAACTGCTCAAGCAAGAGAACATCTTCGTGATGGACGATACGCGGGCTCACACACAAGACATACGTCCACTGCGTATTGCCATCCTTAACCTCATGCCGCTCAAGGTTACTACCGAGACCGACCTGATACGTCTGCTCTCAAACACCCCCTTGCAGCTTGAGATCAGCTTCATGAAGCTCAAGAGTCACACCCCCAAGAATACGCCTATCGAACACATGATGATGTTCTACCGCGATTTCGAGGAGATGCGCCAGGAGAAGTACGACGGTATGATAATTACCGGTGCTCCCGTAGAGACTCTGAACTTCGAGGATGTCAACTACTGGGACGAGATGACATCCATCTTCGCGTGGGCGCGTACGCACGTAACGAGTACATTATATATTTGTTGGGCTGCACAGGCCGGACTCTACTATTACTACGGCATTCCGAAATATCCGCTGCCAAAGAAGATGTTCGGCATCTTCCCACAGCACACCCTCCAGCCCCAGTTGCCTATATTCCGTGGCTTCGACGACGTGTTTCAGATGCCGCACAGCCGCCATACCGAGATACACCGCGACGACATACTGGCATGCCCTGAATTATCACTCATTGCTGAGTCGCCAGAGTGTGGAGTCAGCATGGTGATGGCTCGTGGCGGTCGTGAGTTCTTTATTACCGGACATCTTGAGTATGCCCCCGACACTCTCGACAAGGAGTACAAGCGCGACAAGGATGTGCGCGACGATGTGGAGCTGCCCAAGAATTACTATCGCGACGACAACCCCGCCAATTCACCTCTCGTAACATGGCGTGCCCATGCTAACTTGCTGTATAGCAATTGGGTAAACTATTACGTATATCAGGAAACTCCGTTTGATATCAACGAGATAAGGTGAAGAAACTGGAACTGCTGGCACCAGCCAAGAATTTAGAGTGTGGCATTGCTGCCGTTGACCACGGTGCCGACGCTGTATATATCGGCGCACCGAGGCATGGAGCCCGCGTTGCCGTATCCAACAGTATCGATGACATTCGCCAACTGTGTCAGTATGCCCACCAGTTCGGAGTAAAGATTTATGCCACTGTCAACACCATCCTCTACGACAGTGAACTGTCGGCCACCGAGTCGATGATTCACGACCTCTATGAGGCAGGGGTAGATGCCATCCTCGTTCAGGACATGGCTATTCTGCGCATGAATCTGCCGCCTATAGCCCTTCATGCTTCCACACAGACCGACAACCGCACAGCCCGTAAAGTACGCTGGTTGCGCGATGCCGGTTTTGAGCGTGTGGTGCTGGCCCGCGAACTCTCGGCCTCCGAGATAGCCGAGATACACCGCGAGGTGCCCGACGTCCCCCTTGAAGTCTTCGTCCACGGAGCCCTGTGCGTCAGTTACAGCGGACTGTGCTATGCCTCGCAGCACTGTTTTCAGCGCTCTGCCAACCGTGGAGCCTGTGCTCAGTTCTGCCGTATGAAGTTCGACCTGATAGATGCCGACGGGCGTGAAATAGAGCATCAGCGCCACCTGTTGTCGCTGCGTGACCTCAACCAGCTCAACCACCTCGAAGAACTTGTCGAGGCTGGAGCCACCTCGTTCAAGATAGAGGGGCGACTGAAGGATGTCACCTATGTGAAGAACGTCACTGCCGCCTACAGTCAGCAGCTCAACGAAATAGTGCGCCGCCATCCCGACAGATACTGCCGTGCCTCTCGCGGTAGGGTGTCATATGATTTCACTCCCGACCTCCGCAAGACTTTCAACCGTGGTTTCACCACGTATTTCCTCAATGGCCGTCAGCCTGAAATCTATTCGCCCGATACTCCAAAAGCTATGGGCGAGTATGTCGGCAAGGTCAAGGAACTGCGCTCCGGTTCGTTCAATGTTGCCACCACGGCATCGTTTGCCAATGGCGACGGACTCTGTTTCATCAACGAAGAGCACGAGCTGGTAGGTTTCCGTGTAAATCGAGCCGAGGGCAACCGGTTGTTTCCACATCAGATGCCTTCAGGCCTGCATCCCGGCACAGCGCTCTATCGCAATAGCGATCAGGAGTTTGAGCGCCGTCTGTCGCGAGTGAGTGCCGAGCGCAAGATACCCGTTGTCATGCACCTCGATGTCACCGCCGACGGATTCCGTCTCAGTGCCGAGGGAGTGTCGGTGTCTGTTGAATGCAGTCATCAGCAAGCCGAAAAGCCACAGCGTGACAATATCATCCGCCAGTTGTCGAAACTCGGCGGCACTCCCTATGAGTGTAGTGGGGTAGAGCTGCCCGACGGCTTCAACTATTTCATTCCCAGCAGTTTGTTGTCCGACATGCGGCGCCGACTCGTTACCGCTCTGGGACTCGAGTCCAGCTGGCTTCATCCTCAAGCCCATCGAGTTTCATCATCCTCGCCCTCGAGTTCTTTGGAGCCCTACGACTATCCATATCTTTACAATATTGCCAATCGTCAGGCGTGCGAATTCTATGGTGTCTCACAGCCCACAGCCTATGAATTGCACGGTGGCAAAGGCCCTCTCATGCAGTGCCGCCACTGTCTGCGCTATGCCATGGGCTACTGTGTAAAACATGGAGGCAAGCGACCTCAGTGGCACGAGCCCCTCTCGCTTCGTCTGGGCGACGGACGCACTTTCCGCCTTGAGTTCGATTGCAAGAAATGTCAAATGAATGTCTATGCCGAAAAATAAGATTATAATGATGCTGTTTGCGGCGCTGCTACTTACAGCTTGCTACAACCATCGCCAGCGCACGCCTGATGCCTGGGATCTCACTCGACAGCAGATAGATTCCATCTCGTTTTCCACTACACACCACTATACCCAGAACTACAATTTTGTGGTCAATGCCCCCAGTCTGCCTCTTGCCGACGCATTGCCCGAAACCGCTTTCGACACTCTCTATGTCACTAAAGGTGAGCGCATTGTCGTTGCCGAGATAGAAACCGTCCCAACAGATACCATCGACTCCGTATGGGTAAAGGTAGCCCGCGACCAATACACCCAGGGATGGATTCGCGAGTGCGACCTTCTGCAAGGTGTATCGCCCGATGATCCTATCTCGCAGTTCATCGATTTCTTCTCCGATGCCCACCTGCTTATTTTCCTCGCTTTGTGTGCCGTGGTAGGTGCTGCTTACGCCATCCGACTGATGCGCCACAATGCATATATCGTACATTTTAACGATATTGACAGTTTCTATCCCACGCTGCTATGCCTTCTGGTAGCTTCGTCGGCGGCCCTCTATGCCACCATCCAGACCTTCTGGCCAGAGTCGTGGCGCCACTTCTACTACCATCCCTCGCTCAATCCGTTTTCGCTGCCCGCCCATCTCGGCATCTTCACTGCTTTCGTTTGGGCTATCATCATTGTCAGCATAGCAAGTGTAGAAGATGTGTTGAGCCGTTTGCAGCCTGCCGAGGCACTGCTCTACCTTGCTGGCCTTGCCGCCGTTTGTGCCGTCAACTATGTGGTTTTCAGCATTTTCACCCTTTACTATGTTGGCTATCCACTCCTGTTAGCCTACATCATCTATGCCCTCTGGCGCTACTTCCGTTTTTCCCACTATCGCTACCGTTGCGGTCAGTGCGGCAAGCCTCTCCGCCACATTGGCGTCTGCCCTCATTGCGGCACCGAAAATCAGTGATTCGCTGTTTTTCCTTTGTGGAATGTCTTTCTATTTTCCCTTTCGGGGGAATTCTTCTGCTGTAAAATAGTGTTTTATGTAACAAATCGTAAACGATTACGTTTTTTTTGTTAAAATATTCCCACAAAAGTTTTTGTTTTCAAGTAATTATACCTAATTTTGCACCCTGTTATATTTACTATACTTACTAAATTCGAATTTCAGACCAAAATTAATAACATCATGACCAAAAGACTTCTTTTGTTATTGACCTTTCTCCAGGTAGTGCTTGGAGGAGGTAAATTGTGGGCGCAAAGTGAAACGACGCTTGTGGACTTTGATTTCACAGACAACGCTAAATTCCCGACCGGTACAGAGTTTTCCAAAACTGGCGAAACCAAAATTACTGTAGATAAAAAGGACATTTACTTCTATCACAACAACAAAGACAAGTCAACTTTCAATCTATCGTCAAGCGGACTGACTTTTGGCGACAACAACATGAGTCCCAACTATTTTGTTGCCATCCCGTTGACAGGTATTAAAGGTGAGATTACCGTCACTTTCTACCACGACTACACGTCGTCCACTGCTGGCTATCGATACAATTTGAAAGATGGTGCTACAACCATTTCAACCTCAGATGCCAGTAGCTATTCAACAGCCTCGGGTGCTCAGCCAACTATCACCAAGACCATCGCTGTCAGTAGCGAGAATGCCGTATTCTATTTCGGACGTAATGGTAGTAGTTATACTCATATTAAAGGTATTAAGATTACCACACCAAAAACAGCACCGAAACCGACATTGTCGATGTTCGATTTCAACAACAATGATATTCTCTACTATCTGAATCCTACTGGTAACTCTTCTGCAGGTAGAACTGCTGCAACCAGTGTTTCTACTACATTTGAGAAGAATACTGACTATGGTACAAGCGGATACCTGAGAGTAAAAGTAAATATCGAGCCCGATTTAAGTACTCTCGAAAAACCTTCTTTCTCTATCACTTCTTCTAAAACAGATGTTTTGAGTACTGAAGGTGTGACTGCCTTTTATAAGGCTAGTGAAAACCGAATGTATATTGATGGCGTTAAAGTTGTTGGCACGGGTGAGGCTACTTTAACAGTTACTTTTAATGGTTCTGACAATTATCAAGGAACGGCATCAACTACTTCTTCAACTATCACCGTTAATGCTGCCACGGCACCAACCTTGTCGCTGACCACGCCAACATCTACGACAAACGCTGAGATAGGCAACACAATAGTGTTAACAGCCAACAAGGCATTTAGCTTGGTAGAGGGTCAGTACACCACAACTAATGAAATAAACTATATCCGAGGAACTGTCAATGGAAACACCGTTGATTTTGCTGTCGATTTGACTAAACAGACTCTGACTCATACGATGGGGACAACCTTTGCTCCCAATACACTCTATGAGATCGTCATTCCTGCAGGGAAGATTAAGTCGAGCGGCGTAAATAATGTTGAGCAAACATTGTCGTTTACTACCAGCTCTGGAGCTACGCTGACACAAGTCAGTGAAAAGCTTTGGGACTTTGAGGAGGCTGACGGCTTCCCTGCCAGCCAGATTGCTGAGATTGCCGTCATCGACAACATGGAACTTGTGGCGAACTCTTCAAAGAAGATGAGTTTTGACAATACCGCCAAGAGCATTACCGATGGTGATAAAACCTACAATTTTACTCGCCAGTTGAAGTTCGGTGGAACATACCCATCCGACGCCTCCTACCGTGTCGTTCACTTCAAGGTAGCAGCAGGCTCAACAGTCAATGTGTTTGGTTCAACGGGAAGCAATGGTAGTGAACGTAAAGCAGCTATTCGTGTGGCTGCAAAAGACGGTAAATTCTCGGAAGGAACAGAGAAGACCACCTTGACAAGTAGCGCTTCTAAGTTGGAAAAGGGATCATTTACCATTGATGCCGAGAACTATCCTAACGGTGCAGAAGTTTGGGTGTACTCGAAGAACAGCGGTTTCAACCTCTCTGGTATCGAGGTGACCACCTCCAAGCCGAAGTTGACGCTGAGCAATACTGGTCAGGCTACCTCTTATGCCTATTCTGGTTCGGGAGAGAATAGCGAGAATTACGAAATCACCTATTCTTATAGCGGTGACATCAACCTGACATCTGACGACAAAGGTAACTTCTCAGTCACTTCGAGCGACGAGGCAATCATCAAAGCTACAGGCGCAACCATCGAATTAGATTTAAATAACAAGAAATTCACCATCAAAGGTCTGAAGGTGAAGTCGGCAGGTACTGCTACGCTGACCTTCAAGTTCGCAGGTAACGAAACCTATGCTGAGTCGTCACTTGTTGTCCCGTTCACGGTAACGGGTAAGCTGCCTTTCTCTATCAAGCTGGAAGATCTGAACATTCAGCAGCGCCAGCGTCGTACCATCATGCCTATCATCACCAATGCCAGTGGTAATCCGATAGGCTTTGACGCCAGCGGCAATGTCATTGAGATGGCAGACGACGACGACCCTGTGGACTACGATACGTATTTTGACTTTACCTACAGTCTGGGTTCTAACGATATAGGTGTCACCATTGATGGCAACGTGGTTCGAGCCAGTGACCAGACGGGTGGTCCTGTTCCTGTCACTGTAACGACCACGCCAAAGCCTGCCTATGCTGCCTTATTTACTAATAGCACTGCTTCTGGAACATTTAACGTCAATGTTACGGAACGTACTACGGGTATGTATTTCGATTTCTATCTGGACAAGGAATGCACAACGAAGGTTGACGACGTCTATGGTACCAGCCTCGATGGTTCTACTACCGTAGTCGAAGACTTCCCCAACGGCCGCGTGCTCTATTTGAAACTTAACGATGCCGGTGTAGCTCAGAACATACAGGAAATATGGTTCTCTACAGGTAAGAACACTACACCTATTGCTGTGTCGCGTTATGTACGCGACGGTGAGGCACGTACCATCTACAAGGACGACCCCTCTAAGAGCCAGTATCTCTATAAGATGGATGGCGGTGCCTTGCCTATCTATATCGATGATCTGTTGGGAAATGACTATGTATTTGTCAACTTACAGTGTTATAAGGACAACGCAGGTTCTATCGAGCAGGCTGGTTCTGTGATTCCCGTCAGGTTCAACATCATCATCCATGATAGGCCTGAAAATGTAACGTACGACCCTTCAGCAGCAGGAACTCATCGAAGCACTGCTCAAAGTGTTGATGCCATAGGTACACCTAATTCTAGCAATGCTGTTTATGGTAAGTTCAGTTCTACAGGGACCAACTATACCATAGAAGGCCTGCTTAACGAGCCTCACGTTATTTACGATATTGAGCGTACTGGTGTGTTCTCAACGGAAGTAGCTGGTCGTAAAATCTCAGGTGTACAAATTAACAGTGCCTCAGACGGTGACTACGTGAGCACGATGTCCACTAATAATTATTGGTATCATTTTGCTACGACATTAAACCTGTCACAATACACATATCATGAAAATGTAGGAACTGAATCGATTGAAGAACCAGCAGTCACAGCCACTTATTATGATAAGGTAAAAAAGCAGAATATTGATGCTTCAAGCGGATCAGGTATTAATATTACATATTCTGTAGCTAATTACAATGGAGCAGAAGTTAGTGTTGATGCGTCCACAGGAGAAATATCGTTAGGTACAAAATCCGGTATGGCTATTGTAACGGTAAGATATGAAAACGTAAATGATATTACCGTTAACAAGCGCACCAGCACAATGGAGGTTGCAGAAGCGAAATATACAATATATCTGACAAATGTTAATGAAAAGCTTCCTACAATAAATCCTGATTCAAAAACATTCTATCCTGAACAATCAGTAACCATTACTGCTCATTCTGAAAGCAAGGCATATTATACTATTGATGGTTCAGATCCCACGACTTCTGATACCA
>CAMHLV010000049.1 GCA_946186115.1 uncultured Prevotella sp. | reverse complement strand
TGATAAGTTAAAAATAATACTTAGAGATATAGATAATATATATAAATATAATAAAGAATTATGTAAACTGGAAACGGGTGACAAAACTGAAAACGCATGACGAAACGGCAAAACGGGAAAACGGCACAACGGGAAAACGGGAAACGGCAGGGCAGCATGACACACACGAGAACGGAGCAATCTCATAGATAGAAATAATTAATCTATAGGATTGAAGTAATGTCGTCCCCCAGGGTCTATACTGATCTACTAAGTTCGCAATAAATAAGAGGTGAGAGTGCTTATGCCTTCTCACCTCTAATATATAGAGTATGTTTATATACTTTTTAGCCCTTGATATTGGGTTCTTCCAATCCTAAGCCTTTCTTCTTATCGACAGCCTTCAGTATGAATCCGAGGATGAGAGCTGCAACGCCAAGACATGCCAGCATGATGAGCGGAGCAGTATAGTTGAGCTCCGTAGGACTGGTTCCCTCTGGATTGGTGGCGTCGAGCACCTTGCCGATGAGCAGTGGGAACAGCCACAAACCGATGTTCTGAATCCAGAAGATGAGGGCATAGGCCGAACCGATTACCTTGGCATCAACCAACTTGGGGACACTGGGCCACAGTGAGGCAGGTACCAGCGAGAATGAGGCACCAAGCACCAGGATAGTGGCATAGGCGATGATTACGCCACCCACGGCGCTGCCCTTGAAGAGCGGCAGTATGAAGGCAAATGTCAGGTGACATCCGATGAGCAGCAGCGAGCCAAGTACGAGCATCGATACTGCCTTACCATGATTGTCGAGATAGTTGCCCAGAATTGGGGTTATAAGTACGGCCAGCAGTGGGAATACAGCAAAGATACTCTCGGCAGTCTGGCGCATAAAGCCCATATAACAGTAGGTGATGAGGGCAATAATACTGATGGCCAGGAGGCCAAACCTCTTGGAATTGTTCTTCTGGAAATTCGAAGCGAAGCCTGCAGCAGCTACGATGAGCATAATGACATACTGCACGATGGTGATGCTGCTGGATGCCCAGAACGAATCCTGTGCAGGCTCATTGAGCGTAAGATTGCACTGCAGCATGTTGACGGCATACTTCTGGAAGGGGAAGATAGCACTGTAGTAAAGTACACAGAGCAAGGCTACAATCCAGAATCCGCTATCGCTGAGAATCTTGCCCAGGTCGCTGATCTTGAATGGGTCGTCTTTCTCTTCGGCTTCGCCCGTCTGAGCATCGAGCTTCTGATCCATTACGAAATACACGATGGTCATGATGAGGGCGATACACATCAGTACTACTCCGAAGGCCACCGAGCGGCTTACGCTGACCTCGTTACCCAAGCGGGCAAAGAACGGCGAGAATATCATGCAGGTGGCAACGCCCAGACGGGCAAGTGCCATTTCCGAACCCATGGCAAGAGCCATCTCGCGGCCCTTGAACCACTTGACAATACCACGCGAAACAGTAATGCCTGCCATCTCGCAGCCACAGCCGAATATCATGAAGCCACAGGCAGCAAATTTGGCAGATGAAGGCATGCCCTCGTAGAAAGGACTTACGCCCAACTCTTCGAATACAGGGATATAGTTAAGATTGTTTGTGAACCACGTCTCAAGGCCGCTGCCCATGAAGCCTTCACTTACTGCATACCACTTGATGCAGGCACCAACCAGCATTACTGCTGCCGACAGCACTGCTGTGAAGCGTACACCCATCTTGTCGAGAATGATTCCTGCAAAGATGAGGAAGAAGGCAAACACATTAAGGAATACCTCTGAACCTTGCATGGTGCCGAATGCGGTAGAGTCCCAGCCTCTGGTCTCCTGCATGAGGTCCTTGATAGGTGATAGAATGTCCATGAAGATGTAGCTGCAGAACATTGCAAGTGCCAGCAGCAATAGCGCGGTCCAACGCATGGCCGCAGAGTCGCGCAGGGTTTTTTGAATCTGTTGTGTCATAATGTTTATTATCGATTTACTTATTATCAATACATTTATTTACGATTTACTTCACTTCAGCCAGCGGTCGAGCCAATCGAAGAATGTGCGCTGCCACAGAATGCCGTTCTGGGGCTTAAGCACCCAGTGATTCTCGTCAGGGAAGATGAGCAGCTCGGCAGGGACTCCTCTCAGTTTTGCTGCATTGAAGGCTCCCATTCCTTGGTTGTAAACAATGCGATAGTCCTTCTCGCCATGAATGCACAGTATGGGAGTGTCCCATTGGTCAACAAACTTGTGAGGTGAGTTCTCGTATGTCTTTGCGGCACGCTGTGTGCGGTTCTTCTTCCAGTAGGCATCATCATATTCCCAGTTAGAGAAGAATACCTCCTCAGTGTCTGTGTACATCGACTCCAGATTAAAGGCTCCGTCGTGGGCAATGAAAGCCTTGAAGCGCTTGTTGTGGTGGCCTGCCAGATAATATACGCTGAAGCCTCCGAATGAAGCACCTACTGCACCAAGACGGTCCTTATCGACAAAAGGCAGATTCTGGGCAGCGTCGTCTATTGCGCTCAGATAGTCGTCCATGCACTGTCCTGTCCAGTCGCCGCTAATCTCTTCTTTCCATTCCTGTCCGAAGCCAGGGAGTCCGTGGCGATTAGGAGCAATTACAACATAGCCGTTGGCGGCCATAATCTGGAAATTCCAACGATATGACCAGAACTGGCTGACAGGACTCTGTGGTCCACCCTCGCAGAAGAGCAGTGTGGGGTATTTCTTTCCCTCTTCATAGTTGGCGGGTAGCATTACCCATACCAGTTCCTCTTTGCCGTCGGTTGTCTTTACCCAGCGCTGCTGCATCTTTCCCAATGTCAGCTGGTCGAGAATGTGTTTGTTCTCGAAGGATATCTGCTGGATGTCGGCAGCGGATGAATTGTTGCCCGTTTTCTTCTTGGCAGTGGGTGTCACCATGTAGATGTCGGTAGGAGCGCTGAGGCTCTGTCGAGTTGCCAGAATGCGCTTGCCGTCATTGGCCAGCTGCAAACTGGTCCAGTCGTCCCAAGTCTCCGTCAACTGCTTTACGCCACCTTTCTTGTCAATGCTGTACATGTTGTTGCAGCCGTGCCATACACTGAGGAAATAGAGTTGTGCCTGCTTGTCTTTCAGCGGAGCCCAACAGAATGCTTCCACGTCGCTCTTCCAGTTGATATAGCGCTTTTCGCCAGTCTCCATGGAATAGATGCAGAGACGGTTGAGGTCGGCCTCATATCCGTCGCGCTCCATCGACTGCCATGCTATCTGTTTGCCGTCAGGTGAGAATTGTGGGTTCTGGTCGTAGCCGCTGTTTGTTGTATATGACTGTGAGTTGACAGCCTGGTCGGCCAAGGTGTGTGTGGCATCTGCTTCAGGAGTTTTATAACCTTCTGGCTTGCAGAGATTCTTTGTCTTATGGCTATCCAAATCAAATAAATAGATATCCGAGTCGGTAGAGATGGCATACTGTTTGCCTGTCTTCTTGCGGCATGTGTATGCTATGGTCTTTGAATCAGGGCTCCATGCCAGTTGCTCTATGCCGCCAAACGGCTCCATAGGACACTCGTAGGGTTCACCTTCGAGAATGTCTTCTCCATCGCTATTAATAGTCCGGTCATTGTTGACATTATATACAAACGGGTGCTGGATGCTTTCCACATAGTGGTCCCAGTGGCGATACATCAAGTCGGTCACTCGGCGTCCTGTTGCCTTGGGCAGGTCATCGGGATTCTTCTTGATGATTTCGTGGAAGGGTATCGACTTGATGATGATAATCTTCTGGAGGTTGGGCGAGAATTTGAAACCTTCTACCTGGCCGTCACTCTTCGACAGTTGGCGGCGCTCACTGCCGTCTGCCTTCATTGCCCATACTTCGCCTCCGCTGATAAAGGCAATAGTCTCTGTGTCGAGCCATGTGGGGTCTGTCTCGTTCTTTGCGCTGGTAGTCAGCTGGCGGTTGTCTGTGCCGTCGGCATTCATCAGGCAGAGCACTTGATGACCTTTGTTTTGCTTTACAGAGTAATAGCCCACTTGATATACCACTCGCTTGCCGTCTGGTGAGGCTTCAACACCACCTATGCGCCCCATAGCCCATAGTGCCTCAGGGGTCATCATGCGGCTTTTCAGTTTGATGTTGCTTTTACCTATCACGTCGTTGTCTTGTGCATTTGCGGTGCCTATGGCTAGAACGGCCAAGACCACCAGTGTAATTAACTTTTTCATGCTTAAAATCATTTTGCCTGCAAAGGTACGCATTTTTCTCTACTGGTGCAAACTTTGCAAAGGGAAATAAGACAAAAAACGGCCGCAACGCTTTCACGCTGCGGCCATTAAGGAAGCTTGGCTTAATTACTTGGCATAAGTAATAGCAATTTGAGTTATGCGGAACTGTGTACCGCCACTATTGCCTGAATCCAACCAATTCACCACTTTAATAGTACTATTATTGATATTAGTGAACGTTACTGTCTTATCGTCTTTTGCAGGAGACAGCTTGCTGCTACCAACTTCGCCGTACATTTCATCATTGCCACTATAAGCAGTGCCGTTGTATGTGTCGTAGCTGAAGACAATCTTGGAAATCTTCTTACTGCCGGCATTAATAGTTATGGCATTATGGGCATATATACGAATTATCTTTGTGCTTTCGTGATATATAGGCGCACTCTTGCCGTCTTCCTGACTTACAGACAATGTTGTGCCGTCACTGAGCTTTATGGAAGCAATGTTGCTGCAATCCAAATCACCAAAGACTGCAGTTATGTCGCCTTCGGCAGATGTCCCACCACCGCCAGTGTTGTCTCCGGATTCATTTGTCTTCTTGCCATTGATGGTCACAATCTGAGCTGAACTCTTGCCAGAAGTTTCAGGTGTGTTGCCCTTGTAATTGTAGATGGGGCCGTAAACAATAACCTCAGCACCTGCATCGACAGTGTAGCCGTCAGCAAGACTTTCGCCGTCAGAGCCGGCAACCTGATAAGCTGTGAATACCTCGGCGTCATCTTTGGTGTCACCCATGGTGAATGTCACGTTTCCGTAGCCACCAGATGCCGTTCCGCCTTTCACAACAATACCTTTAACATAATACTTTTCTGTTGATGCTGTTTGGCCAATCTCCTTACATTTTGCGATAGCTGCTGCAATGTTGAATGGATCGGCCTTAGTACCAGTGCCTGATGCAGTGCCAGAAGGTGTGTCGCTTCCACCGCCGCCAGAGCCCTTGGTGAGTGAAACGATTTCGCTCGACTGGTTGATTTCTGGAGTTACAGTGCCATTCTTGACATACTTCTTCAATGTACCCTTGACAACAACGACGTCGCCTGCAGCAAGGTCTTCCTTGGCAGAGAACTCTGCACCATTCAGGCCTTTTCCGCTATATACTTGCAGCTCGTTGGCTTCCTTACCATCGTCGGAGATGTAGTAAGTAATGCTCTTGTACTGGCTGTTGTATGACTGAACCTTCGAAATGATACCCTTAACGTATGCCTCACCAGTTTCGCCACCGTCTGCCAGCTTGTTGATAGTCTCAAGAGCTTTTGCTACAGTGATAGGAGCATCCTTCGTGCCGAGGTCAGAAGTTGGGGTAGGAGTATCTCCACCGCTGTCCTTCGCACCGTTCAGCTCGACGATGATACAGTTGTTGGCAACAGTTTCAGGGGTGTTACCCTTGTAGTTGACAACCTTACTCTTAATGGTAACATTATCACCAACCTTGATAGCTGTTGCGCCCTCGTTGAACTTCTTGCCTCCGAGTCCGAAGCCGCGATAGATGTAGAATTTATTGGCCTTGCCATCTGCATCGTCAGAGATGTAATAGGTAGCATTGCCATAGGTGCCTGAAACATCGATATCCGAGACTTCGCTGATAATACCCTTGATGAAAACCTCGTTGGGTGACTGGACATCGGCGCCCAGTCCAGAGAGATACTCCAGCACGGCTGCCACATTGTATGGGTCAGCTTCTGTACCAGTGCCCGTTGGGTCAACCTTGATGACATCACCAGAAGATGGCTTGACGATTTCTCCAAAAGGAGAGGGAACGTCCTCACAGCTGGTGAATGTGAAGGCCATGATGGCCATCGCAATCAGATAATTAGCTATTCTTTTCATAATATTATTGTTTTTGTTTTTATTTCGTTATTGATTATTTTATGGACAGGATTGTGCTGCCTTGTGCAAATTGCAGAGTATTGCCCTTGTAGTTGATAACCTTGCCCTTGATGAGAACTTCATCACCAGCCTTGATAATTGTGGCTCCAGGAGCATTAAACTTCTGTCCGTTGAGACCGAAACCGCGGTAAATCTGGAAAGTACCAGTTGCTCCGTCAGCTCTGTCGGAGATGAGGTATGTGGCATTGCCGTATGTGCCTGTGAGATCTATTTCGCTCACTGTGGTGATAATGCCCTTGGCATAGATCACGCCCGATTCTTTGTCGGCAGCCAGTCCTTTGGTGTACTTCGTCACGCCAGCTACGTTGAATGGGTCTGCTTCTGTTCCGCTGCCTTTAGGCTCGGCTACAGGCGGTGCCTCTGTATTGGATTTCACGATGTCGGCTTCTGTGCGCATCAGCAACTGCCATACATCGTTGTAGCGAGTGGCAATACCTGTAATATCTACACGCTCTGTAGGCATTATCTGGTTGGCAAAGTCGGCGTAGGTGCTGGTGCGCAGTACTACGTTGCTGACTCCGCTGATGACGCGGTTGGCGCAGTTGGCTGTCAGACTGACGCTGCCGTCGTTGGGAGCAAAGACTGCCTTGCCGTCGGCCTCGGCCAGTGTCACGCCTTTCAGTGTGATGAGCTTGGCACAGTCTTGGGCCAGGTCGAGGCTATTGAAGTTCCACTTCACCTCGATGGGAGTAACCAGAAGTCCGATTACCAACTCGTCATCGGGCAGCAGCAGCCGATAGTGGTTCTGCCAGATGTAGCGGCTCATGCGGCCTACCTGTGGTGTGGCACCTTCCTTGTTGGGGTTAGTATAGGTTGTTCCTATCTGGGGCTGCTTGCCGTAGCCTCCAACGTAGAGTCCTTGCAGTTCAACTATCACAGGCTGACCAACGGCAAAGGGGCCGAACAGTCCACCCTGACCAACACTGATGGCAATGGCGCCAGTGTTGTCCTGGATGTAGAGCGAATTGTAGATGTTGCCGCCCTCGTCGTTACCAGTGACGATACCCTTGATTTGCAGGGGTGTCTTCACTTCCTTCAGACTGTTGTTGTTGATTTCATTTTTATAGAGCTCCTTCAACTCGGCAATGGTCTTCAGGTTAGTGGCCTGGATGTACTTGTTGCCGTAGGATTCAATAGAATTTTCAGTAGCGGGTGCGTCCCAGTCGCCATCTTGGCAAGAGGTGGTCAGGCCGAGCACGGCCAGCGCAAAGAGAATATACTTACTTGTCTTCATAGTCGTTTGCGTTTTAGAATCTGTAACCAATGTTCAGCATACCGTTGATACCGTAGGTGTAATACTTCTTCGGGTTACGGTCGAACTTGTAGATGCGGGCTCCGCCCACTTCTCCTGTCGTAGTATTCACAGAGTAGTTGCTTCGGCTTTGCTCGTAGCCGCCAGTAACCATATCCATATTGTTGAGCAGGTTGGTCAGCATGAGGTTGACAGAGAGCTGGCCTTTCTTCATACGGATGCTCTTACCGATTGACAGGTCGAGCATGAAGCCGCCCTTGCCCTTCTCTTGAGCAACAGCACTGGCGAGGAGTACCTTTTCACCAGCTTCGTTCACGTCATACACCTTCTCTGCTGCGATACCGCTGTTCTCATACGACTTCTGTCGGTTGTCGAGTGTAGAACGGTAGCGATATGAGGGAGAATAAGAGAGATAGATACGGTCGAACCAGTTGCCGATGACGTCGATGAACCAGCCTTTTGCGTTGTATGTAAGTGTCAGGTTCATAGCGGTGAGTGGTGTGCCGGCCTCGCGCATGTTCTTATTATATACTATATCAGAGTAGTATTTTCCTTCAGTAGAATTCATGAACACCACGTCGGCATTGTTGGTGTTCTTAGCCTCGCTGATAGTGCCAAGGGTCTTGATGCTGAAGGATGGAGTGATCTTGAAGTTCAAACCCCATTCAACACCGTAGTAGGCTTTCTTGATACCTGTCATTGAGACGTATGAGAATGAGTTGATATCATCGTAGAAGAAGCACTGCCATTCTGTGGCGTCTTTCACCTGGCTGTAGTAGCCGCTGATGTTGGCTTTCATCCATGATGTCTCATACTGGTAGCCTAACTCTGAGCTAAACAACTTTTCGTTCTTCAGATTGAATACGTAGTCGTTGTTAACCTCAGGTGATACGAAGGCTGCCTGAGCCTGTGGGGCTTTCAATTCGTAACCTGCACCAATCTGTACGGTATTGCCTGCACCAAGGTTGTAGGTCAGAGCGCCCTTAACACCACCTTCGAGGAACTTAGCCGTACCGCTCTTTCCGTAAGAAGATACGCCGAGGGCCTCAGCCACACCATTACGCATCTTACCGTCGCGCTGCATGGTGACTCCACCAATGCGGCCTGCTATAAAGGTTGCCATAGCACCCTTCTTGTAGCGCAGTGCCTGCCACAGCTGAGCCTTCTGAACCAGGATGTTGTAGTCATAGCCGAAACGGTCGCCTTCACCCACCTTGGCATCTTTGTTGTTCAGGTCGTAATATACACGTGGGTCGCCCATAGGATAGTTACCTATGGCATAGGTGTTCAGGTTGCTGAAATGGTTGGCACCAAGCAGGTCGTCAACAGTCTGGTAGTGCATACCCTTGTTTGTGCCCAATTGGATACCACCGTTCCACATGGTATATTTGTTGAGTTCATTCCTGAAGTTTGATGACAGTGTCAGGTTAAAGTTGTTGTTGTGCTTAGCCTGGATGTAATACAGAGCATCAGAACCTTTGGCATTATTGGCCTGGTTGGCATAATACAGGCGGTCCCACTGAATCTGGCGGGCCTCTTCACTACCAGTAAGATAGGTACGAGCGCGAATGAAATCGTTGTAGCCTGCAAGAGTGCGTCCTGTCTTGTCGTCGCTATACCACACATCGTAGTAGCTTGATGGCAGGTTTTTCCAGTAGTCTGGCTGTGGATTCTCAGAATTGTTGTAGTTTAGCTTCGTGCTCTTGTAAATAGAGTAACGTCCAGTGAGGGTGGTAGAGATCTTCAGCTTGTCACTGACGTTATAGTCCCATGTGAGGAGCAATGTGGGAGCGAAGTCGTTAACGATACGTGAGTTGCGCTTCTTGCCGTTCTGATAGCCCCAGTAGGGGTTGTAGTGGCGGTCGTTGGCCAGCCAGTACATTTCATCGGTAGAGGCGCCCTGTCCTGCACGCTCAGTAGGGTTACCCCATGTTACCAGAGATACTGCATGTTTGTCATTCAGCTTCTTCTCTGCTCCAAAGAAGTAAGAGAGTGAGTTGTAGAATGTTCCATCAACGTTCGACGTCTCCATGTTGGCCCAGCGGTAAGTGACGTTGGCAGAGAATGCCCATCCGTCAGGGCGCAGACCGCTGTTGTAGGTGTACATACCGCGTACAGTGTAGTTGCGGTTGGCACCTGTCAGGGTCACTCGCTGTCCTGTTGCCATGCGACTGGGGCGGAAATTGTAGTTGTTTGAGCCGCCCATGGCTGACATGGCGAAGTTGTTGACTTCGAAAGGTAGTGCGTTTTCCACGCCACGGGTTTGCTGATTCAGACCACCGACTAATGAGTAGCGGAACTGGCCGCTCTCCATGTCGTTCATCTGAGCACCGTTGATGTAGATTTCATTGTACTTTTGGTTAAAAGCACGATAGCGGAAACGCAAGGCGCTGAACCGATATCCCACCTGTGAGGCATAGATGTTCTGGTTCGATGAGATGATAGTCACGTTCTGTGACATATCATCATCTTCGCCTAATTGAGCTTCCGTGAAGGTGAAGGCCTGCTCGCTCAGAATGGCGTCCTGTCCCTCCTGCTGTTTCTTGTCATCAGTTTGGGCGAAAGCCATCGGTGCGATGAAAAAAACCATCACTGCTAATGTGAGCTTTTTCTTCATAAGCATTAAGATTTAAATTAAGTAGTAAATTCACTTGTTTGGTGCAAAGATAGCAAATAAAATGTAAAAATAACCATGTTTACAAATATTTTTTTTGAAAAAATGCGAGAATCTCAATTTTATTGACTATCTTCGCAACATAAATCTTAAACTATATGAAAAAGCTATTATTAACTACAGCAGTTTTCTTCCTCATCGGAATGCTGAATGCTCAGGCTCAGGAGCGTAAACTGAGCGCTTACGCCATCGGTTTTTATAATCTGGAGAATCTATTTGATACTCAGCACGACGAAGGTCACAACGACTATGAGTATCTGCCAGAAGGTCGTAATAAGTGGTCAGAGATGAAGTACACCCACAAATTGCATAACATGTCGCGTGTGCTCTCTGAGATGGGTACTGACAAGTTGCCGCTTGTTGGTTGTGCTGCCATTGGTGTCAGCGAGGTAGAGAATGCCCATTGTCTGACAGACCTCTGCAATGAGCCGCCACTTAAGGAGCGTAACTTCCAGTTCGTTCATATCGAAGGGCCGGACCAGCGTGGCGTTGACTGTGCCTTGCTCTACAATCCTGCGCTTTTCTCAGTTCGCGATGTCAAGCTCGTGCCATACGTATATGAGAAACAGGAGGATATCGAAAAGGGGCGTGCCACACGTGGATTCCTCGTTGTCAGCGGCACTCTGGCTGGCGAGCATCTCACCATCATTGTCAACCACCTGCCATCGCGTGGAGCCACTTCCTACTATCGCGAACTGGGCGGTCGTCAGTTGCGCGTTGTAAAGGATTCACTCCAGCAGGACGACCCCAATGTGAAGTTGATTATCATGGGCGATATGAACGACGATCCGAAAGACCCCTCAATGTCTGAGGCTCTCGGAGCCCGCCGCAATATGGAAGATGTAGAGGAGGGTGGACTATACAATCCATTCTGGAAAATTCATGATAGTGGAACGGGTACATTGTCTTACAATAATGCGTGGAACCTCTTCGACCAGATTATCCTGTCGCGCAATCTGCTCGACATCGAAGGCACAAGGAAGTTTGAGGGTCTCACACTGTTTCAGCCACAGATATTCCGTCGCGACTATCTGTTCCAGCAAGACGGCAACTACAAGGGCAATCCTTTGCGTACCCATGCTGGTGGTGTGTGGCTCGATGGATATAGCGACCACCTGCCTACTTTAGTGTATCTCGTGAAAGAGGTGAAGTAATAACTATAACGCTCAATAATCCCCCCAAATGACTATTATTGGAATCGCAGGCGGAACGGGTTCAGGCAAGACCACCGTCGTCAAGAAGATTGCCAGTGTGTTGCCTCCTAATTGTGCGGCAGTAATACCATTGGACTCGTATTACAACGATACCACTGGAATGACCGACGAGGAGCGGAAGGCCATCAATTTCGACCATCCAGATGCCTTCGACTGGAAGCTGCTGACGGAGCATATCAAGCAGTTGAAGAACGGACAGGCCGTAGAGCAGCCCACATACTCATACATCATCTCCAACCGTCTGCCAGAGACGGTGCATGTAGAACCCAAGCCTGTCATCATCCTTGAGGGCATCATGACGCTGCACTACAAGAAGCTGCGCGACATGATGGATCTGAAGATATTCGTTGAGACCGATTCTGACGTGCGCCTTATTCGCAATATCCGTCGTGATGTTGTAGAGCGTGGGCGCACCGTCGATATGGTGCTTGATCGTTATGAGAAGGTGTTAAAACCCATGCATGACCAGTTTATCGAGCCGACAAAGAAATTTGCCGATCTTATCATCCCCTGGGGGCATGAGAATAAGACCGGCATTCACATCCTTAAAACCTATATTGAGGGAATCGTGACAAATGTATGATGATTATCCCACGAAATCGGGATAGTCTTCCTTGTCAGAAACAGTGTCGGTATCTACTGGCTCACGATTGATTTCCGAACTGATTTCCTCTGCGATAGGCTCATCTTCCTGCTGCCGATTCAGCGCGTCACGCTGCAAGTCGGCAGCTTTTTTGATGCTGTGAATCTTCAAGGCATTAATCAGTTCGATGACGCCGTATAACAGCGAACACCAAGCCAATATCAGCAGCGGCAGTTCAGCTGTCTCCATAGGCTTGAAGATTACAAACAGCCCTGTGAGAAGAATCAGCGACGGACAAACCCAGTAGCCAAAAGGCACTCTGCCCAGACGACGGGCTGATATAAGGCTCATAAACTGAGTGATGCCGCCTAAGATGAGCACTGCTGCCAACATATACATCAGCCCCTTGGTGAATGCATTGGGCGAGAGCACCAGCACCAGTCCCAGTATCACGCTGCCTGCACCTACTACAGGAAAGGTTGGCTGTCCGCCTGATACTATCCGGCCCTGCTGGTCGGTGATGGTATATTCTCCGGCATGCTTGCGGGCCTGCCAGTAGGCTATAAGAGCAATTATTCCCGACAACAGAAACAGAGCACCAATTGCCATTGTTAGCCATGTAACACCCTCTTGTGGGAATTTCAACAATAGTACGCCTATCACGAATGCGCAGATTGCGCGGAAAATTGAACTTTGGAATATCTTCATAGTTGTTGTCTGTTATTCTATCTGAGCGCAAAGATACAAATAAAATTGATAATTATATATTGAGACAGCAAATTTTTCACTTTTATCTATTCACTTTTACCTTATTATTTCGTACCTTTGCAGACATAAATCAATACTTAAAGCTATATGAAGAAACTTCTCTCACTCCTTGTTATGGCAGTAACCGTCATGGCAGCCAATGCCCAGCAAGACGTATATAAGGCCGAATTAGATGCTATCGACGTACAGGGCGATGCCATCATCAAGCAGTATCGTGAACTCATAGCTGCCGACCCTAAAGCGGAAAAGCCAGCCACTAAGGCCAAGATGGAAAAAATGATGCAGGCTATCGATTCGCTCAGTGAACTGCAACTGCAGGTTGTGCGCCGTATCATTCGCGAAAACAAAGACAACCATATTCCTGTGCCATACATTAAGGATGCTGTGTATGGACTTGGCTATGAGGGACTTAAAGAGGCCTTAGATCCCAAGGCAGCATACTTTGACGATCCAGAACTGGATCTTGCGAAGATGTTGCTTGCTGGATATGAGAAACGTGCTCCTGGTACTATGTTCCACGATTTGGCCATGAAGGATGTCAATGATCAAGACGTTACACTCAGCCAGTGGGTGGGAAGGGGAAATTATGTCCTTGTAGATTTCTGGGCCTCGTGGTGTGGCCCCTGCCGCAAGGAGATGCCTAACGTCGTAGCCAACTATGAGCAGTATCATGCCAAGGGCTTCGAGGTGGTAGGCGTGTCGTTCGACCAGAAAAAGGATTCATGGGTTAGTTCTATCCAGCAGTTAGGCATGCGCTGGCCGCAGATGAGCGACCTGAAAGGGTGGAAGTGTGCAGCAGCCGAACTCTACGGCATTTCATCGATTCCCTCAAGCGTTCTCGTCGATCCGCAGGGCAAGATAATAGCCATCGATCTGCGAGGCAAGGCTCTTAGCGATAAGTTAAAGGAAATATACAAGTAGATATTTGTGAAACCAGCTCAGATATTCTATCAGTACATCTGGATCATTAATACGCTCAGGACGCATTCCAAGCTGACGTTTGAGGAGCTGAAACAGATGTGGCAGTATGACGAGGTGGCTGGAGGCAACCCCCTGCAGCGCTCATCGTTTAATCGTCACCGTGATGCTATACTCCAGATGTTCAGTATCATCATCGACTGCGATCCTAAGACCTACAAATACTACATCAGCAACCCAGAGGTCTTAAATGACGACAGTATCGAGAGGTGGATATTTTCAACTCTTACTGTTCATGGAGTGTTGGCCGACAGCGCTGCAGTAAAGGATCGCGTTGTGCTGGAGAATGTCCCTGCCGGCGAGGAATACCTTAGCACTATTATCCATGCCATACATACTGACCGCCGCCTCAAGATAGGTTATCAGAAGTTCGGCACTGAAGGGTATGTGAAGATTGTCTGTCCCTATGCCTTGAAGTTGTTCCATCAGCGCTGGTATCTGTTGGCCAGAACCAAGGAAAACCAGATGCGTATCTATGCTCTCGACCGCATGACAGAGGCTGTGCTTACAGACGAGACCTTTGATATGCCTGACGGTTTTTGTCCACAAGCCTACTTCGCCGAGTATTTTGGAGTGCTCACCGACGATACTCCAATGGAACACGTCGTAGTTCGTGCCTATAATAAGACTCCTGATTATCTGCGTACCCTGCCTTTGCATCATTCCCAGCGCGAACTGATCAGCGATGACACTGGATATGCCGATTTCTCGTTCGACATCCGTCCCACAGCTGATTTCATTGGGCAACTGTTGTCGCATGGAGATGGAATAGAAGTTCTGGAACCTCCCAGTTTAAGGCTTAAAATCAAGGAAATGATAGCCAATAATCTTAAAAGATATTAAAAACAAATAGGGTGTCCCGACTTTTGGGACACCCTCCTTTTATCTTTGCAGTCGAAACATGATTGTCGAACTTATTAATGTAAATGTTATGGCTGGAATTACTTTTTTATTTGTAACGACTTTGGCTGTTGGTAGCCTGATGGATTGTTATATCAAGGGACTGAACCAAAAGGATAACAATCAATAACTAAACCTTTTCTCTTTTAATATAAAAAAGCCGTCACCTTGGGGTGGCGGCTTTTGGGTATGTAAGCCTCTGACGGTTTACTTCTCAGCCTTTTTTGCTGCTGGCTTCTTGGCGGGAGCCTTTTTCGGAGCGGCTTTCTTGGCGGGAGCCTTCTTGGCCTTCTCCTCCTTGGTGGCGGGCTCAAGCTTCTCTAAACGAGCCTTCAGGCGGGTTGTCTCAGCATCCTTCATCTCAATCTCATCGCCCTGATTGCGGATGGTGGTGAGCAGGGCATTGAGCTCATCGTTCTCAATCTCGAGGGGATAGAGGGCGTTCACTCTGTTGATGAAGTCGCCAAGGATGTTCATGTAGTTTGTGAAGGCGTCGAACGGTCCTCTGTAGATACCACGGTCGAGTCCTACGTTTGAGGGCTTGGTAGTCATGAAGCGGAAGTTGTTGGAAGCCTGCAGATAGTCCCAGTCCTGATTGATGCGGGGGTCGTCGGCAATGCGCAGACGGTCGGCCACAGAGTAAAGCTTGTTGAAAGCTTCGCGCTGCATGGCGTTACCCAGCCAGCATGAGCAGTCGCGCTCTTCGTCAACCCAGCTGAGAGTGTCGGGCACATCAAGATTGCCAACGCTCTTCACCTTCATGCAGATCTCAGTAGGAGTAGAGAATGTGATGCCTTTCTCCTTGGCGCAGGCAGGCAGTGCCTTGAGGAAGTCGAGGATGTTGGAGCTGAGCGGCTGAGCGATACCCAGTGCAGAGAGTTCCATGAAGATATTGATAATCTGCTCTTCCTCTGGCAGGCGTGCAATGCGGTCAATGTAGCTGTCGGCGAAGAGGGGATATCCCTCCCAGTCGGGATTGTTGAAGCGCAGCGAGATGTCGTCAGATAGTTCCACATCGCGCAGCAGCAGCTTCAGGTTGGGAGCGATATTGCAGTTATATACATAGTGTGGTGACTTCCATCCCAGCACGTGCTTGGCACCCTCTGTGAGCATGCCCTTGAAGCCCATGGCGGCAATCTGTCCGCCGATATCGTCAGAATAGATGAGCGATGAGTTGCGTGCTACAGTCGGCTTCTGTCCGAACAGCTCCTCTATCTTTGCAGCCTGCTTCTGCACGTCGAGGGCGAATGTCTCCTCGTTGGCCAAAGAAGAGAGACCGTGTGAGTAAGGCTCGGCCAGGAATTCTACGCAACCGGTCTGGTTGAGTTCCTGCAACTTCTCAAGTACCTGCGGAGCGTGGAACTCCAGTTGCTCGATACCTGTACCGCTGAGCGAGAAGGCTACCTTGAAGTAGTCGCCGTGTTCGCGTATCATGTCGCCTATGGCTGTCAGTGCAGGCATATAAAAGGAGCAACAGAGTTGTGAATAGTTTCTTCATAATAGTAATTGTTTAATTGTTAGTATTTGTTTTAGGTCTTTCAACTGTAAAATAGTAAATGTTTCGCAAAAACACGCCCTCCCCATGTTAAAAAAAATAAAATTGACGATTACCTATGGTTTGCGCACTGTTTGGGGCGTGACAGGGTAACGACTTTTACTTACATGCGATTTTTTTCAAAAAAGGTTGCAAGGTTGTCAAAACACCGATGTACAAAGGGTTTGCAACCTCTGAAAGGTTGTCAGAGGTTGTCAAAAGGTTGTCAGATTCTTGGCAGTGTTTGCGAACACAGCGTCGTTTTGGCCTTTTTTAAAAAGTAGGGGGGCAATGTCATGTACCCAGTTTATTAGATACTGACCCCACCCCTGAGGGTGTGTCAAAACCAATTCATTTCCCCTCCTTAGCAAGGAGGGGTTAGGGGTGGTTGGTAATTCATCGTAGATAATATTGAATCTGTCGAAATAAACAACCCCTCTGTCGGGCAGTCCGCAGGCCCTCCCCTCCCTTTTAGGGGAGGGGCAGGGGTGGGGTCAGTAATTAAGCGAACTAAGTATCACCGCGGCTCGGCTCCTTCTAAGGTCGATTGTAAGTAGCTGCATCATCATGCTTATGCTGAACATCGTTTTTAAATTCTCTAGAGAATTCAACGCTTATCGCCATCCTCGTTATTGGTTTGCTTGGAGCAAACCCTTCAATTCTCTAGAGAATTTATTGCTTCGCTTCATACATAGTGTTACGGAAACCCTTACTGCAAAGGGGTTTGGACTATCCTCGGAGGCCACTGTGAAAAGGGTTGGAAAACCTGACTTTTCTGACAACCTTTTGACAACCTCTGACAACCTTTCAGAGGTTGCAAACCCTTTGTACATCGGTGTTTTGACAACCTTGCAACCTTTTTTGAAAAAAATCGCATGTAAGTAAAAGTCGTTACCCTGTCACGCCCCAAACAGTGCGCAAACCATAGGTAATCGTCAATTTTATTTTTTTTAACATGGGGAGGGCGTGTTTTTGCGAAACATTTACTATTTTACAGTTGAAAGACCTAAAACAAATACTAACAATTAAACAATTACTATTATGAAGAAACTATTCACAACTCTGTTGCTCCTTTTAGGGAGCGTGTCTTATGCCAATGCGGCAAATTATGATGTCAGAGTTGGCGATGTCCAAGTGACCGATGCCAACAAATCAAACATTACAGGCACTGGCATTTCCGGTACGGTGACGTTTGACGGAAACAAGACGCTGACGTTAAAAAATGCAACCATTAACACAGATCTAAATGCTATCACCAACAGTATAGATGGACTGATTATCAAGATTATCGGATCGTGTAAAGTCTCTGGTTTCTTAGGAATCAGAGCCTATGCGAGTACGACTATTCAGGGAGATAACTACAATGCCTCCTTATCTATAGAGGGAAAAACCTACGAAGGCGTGGGTGTTTCGGGTAATAACATAAACATTGTATTCAAAGACATTTGGGCCACGGTAAAAGGAAAAGACTATGCCTTGAACACGAATGCCAGTGCGACGGGCTGCACACTCGAGCTGAACAGGTGTGACGTTTCGCTCAGCCAAGACGGTAGTGGCTCATGTATCAATGGTTTTGACAAAGTAACATGCAAGTCTGTTACCTATTCGTACAATGGCAACATTTACAATACCACCACTAAAAAACTGGTGGATTCTTCTGGTAATGTAGTGACAAGTGCAGGTTGCAGGGCCATGCTCACTGTGGGAAGGTACATTCTGAACGTCGTCAGCACCAGCAAGATGACTCTTGACAAAGACAACACAGGCTCCGGTATTACCAGCGGCGAGATAGAATATGATCCGTCAAACGGCATATTAAGCTTTAACAATACAAACATTAATACAGGTTTCAACACCATTATCCGCAACTATTGGCATACTTTGCTGGATCTCAAATTTAAGGGGACTTGCAACCTTTTGAATTATGGCGGCAACACAATTTATTCTCTGAAACAGCTCACCTTTGAAGGAGCGTCGGTCGATGACGCAAAACTAGCCATTAACAATACAGGAGCCTCAGATGCCATTTGTTTGGCAACAAACGCCAACAATGCTTTAACAATGACATTCAGAAAAATTTCGGTATCGGTGTCTTCCGTCGGGACATGCTTGACCGGCAATGGTAATAAACTTGCCATGTATGGTTGTAGCCTTACTCTTGCGTCACAAATGCCTGCCGTTAAAGATTTTAGTTCCTGCAAATTTGAACTTTGTAACGTAAACACTTCTGAAACCCCTGTATTTTTCAACTCTACCATGAAAGGTTTTACGAATATCAGCAACACGTACGCAGGCAGAGTTGTCATTGACCTAGTAACCAATGAATATCCCTTGTGGGTCTGTGGTCAGAGGGTGACCAATATGAATGCCAGCAATATCCTTGTAGAAGGATTGACGGCAGGAAGCATGAGGTTCGTATCCTACACGAACGAAGATTATTTTGAGCTGAAAGGCGTAACGCTTCAAAACAAAAGTAAAGATTTCGCCATCGAGATTATTGGCGGCTCCAAGGATTTCTATATCAGCTGTGTCGGTGGGAAAAGCACCATTAATAGCACTGAATCAGCAATAGCTGCTTTTAGTTTAACTGGCACCCTATTTATACAAGGTCCTGGCGAACTTTATTTAAATAGCAGTGAAGCTGATGCTATTTATGTGCATGAAGAAAACATAGGCATGAAGATTGCGATTGCCAAATTAGACGTCGTAGGTTATGACAATGGCCTCTATTCTAAAGGCAAAATAGAACTCCTTAATTATAATCAAAACGGACTTTCTTCGCAATATAGTTATCAGGGTTCCAATTTTGCTATAGTCGCCAATGGAAAGCTGATTCTTAACAACATGGACTTTGATTCTGACAAAACCCCAGGATGCTATATCAAGCAAGTAACTGTTTTCCAGAATAATGGCACTATTGCCAAGAAAGTGTGCTTCTTGCCCATTACCAAGACTTACGACATCTTGGTAGGCGGAACCCCCGTTACCAACTGTAACAGCAAGGGCATCGGCAGCCCTTATATTACAGGTGGTGGAAATACTGCCGTCACATTCGACGGCGACAAGACACTGACGCTGAACAATGCCACCATCAACTACACCGATGAGAGCAACAAATCATTCTACCCTCTGCGGAACAGTGGCGTTGACGGGCTGACTATCCAGTTGGTGGGCGACAACACCATCAACACAGTGGGCTATACGGCCTTAACGTTAGCAGATAATGCCACAACCAAGATAGCCGGCGACGGCAAACTTAATGCCACGAGTTCGTGGTATGCAATACGGATTGATTACAACTGCACCCTTGACATCGGCGGCAATGTAGAGATTGACGCTGTAGGCAGCTCTTCGGGTATTGCCAACAACAATAATGGGACAAATGGTGAGACACTCATCATCCGCGACAAGGCCCTGGTAAAGGCACAAGGCTATTGCTCCATCGAGCGGTTGGCCTCCATCCAGCTGAAGGACAACATCGAGCTGAAGGCTCCCGACGGTGCAGAGATTAAGAAAGGTGAATACGGATGGGGTGTCTTCGTAGGTGATAGTGCGACCAGCAAGCAGGTTATCTTCGCCGACAAGTCAGTCACCGCCATCGATGCCGTCGAGGTTGACCGCAACGCCGACGTCCGCGACATCTACGACGCCAACGGCCGCCAGACGGATTCAGCCCGCAAGGGTCTGAACATCATCCGCATGAGCGACGGCACCGTGAAAAAGGTCATGGTTAAGTAAGAGAAGTGAGAGCCCCACGCTCTCACTTCCGAACGTGAATGATTTCGAGCGATAAAAAAGCCGCCACCCCGAGGTGGCGGCTTTTGGGTTGAGTAGGTATGGCCGTTATTTCTCTGCTTTGGGAGCTGCCGGTTTCTTGGCAGCGGGCTTCTTGGCAGGAGCCTTCTTCGCCTTTGGCTCCTTGGCGGCGGGCTCAAGTTTTTCCAGGCGTGCCTTCAGACGGGTAATCTCCTTGTCCTTCATTTCAATCTCGTCACCCTGGTTGCGGATAGTGGTAAGCAGGGCGTTGAGCTCATCGTTCTCAATCTCGAGGGGATAGAGGGCGTTGACTCTGTTGATGAAGTCACCGAGGATGTTCATGTAGTTAGTGAAGGCATCGAACGGCCCGCTGTAGATGCCGCGGTCCAGTCCTACGTTCGAGGGCTTGGTAGTCATGAAGCGGAAGTTGTTGCTGGCCTGCAGGTAGTCCCAGTCCTGATTGATGCGCGGGTCGTCGGCAATGCGCAGACGGTCGGCCACAGAATAGAGCTTGTTGAAGGCCTCGCGCTGCATGGCGTTGCCGAGCCAGCACGAGCAGTCGCGCTCTTCGTCGACCCAGCTGAGGGTGTCGGGTACGTCGATGGCTCCCATGCTGGGTACCTTCATGCAAATCTCGGTCGGTGTCGAGAAGGTGATGCCTTTCTCCTTGGCGCATGCGGGCAGTGCCTTCAGGAAGTCGAGGATGTTTGACGACAGCGGCTGTGCAATGCCGAGTGCAGACAGTTCCATGAAGATGTTGATGATCTGCTCCTCCTCGGGGAATCGGGCAATGCGGTCGATGTAGGTGTCGGCAAACAGGGGATAGCCCTCCCAGTCGGGGTTGTTGAAGCGCAGCGAGATGTCGTCAGAAAGCTCCACGTCGCGCAGCAAGAGCTTCAGGTTGGGTGCGATGTTGCAGTTGTAGACATAGTGCGGCGACTTCCATCCCAGCACGTGCTTGGCACCCTCGGTCAGCATACCCTTGAAGCCCATGGCGGCAATCTGTCCGCCGATGTCGTCAGAGTAGATGAGTGACGAGTTGCGTGCCACGGTGGGCTTGCATCCGAAGAGCTCCTCAATCTTGGCAGCCTGCTTCTTCACGTCGAGGGCAAAGGTCTCCTCGTTAGCCAGCGACGACAGGCCGTGGCTGTAGGGCTCTGCCAGGAACTCAACGCACACGACATCAGTATCTCCATGTGCGAGGACTACAAGCCTACGGACAATGCGATTGCCGAGCGTACCAATGGTATAATAAAGGTGGAGTGCCTTTATCGGCAGGAACAGTTGCATACGTATGAGCACATGCAGAATATCATCACGCACTTCATCCATTTCTACAACTACCACCGTCTGCACATGAGCATAGGCTACAAGACACCTGTAGTAGCACATCTGGAGCAGGGAGTGCAGGAAAGGAAGTGGAAAAACAAAATTTATCCTAAAAAAGACAGCACAAATGAAAATAATGTCATATCTTTGCCGAGCCGAACAAACAGTCCGGGCGACGGCGTATGCCAGCGCACCTGACGTAAAACTGAATGTCCCATCGAGGGGCATCCAGTTTTGCCGAACGAACAGCCCAGGGCTCTGCGTGTCCAGCATGACCGAAGTGTCAACAAAATCAGCACAGCTTTTTCGCTTGTGTCTATCGATTCAGTACGACAACAACAAAACCGTCTACAGAATCAGCTAATGAAGAGAAAAAGTGTCTAGTGAAATGGTTCTTCTGCAATTTAGTTGAAGAGGCTTCATTGTATTTATATAGATTTTTGT
>CAMHLV010000048.1 GCA_946186115.1 uncultured Prevotella sp. | reverse complement strand
CTTTAATGTCCTTCCAGTCTACAAAACCTTTAGCAACAGCCTGCTTCAGGGCAGCATCCAGACCTACCTTATTAATCATACGCAGACCAGCGGCACTGATCTTCAACTGAATCCAGCAAGCCTCCTCAACATAGTAGAACTTCTTGCTGAACAGGTTAACGTCAAAGACGCGCTTTGTGCGGTGCTTTGAGTGCGACACGTTGTTACCACGTTGTGCCGTCTTTCCCGTAATCTGACAAATTTTAGACATCTCTATCTACTTTTTATTTGTTTCTTAAATGTAACTTATTCCAAACAGGGTGCAAAGGTACACATTTTAATTCACAAATCATAATTCATAAATCATAATCGAGCACGGATTAATGATTTTTAACTATTCTTATTTGTCTTTACCCTTCGTTCTCTGTTTTTTGGTTCTCTGACTTCAGATAATCGAGGAACATCAGCATTGCTTTGTTGGTGGCGATGGCGAGGTTGATGTCGCGTCCGTGGTCTTCTTGGACTTTCATGGTTTGCTGGTTTTCTGGGGTGCCGCATGCGAGCCATATTGTGCCCACGGGAATGTCTTTTGTGCCACCGGTAGGTCCTGCCACTCCTGTTGCGGCAATGGCAAAGTCGGTATTAAGAGCCTTGCATGCTCCTGCCACCATCTGGCGGGCCACATCTTCGCATACTGCACTCTTCTCGTCGAGTAGTTCGGCGCTTACTCCGAGCATGTTGATTTTCACCTCATCAACATACGAGATGATGCCGCCCTTAAAATACTTGGAGGCTCCAGGCACTGCGATGATTGCTTCAGCGATGCGCCCGCCAGTGCAACTTTCTGCGGTGCTCACGGTCTTCTCCATTTCCCACAGCAGCTGACTAATCTCTCTGCTGATAATCTTGCTTTCAAAATCCATCTTGTTATTAACGATTTATGATTTACGATTTACTATTTGAATGTGACCTTAGAGAATGCCGGTGCATCGATGGGGCATGTATCGCCGTCTAGGAACTTATAATAGCCCACGACGCCTATCATGGCGGCATTGTCGGTGGTGTAGCTAAACTTGGGGATATAGACAGTCCAGCCGTAGCGGCGGGCATGATCGTGGAAAGCATTGCGCAAACCGTTGTTTGCACTCACTCCGCCTGCCACTGCCACATGCTTGATGCCTGTCTGCTTGACGGCCTGCTTCAGTTTCTTCATCAGTATATCGACTACTGTCCATTCGAGCGAGGCCGCTATGTCTTCCTTGTGATGCTCAACGAATTCGGGGTCTTCTTCGACCCATTTGCGGAGGTTATAGAGGAACGATGTCTTCAGTCCGGAGAAACTGTAGTTGAGTCCTGGGATATGTGGTTCTGCAAACTGGAATGCCTTGGGATTGCCCTGTCGTGCCAAGCGGTCGATAATGGGACCTCCGGGATAACCGAGTCCCATCACTTTGGAGCACTTGTCGATGGCTTCGCCTGCGGCATCATCAATGGTCTGGCCGAGCACCTCCATATCGTTGTAGGCATTCACCTTGACTATCTGTGAGTTACCGCCGCTGACCAGCAGGCAGAGGAAGGGCAATTGCGGAATATTAGAGCATTCTATCAACTCACCATTCTCTCCTCTCACCTCTTCTCTTATGAAGTGTGCCATCACGTGTCCTTGAAGGTGGTTGACATCGATGAGGGGTATGCCCAATGAGCGTGCAAAACCTTTGGCAAAGTTGACGCCAACAAGCAGGGAGCCCATAAGTCCAGGGCCTCGGGTAAAGGCTACTGCCGAGAGTTGCTCTTTGGTGATGCCTGCACGCTTGATAGCTTCACTCACCACAGGCACCACGTTCTGCTGATGGGCTCGTGAAGCCAACTCGGGCACCACGCCGCCATAAGACTCATGAACGGACTGCGAAGCTGTGACATTCGACAGCAACACGTCGTTCTTCAGTACTGCTGCCGACGTATCGTCGCAACTTGACTCTATAGCTAATATAAATATGTCCTTCTGTGGCTCCATGTCATTTTTTCGTTACTTCATTTTCATTTCTCACTTTTCATTTAGTGAGAAAGCACTTCCACTCCGTGCTCTGTCATCAGCAGAGTATGCTCCCACTGGGCACTAGGCTTTTCGTCTTCAGAGATGACTTCCCATCCGTATGGATCGTCGGCATCTATGAAAACCCTCCATGTTCCCATGTTTATCATGGGCTCTATGGTAAACACCATGCCGGGGACGAGCAGCATACCTTTGCCCTTCTGGGTGAAGTGGGCCACCTCGGGTTCTTCGTGGAACTCACACCCTACTCCATGACCGCACAGGTCGCGCACGACACCGTAGTGGTATTTGCGGGCGTGATGCTCTATGGCACGTCCTATATCGTTGACGTATCCCCAAGGTTTGGCAGCCTCCATGCCTATTTCGAGGCATTCCTTAGTGACACGCACCAGCTGTTCTTTCTCGGGTGTGGTCTTACCTATTATATACATACGCGAGGCATCGGCGTAATATCCATCGAGGATTGTAGTGAAATCGACATTAATGATGTCGCCTTCCTCCAGTACGTCGTCAGCCTTGGGAATGCCATGACATACCACTTCATTGATACTGGTACAAACGCTCATGGGGAACGGTGCCGTTTCCTCGTCGCCGCCGTAGTTCAGGCAGGCGGGGATAGCTCCGTGGCGCTCGCAGTAGTCGCGGCATATCTGGTCAATCTCAAGTGTTGACATACCGGCATGAATGGCCTCACCGACAGCATCCAACACTCCAGTGTTGACTACTCCTGCCCGGCGTATGCCCTCTATCTGTTCAGGTGTCTTTATCAGATCAGGTGTAGGCACCAGCACACCTTTGTTTTCCAAGTACATGATGCGCTTGTCCAGTTCTGTGGGTTGCTCCCCTGGTTTGCAGCGCCATCTTCTTCTTGTCATAGTTATTTTGATTTTTGGTGCAAAGATACAACTTTTTTAGCATGCTGTGAACTAATTGCTCATATTTTTTTGGCGAAAGCCATATTTAGGGCCTTCGCGTGATGGGGCATCATGGCAAATGCTATAATATGCCTATCAGCATTCTGAGCGATGTCACCTCGTAATCCACTTGCTCGGCAGCAGGATATTCGGGGAAGCGATTGAAATAGGCCACAGCAATTCCCGAACGCTTAGCTCCAAGAATATCGGTCCGGAAATTGTCGCCAATCATGAGTGTGGAGTTCCTGTCGGCTCCCGACTTCTGCAGAGCATAATCGAAGAACTGGGGGGCAGGTTTGTTGTATCCTGCATCTTCGCTGAGTATTACGGTATCAAAATACTCCGTCAGTCCACAGGCCCTGAGTTTCTTATACTGCACCTCATGGAATCCGTTGCTGCACATGTGCATGCGGTATCCGCACAGCTTCAGGTATTCAACGAGCTCTTGGGCGCCATCAACAAGTCCAGGCTTTGAGGAGCAATAGTCAAGAAAGATATCGCTGACTTTCAGGCAGTAGTCTGCAGTGGGTTCCAGTCCCTGACCGAAGCTCAGCGGCCGTCTGAAGCGCTCTACGATAAGATAGTCGCGGCTTATTTCGCCCTTCGAGTAACGTGTCCACAGGTCGATGTTGGCCTTCCAGTATTCGTCGTAGAAGACGTTGGCATCGGGAAACCATTTTCCGAGTTGCAATGTGTCGAAAAGTTCATGCAGAGCTATCACGGCATTACCGTGAGTATCATACAGTGTGTCGTCAAAATCAATAAACAAGTCGTCGTATCGTTTCATTCCGTTCCAGTTATTGCTATCGTTCTCGTCTTTCGTGATAGAGTCATTCGTCTTTTTTCATCTTTCGTTAATAACTCGTCAGCGTACTGTCATATGGAAACAACCCTGTTTCACCTCATACTTCACAAAACAGCGCCCGTCCTGGCGCATATCGCGCAGCACCTCAGAAAGAATCCATTTCAAGGTATCGTTGCGCACTTCGCGCTCTACGGGATTATAGCGATTGTAGCAGATATCGAATGTAGTTCCATAGAGGTGGCACGAGTTCTCGGTGGCATTACTATTGCGTCGCTGCAACTTCTCTACATCATCCATTGAGCGCAGCACGCTGGTGACGATGAGTTGGTTGAACGGTACACCCTTCACATAAAGACTGTCGTAGAATGCCTGACCGATGTCCTGCAGCAATACTGCGGCACGGGGAACAAGATATGGAATGGAGCTGGCCAGCCTATCCACGTGATAGTATGGGTTCTCACCAACATATACCAGTTCGCGCTTGCGGGCTTCGGCGTCTTCACGATTCTTTACTGGCTTCACTCCCCACTGCTCTGCGGCCTGAATCTGCACGCTCTGGCTATCGGGGAATGCCACCTTGTAATTGGGTACGCTGAGTATGCGATGATACTTGCCAGAAACATTCTGCAGAGTGCCGGCAGCAATAGGGACATACTGCCCTTGCGTCTGCTCAGACAGTCCGGCTAGTTCGGTCTGTTTTTCCTGCACATCGTTGTGTGTGTTGATGACTAGATGCTTTACCACTGCCAACACGAAAACCGTAGCAAAGAATGCGAGAAGAAATTGACGTTTAGTGAGTTGTCTGTGCATCATCACCTCCTACATTTGTCATACCACTCCTGCAGAAGTCCGCGGGGGATGCCGCGCTCTACGGCAGCATCGAGCACTCGCCTTGCCTCTTCACGTCGTTCGAGCACAAGCAGCAAATCGACATGCGATACCACATATACAGGATTACGGGGTGAGAGTTTTTCGGCACACTGCCAGTCGTAAAGCGCTGCTTCATCCTGTTTCATCTCGCGCTCCAAATTAGCTCTTGCGGCATAGGCCACAGCCGAGTCGGGATTCAACTGTATGGTCTGGTTGAGTTGGTCCATTGCCTCCTGGCGGTGCCCCATCAGTTGCAGCACTACTGCCATCGACAGGCGTGCCTCAAAATGATGCGGATGAACAGCCAACAGGTCGCGGTAGTCATTGCGTGCCAAGTCGTAGCGGCGCAGGTGGGTATTAGCATAAGCCCTGTAGAAGAGTGCGGCAGGATTATCCGGTTCCTTCTGCAGCACGAGACCATACTCATCAACGGCATACTCCCACTGCTTCAGTTCCATATTAACGGCAGCCTTGCGCAGGTGCAGGTCGGATGACCACGCAGAGGTGGCTATCTGTCCGTTCAGCACTTCAAGGCTGTCGCGCCACTGCTTCGATGTCAGCAGGCTCTGCGAGAAAGCCGTTGCTGCTGAAAGCCACAAGGCGGCAAACAATATCAGGCGCGCTTGATGTAGTTTACAATCCATTCTCCAACTTCTTTCGTCCCATACTTCTTGCCTCCCTCAACCTGGATTTCGGGTGTGCGAACGAGAGCATCGAGCGAAGCATTGACAGCCTCTCTTATGAGTGCCCCTTCACGGTTGAGAGAGAAATGTTCGAGCAACATTGCGGCAGAGAGTATCTGAGCCAACGGGTTGGCAAGATTCTGTCCTGCAGCCTGTGGCCATGAGCCGTGAACAGGTTCAAAGAGGGGGGTATGCACACCCAGACTTGACGAAGGCTGCAGACCCATAGAACCAGTGATACAACTGGTCTCATCGGTCAGTATGTCGCCAAATGTATTCTCTGTCACGATGACGTCGAAGAAACGTGGTTCTGTCAGAACACGCATCGAGGCATTGTCGATAAACATATAGTCAGTTGTCACATCAGGATACTGTGGTTCCATTTCCTTGGCTATCTGGCGCCACAAGCGGCTAGATGCCAGCACATTGGCCTTATCTACCACCGTCAGGTGCTTCTTGCGCCCCTGGGCAGTCTCAAAGGCCACTTTCAGTATGCGCTCAATCTCGGGGCGTGTATAGACATCGGTGTCGTATGCCTTGTCGTTGTCCTGGTATTTCTCTCCGAAATACATTCCGCCGGTGAGCTCACGGATTACCACGAAGTCGGCTCCACGCAGAAGTTCCTCCTTGAGGGGAGACTTGTGCAAAAGGCAGTCGAAAGTAGCTACGGGGCGCACATTGGCAAAGAGTCCCAACTGCTTACGCATGGCCAGCAAACCTTGTTCAGGACGCACCTTCGATGTGGGGTCGTTGTCGTATTTTAGATCGCCAACGGCAGCAAACAACACTGCGTCGGCCTCCATACATGCAGCATGAGTGGCTGCAGGATACGGGTCGCCAACGGCATCAATGGCGCAAGCACCCACAAGAGCTTCCTGATATTCGAAATCATGACCAAAACGTTTGGCTATGGCATCCAAAACGGCCACACCCTGCTTCATTATTTCCGGTCCGATACCATCGCCCGGCAAAACTGCTATCTTAAGTTTCATATCTTTTAAGTTTCTATATTAATTATTACTTTCTACGATGTTGAGCATCTTGAATGTTGCCTTTATGGCAGCCTCGGTCTGGTCGGCATCCAATCCGCGAGTGCGCAGTATGCCATCGCGGTAGTGCCACGAGATTACGGCCTGCACCAAAGCGTCGGTACGACCGCCAGGAGGAATGGTGACCTGATAGTTGGCCAGAATGGGGAACGTACGGTTGAGGTATTTCTTATAGATGTAGCGCAATGCCTTGACAAAGGCATCATACTGACCATCACCCGTTGCTCCAGCCTCATACTGCTGACCGTTGATTTCTACACGGACATTGGCTCCGGGTTTCAGTCCGTAGGCCGTAGATACCACGTAGCTTATCAGTTTCACTTTGTCTTCGGGAGCATCGTGCTTCAGCACGTCGCTGACGATGTAGGGCAGGTCGTCCTGAGTCACTATCTCCTTCTTATCGCCCAGTTCGGTGATACGCTGGGTCACTCTACGGGTCTGCTCTGGTGTCAGTTCCAGTCCGAGTTCCTCCAGATTCTTCGCAATATTAGCCCGTCCGCTCTGCTTGCCGAGAGCATATTCGCGCTTGCGTCCGAAACGCTCTGGAATGAGTTCGTTGTAGTAGAGTTTGTCTTTGTTATCGCCGTCGGCATGAACCCCGGCCACCTGCGTGAAGACATTCTCACCGACAATAGGCTGATTGGGTGCCACCACGATTCCGCTGTAGCTCTCTACCATTCGCGAGATGTCGTTAAGCTGACTCTCGTCGAGATTTGTCTTGGCATGAAACTGGTCTTTCATAATTGCCTGTACAGAGGCCATAGGAGCATTGCCGCAGCGCTCACCCAATCCATTGACGGTGACATGCAATCCCTTGGCACCGCTCAACACGGCAGCCAACGAGTTCGACACGGCCAGGTCATAGTCGTTATGGGCATGGAAATCGAAGTGTACCCCAGGATAGCGCTTCATCATCTTGCGGAAATACTCAATTACCTGAAGTGGGTTCATCACTCCGAGTGTGTCGGGCAACATGAAACGCACCACCCCACCATGGCCTGATGGTTTGGTCAGCGCATCCATCAACTGATAGACATACTCGGGTGAATCCTTCATACCATTCGACCAATCTTCCAAATAGAGGTTTACCGAAATGCCTTTCTTCGAGGCATAGTCCAGTTCATGGCGTATGTCGGCAATATGCTCTTCGGGGGTCTTTTTCAACTGCTGAGTACAATGCTTCAGTGAGCCTTTGGCAAGCAGATTGATGACACGCCCACCACATTCTGCCACCCAGTCAGTAGATTGACCACCATCCACAAAGCCAAGCACCTCAACGCGCTCCAGACGGTCTATCTGACTGGCATAGCGACATATCATCGAGACAGCCTCCTTCTCGCCATCAGACACTCGTGCCGAGGCAACCTCTATGCGGTCCACGTTCACGTCGCGCAGCAATTTTCGGGCTATCACCAATTTCTCATGTGGCAAGAACGACACACCATTTGTCTGCTCACCGTCACGCAATGTAGAGTCCATAATCTCAACAAAGGGCGGTATGCGCTGGTAGGCGTTCTGCTGTTGTGCTGTTCCCATCAATATATAATAATCTAGTCTTGTTTAGTTGTGTGTGGTATGTGTTTATTTCTGCTGGGCCTTCAAGGATGCTATCGACTCGCGGAGAGTAGCTATTTTCTCCTCGGCGTCGCTCTGCTTCTTGCGCTCCATGGCAACCACCTGCTCTGGGGCATTCTGCACAAAGCGCTCGTTCTGCAGTTTCTTCGTGACACCAGAAAGGAATCCCTCAAGATGCTGCAGCTGAGCCTCAAGTTTCTCGATTTCGGCGCTGATGTCAATTAGACTGCCCAGGGGCACGGCATATTCGTCGGTACCTATCATGAAGGCCGATGCCATAGCGTCTTTCTCTGCCACCACAGTGACGGCAATAAGGTTGGCCATCTTCACGATAACAGCATTGTATTCTTCAAGGCTGTTGGCGGAGACAACCTGCAGTTCCAGTTTCTCCTTCGGGGCAATGTTCTTCTGCGAACGTACCATGCGCACACCAGAAACCACCTGCTTCATGCGCTCCACATCGTCGATAAGTTTCTGCTCGTCGGCTGTCAGGGTATCAAGTTTCAGACTCTCGCGCATGATGCTCTCGCCAGCCTCGCGCTCGTAGAGGGCCTGCCACAGCTCTTCAGTGATGAATGGCATGAAGGGGTGAAGCATCTTCAGCAGCACGTCGAAGAAGTGTAGAGTCTTGTCGTATGTCTCGCGGTCAATAGGCTGTGCCTCGCCATTGATGTAGGCGGGCTTAACCATCTCCAGATACCAGCTTGAGAACTCGTCCCAGAAAAGCTTATATACAGCCATCAGGGCCTCAGAGATACGATACTTAGAGAAGAGATCCTGAAGTTCGTCGTTGACAGCCTTCAATTTGGCATCAAACCAAGCTACGGCAGTCTTGCTGGCTTCAGTTGGCTCTACATCGGCCACCTGCCAACCCTTAACTAGTCGGAAGGCATTCCATATCTTGTTGTTGAAATTACGGCCCTGCTCGCAGAGTGCCTCATCGAATAGGATGTCATTGCCTGCGGGAGCAGAGAGCATCATACCCATGCGCACACCGTCGGCTCCGAACTTCTCAATCAGTTCGATTGGATCGGGACTGTTGCCTAATGACTTCGACATCTTACGACCTAGTTTGTCACGCACGATACCTGTGAAATAGACATGCTTGAACGGCATCTTCCCTACATACTCGTAGCCTGCCATTATCATACGAGCCACCCAGAAGAAAATGATATCCGGGCCGGTCACGAGGTCAGAAGTGGGATAGTAATACTGAAGCTCCTCGTTGCCGGGGTTGTTGATACCATCGAACAGCGAGATAGGCCACAGCCATGAACTGAACCATGTATCGAGAGCATCTTCATCTTGACGCAGGTCAGCATCGGTGACAGCGGGATTTTGCTGCTGAGCCAGTTTAAGTGCTTCCTCACGAGTCTCTGCCACAACGAAGGGCTGCTCGTCAGCCGAAGAACCGTTGGCTGCAGGGTAATAGTATGCCGGGATGCGATGTCCCCACCACAGCTGACGAGAGATACACCAGTCCTGGATATTCTCCAACCAGTTCTTATAGGTATTTACATATTTCTGAGGATAGAACTTCAGTTCACCATTGAGTACAGGAGGCAGGGCTATATCAGCAAAATGCTGCATCGAGAGGAACCACTGCATCGAGAGACGCGGCTCAATGGCGGTGTCTGGGTTGCGCTCAGAGTAGCCAACCTTATTAGCATAGTCCTCTACTTTCTCCATCAGTCCTGCGGCCTCAAGGTCCTTTGCTATCTGCTTGCGGCAGTCAAAGCGATCCATGCCAACGTAGATAGGCGACTGGTTGGAAATAGTACCATCGGCATTGAAGATATCGATGGTCTCAAGGTTATGTGTTTTACCCAGCATATAGTCGTTAGTGTCATGGGCAGGAGTAACTTTCAGACAGCCCGTACCGAACTCAATATCAACATAGCGGTCTTCAATTACGGGAATGACACGGCCAACCAAAGGCACGATGACTTTCTTACCCTTAAGCCACTGGTTCTTGGCATCCTTGGGGTTGATACACATGGCGGTATCACCCATGATGGTCTCTGGACGTGTGGTAGCAACCACAGCGTAGTAGCCCTTAGCATCCTTATGGATAACGTTACCCTCAGCCATCAGAGAGTCCTCGTCATCAAGTGCTGTTAGTCCGTCAACATAATACTTCAGATGATACAGTTTGGAGTGTTCCTCCTTGTATATCACCTCCTCGGTAGAGAGGGCTGTCAGGGCCTTAGGATCCCAGTTCACCATGCGCAGACCGCGATAGATGAGTCCCTTGTTATACAAATCTACAAACACCTTAATAACACTCTCCGAACGCTTCTCGTCCATAGTAAAGGCCGTGCGGTCCCAGTCGCACGAAGCACCCAGACGGCGCAGCTGCTTCAGGATAATGCCACCATGCTCGTGGGTCCAGTCCCATGCATGCCCAAGGAATTCGTCACGGGTCAGGTCATGCTTCTTGATGCCATGCTCGGCCAACTTCTTCACCACTTTGGCTTCTGTAGCTATCGAAGCATGGTCGGTGCCAGGCACCCAGCAGGCATTTTTGCCCTCCATGCGTGCACGGCGAACCAATATGTCCTGTATGGTGTTGTTGAGCATATGTCCCATGTGCAACACACCTGTCACATTGGGCGGTGGGATAACGATGGTGTAAGGCTCGCGGCCATCGGGTTTACTACTGAACAGCTTGTTATCCAGCCAATACTGATACCATTTAGATTCGACCTCTTTTGGGTCGTATTTACTTGCTAATTCCATATACCTTATTAATAAATTGGGTGCAAAGGTAGTGCAAATCGAGCGAAACACCAAAGGAAAACTTGTTTTTCTTTGTTTTTCTAATACACAGCCTACTTTCATGCGGAAAATTGCAAATAAATTTGCATTTTCGCTCACTAATTCGTACCTTTGCCCTGATTATGGAAAGAAAACATTCAAGACAAGAGAAGATGGAGGCCTTCGGACGGCTGCTCGACGTGATGGACAGACTGAGGGAAGAATGTCCTTGGGACAGGAAACAGACAAACGACTCGCTGCGACCTAACACGATAGAAGAAACATATGAACTCTGCGATGCTCTGATTCGCGATGACCAACGCGAAATATGCAAGGAATTGGGTGATGTGCTTCTGCACGTTGTATTCTATGGAAGAATAGGTGAAGAAAAACAAGAGTTTGATATAGCCGACGTCTGTAACAAGCTGTGCAACAAGTTAATATTTCGCCACCCTCACGTTTACGGAGAAGCCGTTGCCAAGGATGCCGAAGCCGTTCTGGAATCGTGGGAACAGATAAAACTCAAGGAGAAAGACGGCAACAAGTCTGTGCTTTCAGGAGTGCCTGCTGCCCTACCCTCTCTCATCAAGGCTTACCGCGTACAGGATAAGGCACGCAATGTTGGTTTCGACTGGGAAGACAAGCAGGACGTTTGGGCGAAGGTTCGCGAGGAACTGAACGAACTGGAAACTGAACTGAACCGTGAGGACAAGGCGCGTTCAGAACAGGAGCTGGGCGATTTCCTATTCTCGGTAATCAACGCCGCCCGACTCTACAAGCTGAATCCAGACAATGCTTTGGAAATGACTAACCAGAAGTTTATCCGCCGATTCAACTATATCGAACAGCACAGCATTAGGGCTGGCAAGCCGCTTACAGAGATGACACTAGCCGAAATGGACGCCCTATGGAACGAAGCAAAGAAGGAGGAGAAGTGCTGAATGCTGGGACATGAGTATTGAGTTTAAAGATTTTGACATTATATATGAAATTATGAAAAAGTTTGGAGTCATTTCAATCGTAGTATCAGCAGTGCTGATGATGGGCAGTTGTGGAAACAAGTCGGACAAAGTGCCGTTTGACAATGGCGACTCTGCCGACGTTGCAAATGCCGACCCGACAATTTACGGAATTTGCGGGGAAGAGACATCAATGAATACCCTCCAGTTGATTACCGACATGGGCGACACGCTGGTCATCGACATCTCTGATGCACAGGACAACAACAAGGTGCTTGGAGGCATTGCCCCAGGCGACCGTATGGCCGTGCTAGCCGATGCTAAGAAGACTACTGCCGAGCTTGTAATCAACCAGGCAACCCTAATGGGCAACTGGGTGATGCCTAATCCGCTCGACGGCTCTGACGAAGTAGGCTTGAGCATCAAGGAAGGCGGTATAGTGGAAGGTATCGACCAAGCCAACATCACCTACAAGACATGGAGACTGTCGCGCGGCAAATTGGAGATTGTCCTGGTGCGTGAAGGCGGCAGTGAAGACGACGAAGCATACTTCTACGACATTGTAAAACTGGGCGCCGACTCGCTGGTAATCAAGGATGCCGACGAAACATACGAATACTCACGTCAGAAACCCAAGGAAGGATATGGCGTCGATATCAAACTGGAAGACGCTCAAAACGAATTCTTCATGTAGCCTTGGAACCATTTAGGATTCACATATTAGGATGTGGAAGCGCTCTGCCCACTCCACGACACTATGCCTCGGCACAGGTGGTGGAGATAAGAGGCAAGCAGTTTATTGTGGACTGCGGCGAAGGCACTCAAATGCAGCTACGAAGGGCTCACATCCGATTCACTAAACTTGGTGCTGTATTCATCTCCCACCTGCACGGCGACCACTGCTTCGGACTCATTGGCATGATAAGCACTTTCGGACTGCTGGGGCGCACTGCCCCACTCCACATCTATGCCCCAGAGGCCCTCGGGCAGATGCTGGAACAGGAGATGAAACTATACTGCCAGCACCTGGAATACGAAGTGGTGTTCCACGCCGTTGACACGACTCAGCAACAAGTGGTGTACGAAGACCGCTCACTCACTGTAGAAACACTGCCACTGGAGCACCGCATGCCTTGTTGCGGATACTTGTTCAGAGAGAAGCCCCAGTTGCCCCATATACGGCGTGACATGATTGACTTCTACGGGATTCCCATCAGCCAGATAAACAACATCAAGGCTGGTGCCGACTGGACAACTAACGAGGGAGAACATGTGGAAAACAGCAAACTGGTAACAGAAGCCGAAGCGCCCCGCAGTTATGCCTACTGCAGCGACACCCGCTACATACCAACCTTATGGCAGCGCATAAAGGGCATCACTATGCTCTACCACGAAAGCACCTATGGCGAGGACAACATGCTGCTGGCAAAAAAATACTTCCACTCTACAGCCCGACAGGCGGCACAGGTAGCTCGTGATGCCGGAGTGGGAAAGCTGCTGTTGGGCCACTACTCATCACGCTACGAAGACGAAAATGTGCTTCTGAAAGAAGCCCAAGAGGTGTTCCCTGAGGCTTTTCTGACCGACGAACAGATGGTTTTTGACATATAATCGAAAATTTTCCTAAAAATCCTTGGCGGTTTCAAAGAAATTCAGTAATTTTGCAGAAAATATAACTGAATGCTTATGACGAAAAGACTACTCATATTGCCAATGTCATTACTGCTTCTACTCGCAGCCCCTGTATCATTGAAGGCTGCCGATGCCGAAATGATGCCCATTGAGCAAAACGTTGACGACGACATAAACATATCTGTTTCTGGTCAGACCGTCACAATCAGCGGAGCTCAGGGAGAAACTCTGGAAGTGGTATCGCTGACAGGGCGTCGCGTATTGACAGTAAAGATAGAAAGCCCGGCACAACGTATAGAACTTAATGTACCAAAAGGTTGCTATATTCTCAAGATAGGCAAAGTGGCAAGAAAAGTGGCTATTCGCTAATTACCCCATTTCTGCTTGTTACACTTCTGGTCTTGACAGGGTGCAACCGCTGGGGAGAAAGCAAAGAAAGAGTCATTACAATGGAGGCGTTTTCTGAGATGAAGACGCCTGCCTTTGTTTTTGACTTAGACGACATCCGCTCAAACATCAACTACCTGGTGAGAGTTGACAGCAGTTCCACCGAAGCAGACAGGCAGACACGAAACTACTACAAAGCCGACGACAGCAAACTGGTATGGATTAGCACTTCAGGTATCGACGAGAGAGCCGACTCGCTGTTGGCATGGCTCCATCTGGTAGGTGAGATAGGCTTTACGGAATATTCGTTCGGAGTTGCCGACATAGAGGACGACCTGCAGAGAATGCGCAACCTAGACTTCGGCGAAGGCCGGCAAAGCCTTACCCACGTGGCAGCACGACTTGAATACCGGCTAACCAAAGCCTGCCTACGCTACACCTACGGCCAACGCTACGGATATACCAACCCCTACCATATCCTCAACAGTCTGGATGCTGACAAGAAAGACACCCTCGGCAACGCACTCAGCTACAGGCGGCTCTTCGATGTTAAAATGGATCTGCCATCGAAGCACTATGCCAATACGATACTTAATAAGGTTAGGAAAGACAGTCTGGCAGAATACCTGCGCAAGATACAACTAACCGACAAGATGTACCTAAAACTGAAATCGATGTTACCACAAGCCAACACCAACGAGCAACACCGCCGCATCATGGTGAATATGGAACGGTGCAGATGGCGCCGTCATCAGCCTATCGCTGATCATGGCAAGCGCATCATCGTTAACATACCAGCCTACCACCTCTATGCTTATTCGCCCGACACAACCATCGATATGCGCGTGGTGTGCGGAACACTGCGCACAAAGACGCCACAGTTGTCGAGTAACATAGAATGGATGGAAGTCAACCCGCAATGGATAATACCCATGAGCATAGTAGAAAGCGACATCACGCGACATGTGGGCGACTCGGCATACTTTGCACGCCATCGCTACGGAATCTACGAACGGGCTACCAACAAGCTGATGAACATCAGAGCCGTGACACGCCAGATGCTGCTCAGCGGAAAATACCGCGTGGCACAACAGGGCGGCGCCGGCAACTCATTAGGAAGAATCATCTTCCGATTCAAGAACAATTTCTCGGTTTTCCTGCACGACACATCCAACCCTGGAGCATTCTCACGCGAGTCAAGGGCCGTGTCGCATGGATGCGTTCGAGTGTCAAAACCTTTCGATCTAGCACGTTTCGTACTCGACACTCCTGATGATTGGCTACTAGACAGGATACGTATCTCAATGGGACTGCCACCAATGACAGAGCGTGGACAGGAATATATCGACTCACACGATGAAGGCGATAGGAATCTGATAGGATATGTTCCCGTTAAGCCTCGCGTACCTATTTATATTATTTATCAAACACTATGGCCCGATGCTGACGGAGTACTTCAGACTTGGCCCGACGTTTACGGATACGATGAAGTGGTTTGGAAGCATCTTAAGCCATATATGATGTAACAAGCACAAATAGCGTTATCCATACAGACAACACCCGGAATGACAACACAGGAAGAACAACAGATAAAGCAGCAACTCTCCGACCCTAAGACACAGCGCAAGGCATTTGAGAGAATAGTTCGCGAATATAGCGAACCGCTCTACTGGCATGTTCGCCGAATCGTGCTAACTCACGACAATGCCAACGATGTCATGCAAAACGTATTTCTAAAAGCATGGACACACCTCGACGACTTTCACGGTGAGTCGAAGATATCATCTTGGCTCTACCGCATAGCCACCAACGAGAGCATCGACTTCATAAGACGCAACAAAAACAAGATTACAAACGGCAGCGACGATGTACAGTCAGGCATTGCCAATATGCTTATTGCCGACACCTACTTCGACGGCAACGAGACAGAGGCTCTGCTGCAGGAAGCCATCTCACGACTACCAGACGTACAGCGCACGGTATTCAACATGCGCTATTACGACGACATGAAATACAGCGAGATAAGCAAGATTCTGAAAACCTCAGAGGGTGCGCTGAAAGCATCATACCATATAGCGGTTAAAAAGATTTCAGAATATTTAAAGCTCTTTGATTAAACCTTCATACACATAAAACGTCATAAAAGCAAATCAAACAAAAATGAATAGCGAAGAACAAGTCTTAAGGGAGAAGGTGGGGAGCAGAAATCCCTTCACTGTGCCAGAAGGCTATTTCGACCAACTGGCAAACGATGTCATACAGCAGCTGCCTGAGCGCCGTCAGAAAAGTCGCATCGTGGCACTGCGTCCGTGGCTATATGCCGCAGCCAGCGTGGTTGTCGCAGTGGTCATGGCAATATCCTTCCTCTTCAATCAGAAAGATACACAAGAACAGACAGCCGACAATGCCGCAGACAACACGTATATCGAGGAAGTTGCCGACTATGCCATGTTCGACAATGCCGAAATCTACGCATACCTGTCAGACAACTGAACAAAACAAAAACATTTATGATATGAAAAAATATGCTTTGATACTATCTATCCTGCTGCTATTTCCTCTATGTCTCAGCGCACAGGAACGACAGAAATTCTCGCCTGAGAAGTTCGAGGCCGACATGCAGGAGTTTATTACGCGAGAGGCTGCCCTCGATCAGAAAGAGGCTGCAAAATTCTTCCCGCTGTTAAACGAGATGCACCAAAAGCAGCGCGCCCTGTTCGGTCAGATTCGCAAGGCTTCGAAAGACAAGCCCGCCGACAACAAAGCTGCCGCCCAGGCTATCAAGCAATGCGACAAGCTGAATATCGAACTGAAGCAGATAGAACAGCAGTACCACGAGAAAATGCTTAAGGAACTGCCAGCACAAAAAGTGTACAGCGCTATTAATGCCGAAGGACGATTCCACCGAAAGATGATGTCAGGTTGGCACAACTTTAGAAACAAGCAGAGGGACAAACGCCACTAAGATCGCACATGTTACAATGAGGTTTGCGCGAGGTACACACATACCGACCGTGAAGTAATAACCAATGGTGTGCCCGGGGAATATCTTCCTCGGGTATGTTTTTTATTAGAGTCTGTTCCACCTTATATGGAGTGTCGGCAGTCTTCGCCACAAGTCCGAGACGGTGACTCACTCGAAATACATGGGTATCGACAGCCAAGGTGGCCTTACCAAACGCCACGCTCTGCACAACATTGGCAGTCTTACGCCCCACCCCTGGCAAGTCAAGCAACATATTCATATCCGATGGAACTTCTCCACCATGCCTCTCTACCAGCATGCGGGCCATCTTCACCAGATGCTCTGCCTTGGCATTGGGATATGACACACTACTTATATAACTCAACACCTCATCGGCATCCACCTGGGCCATACTACGAGCATCGGGAAAACGTCTGAACAATTCGGGGGTAACCTGATTGATGCGCTTATCGGTACACTGGGCACTAAGCACAACAGCCACCAACAACTGGAACTCGCTACCGAACTCCAGTTCAGTATGCACTTCAGGCATCTGCTCACGGAAATACCGAAGCATGTAGTCGTAGCGTTCTTTTCTGGTCATACTATAAGCCGGATGGAACGCTATGAGAATTGCTGCAAACGGGCAATATACTTGCCTATGATGTCGAACTCCAGATTGACAACCGAGCCAACCTTGATGTCACAGAAATTTGTGTGCTCAAAGGTATAGGGAATAATGGCCACCTGGAAGGTGTTTGACGTGGGATTACATACCGTGAGACTTACACCGTTAACCGTCACCGATCCTTTGTCAACGGTAAAGTAGCCGTTGCGGGCCATCTCCTTGTCCATCTTATACTCAAAAGTAAAATACGTAGAGCCCTGTGCATCTTCTACGGCTATGCAGCGTGCCGTCTCGTCAACGTGCCCCTGCACGATATGACCATCAAGTCTGCCGTTCATCAACATCGAGCGTTCCACATTCACCTTGTCGCCCACTTCAAGCAGTCCCAGGTTCGAGCGGTCGAGAGTCTCTTTCATTGCCGTCACGGTATATGCGCCGTCTTCAATACGCACCACCGTCAGGCATACGCCGTTGTGAGCTACACTCTGGTCGATGCCCAGCTCATCGACAAACGAGCAGCGCAGTGTAAAGTCGATATTCTCTCTGTCTTTTTTGATTGCTACAACGGTAGCAAACTCTTCAATGATGCCAGAAAACATAAAACTTTTGTTGATTAGTGTTTATTGAAAAAAACGGAGGCGCCCGATGATGTGATGAAAACTCCTTTGTTAAAAGATTTGAGCGCTCTAAGCCTTTGTAATCCACCGGTCTTACGGCATCTCACGAGTGAGATTGTGGCCCGCCATCGACAAAAGAAGCTAACTCAGTTTTCAGATGTAATTTGATGAGTATCCCGATCGAATCGGCACGCCTCCTTGCTATTCTGTTGCAAAGATACGAATTAGCGAGAAGAATTCCAAATAAAAAACGATATTTATTTTGCTGCCTGATGAAAGTTTTTTCGGAAACTTCAATCAGTCTTCCAATATCTCGTATTCATCAGTATGCTCTTCGCCCAACTCTTCCTCAGTCGCAGGCTCATCGCCAGTAGGCTCAGCAGGATTATTGGGGTCATCATTGGCAGCATTACGTTGTTTTCTATACCACCATATTCCACCTCCTAGGGCAACCAGTAGCAATATTGCATATATTGACAGGGCCACTGGCGAGAGCAACATTCCCGACTCCACCTCTACTTCGATCGAGCGCAAATCGTAGGCATCGGGAGATTCCAACAGGAAAGCCTTCACCATAAACTTATACTTGCCGCCTCCTACATTTTCGTAGGTGGCCATTCTCGACTTGTCGGCATTGCGCCATTCCTTGTCATAGCCATCCAGCTTGTACTGGTAGTGAACGCGATGCTGCAACTGGTAGTTCAGCGATGCAAAGCGGAAGGAAAACGATGTTGCTTCTGACGAGATCACTACCTTCTTGCTCTCTGGAACGTAATAGTCATATTCACTACCAAGTCTCGGACTCTGCAGATTACCATTCAAGAAGAAGTCGGTTATGTGCAATTTCAACAGCGAGCCCGTAGAGTTAGTAAGTTTCTTGCGGTCGATGACATAGAATCCGTTCAGTGTACCGAAGATAATCTTCCCGTCGTCACCAAGTATTGCTGAACCCTCAGAACACATTGTATCATCGACACCGTCCAACTGTGAGAATGTAGTGAATATCTTCTTTCTGACATCAAACGAGCAGAGTATATGATCGGTGGCAAACCACACGTTACCTCTCTCGTCGAAGGTTATGCTGCGTATCTCCTCAGATGGCAGTCCGTCCTCCACGCCATAGTTCTTAAACATCCACGCTCCTTGTTCATCTTGCTTAGTAGCATGGCTCAGTCCGCCGCTGTTTGTTCCCACCCACATGGTGCCGGCCTTGTCGCATGCCAGATTGACAATGTCGTTACTCATCAGTCCCTTCTCCAGCACTTCAGGCTCCTTCAGTTTCTCAATGGTGACATTATTGTTGTGCAGCGACATGATGAGTATACCGTCGGTTGTGCCAGCCCACACCTTGCCATCCTTAGCCACGGCAATGGTTCTTACCTTGTGGTATGAGCCCTTAGGATATTTCCTCAGCACGTTACCAGCATGTATGGCAATATATTTGCCTGCTTTGTTCTTACGCACAATGTTTACGCCTCCGCCGTATGTTGCCACCCAAATATTACCCTCGTGGTCTTCCACGGCCTGATAGGCACTATTGGCACTCAGCGACCATTTGTCATTATCGTCGTGGCATATGTTTACTACGGTATATCCTCCCTTGCCAGAAGGCGTAATCTTATAAAGTCCGTTGTCTTTGTCACAAACCCAGTAGTTTCCCCTTGAGTCGACTGACATACCATAGGGTCGGCTTATGGGTTTGCCGTTCTGGTCGTGGGTGATGGTATTGACGCACTTGCCCGTCTTGTCATACACGAAGATGCATCCGCTCTTGTTGCAGATGAGCGTATGTCGCAGCTTCCTGTCATAACACATGGCTCGGATCTCATTGTCCATCGGACTGTCTGATCCTGGCACAGTCATTCTTCGCTCTATGGTATGCTTCTGCACCTCCAGTTTCTCGAGTCCTCGGCGTATGGTAGATTCCCATATCACACCGTCGTTCATCTCCAAACATGCATTGACAGTGTTCGATAGGTTCCAAGGGTTCACAGGGTCATTGTGGAAATACTCCAGTTCATCAGTCTCACGATTGTAGTATCCGAATCCTCCGTGGTTCAATCTCACCCATACCGCACCGAGGGCCTCACAGAATTCTGCACCTCTGCTAGTGAACTCAGGCATTGTTACGCGATGATTGAAATACTTCACGTTGCTTGTCGCCGGATCAAAATAATATGCTCCATTTCCAAGGTCGGAAAACCATATTAAGCCTCGGCTGTCGATGAACAGTCCGGTTATTTCACGCCCCATGTCCTTCACCAGTGTTGGTTCCTGACCATAAGAGAATTGCAATATCTTGCCCGACTTGGTACCCACGAAGATATTGTATCCGTTGGTTGCAAGCTGAGTGATCTGCTCGTCCATGAAGTAGCCGTTTTTCTCTAGCGACAGATTCGACATATTGATACGCCTCACCCCCTGTTCGGTGCCAGCCCATACGTCGTCGTGGTATCCACCCACCAAGCACGACACATTCAGTCCGTAGGTCATGATATGGTCCTGCTTCAGTCCATTACGGTCGAGACGCAATCTGTAGAGTCCGTCGCTTCCGTAAGATACCATTATGTCGCCATTATCGGTAACGTAGGGATTGAAGAAATAGTCTACACTGAACTTATCGTGACCGCTAACGCCCTCCAGCGGATCTATGTAACGGTCTGTCTTTCTGTCAATAACGAACATGCGTCCGTCATACATCTTCATCCAGATGTTCTGTCCCTGGTCGATAGTAGCCGAGGCCACACGGTTGTGCATGCCCCTAACGCCACTCAGTATTCCTGTCTTGTAAGTATAGAAGTCAAAACCGTCGAATCGTGCCAGACCGTTCCATGTCGAAATCCACAGATATCCATAGTCGTCGCTAACCAGTGACGATATGGCGGTGCTTGGCAGTCCGTCGTCAGTGGTGTAATGAGACAAAGCTGCCTGCATCTGCTGGGCCCTCGACTCCATAGGGAGCAAGAGCGCCAGAGATGCAAGCAGTGCTAGTAAATATGTCTTGTAGTAGTTTGTAGTCATCCTTCTCCGCTTAATATGCGAACAGAGGATAGTCCTTCATCTTATCATTGACGCGCTTACGAACCGATGTGATAACCTGATCGTTCTCGGGATCGTTGAGAACCTCCTCTATCAGTTCTGCGATAAGAACCATCAGGTCTTCCTTGGCACCACGGGTGGTGATAGCAGGTGTACCCAGACGGATACCGCTGGTCTGAAATGCAGAACGAGTGTCGAACGGAACCATATTCTTGTTAACGGTGATGTCGGCAGCTACAAGAGCGTTCTCTGCCACCTTACCCGTAAGATTGGGATACTTAGAACGTAGGTCAACCAACATAGAGTGGTTGTCGGTGCCGCCGCTGACAATCTGGAAGCCACGCTTCACGAGTTCCTCTGCCAGAACTTTGGCATTCTTCTGAACCTGCTTGGCCCACTCTTTGAACTCGGGCTTCAGAGCCTCGCCGAAAGCTACAGCCTTGGCAGCGATAACATGCTCGAGGGGACCACCCTGCTGACCGGGGAACACAGCCGAATTCAGCAACTGAGACATCATCTTCGTTACGCCCTTAGGAGTCTTCAAGCCCCAAGGATTCTCAAAGTCCTTACCCATCAGGATGATACCTCCGCGGGGACCGCGCAGTGTCTTGTGGGTAGTAGAAGTCACGATATGGGCATACTTAACGGGATTATCCAACAGCCCGGCAGCAATCAAACCAGCAGGATGAGCCATGTCTATCATCAGCAGAGCACCCACCTTGTCGGCTATTTCACGCATACGCTTATAGTCCCATTCACGACTATATGCTGAGCCGCCACCTATAATCAGCTTTGGTTTGTGCTCCAGGGCCAGACGTTCCATCTCGTCATAGTCAACACGACCTGTCTCCTTGTTCAGGTTGTAACCCACGGGCTTATACAGAATACCGCTGGTGTTCACTAGCGAACCATGGCTCAAGTGACCGCCGTGGTCTAGGTTCAGTCCCATAAAGGTGTCGCCAGGCTTAAGAACGGCCAGCAACACGGCTGCGTTGGCCTGCGCACCAGAGTGAGGCTGCACGTTGGCATACTCTGCGCCAAAGAGCTTGCATACACGGTCTATGGCAAGCTGCTCCACCTTATCAACCACTTGGCAACCGCCATAGTAGCGATGGCCGGGGTAACCTTCGGCGTATTTATTAGTTAGGTAGGAGCCCATGGCTTCCATCACCTGATCGCTAACGAAGTTCTCACTGGCAATGAGCTCGATGCCCTTCAGCTGGCGCTGGTGCTCCTGCTCAATCAACTCAAAAA
>CAMHLV010000047.1 GCA_946186115.1 uncultured Prevotella sp. | reverse complement strand
CCTACCAGAATAGTCTAAAGAAACATGGCATTATCCAAAGCATGTCTCGCAAGGGAAATTGTCTGGATAACGCCATGATGGAGAATTTCTTTGGTCTCATGAAGTCAGAGCTGCTGTATTCTGGAAAGTACACATCAGCAGACACCTTCATCAAAGACCTGGTAGAATACATTGAATATTATAATAACGAGAGAATAAAACTGAGGCTTAATGGCATGTCGCCCGTACAATACAGGAAGATGCTTACTGCTTCGATTGTTTAATCCGTCCAAACTTTGGGGTTCACTTCACGTTGAGTCCCCATACCGTTTAGGACTTTGAAGCCCATTAGGGCGGTAAGTGGATTGCTCGATAGAGCCGTTAATCGGAGCCTGCGGAGATTGCCAAGCCCACCCATATACATCGAAAAAGAATATAGTGTTATTCTACTCTGGAATGTAGTCGCTCACGGACTGGTCGTATCGAATAATCAGATTACATCAGGGAATCCAACGGTAATGAAACCAACCTGCAAAATAGTAGTGTTAGAATAACAACTCTCCACCTCTTGGAATTGTTGTTTTAACAATTTTTGGCCGTAATAATTAAGATTTAATCAACTTTTTCTTTTACTACATAGGAACTCGTTTACATCCTTGTGGTCGGCATAGTGGCTCCTGTAGTCGATGGCAGACGGCAGAGCGTTTTGGATGAATGTTGTTGCATCATCACCGGCCTTGTCATTATCGAGACAGAGATAGATGGCGCCGCTGATGGAGCGTAGCACCTCAACTGTTTCTTCCTTGTTGGTCACACTGTTCATCACGACGAGGTTGTGCTTCACACCGTCCGTCATCGTTACCCAGGAGAGCATGTCGAAAAAACCTTCAAAAACGACCGTAGACGCGTTTGCTATGCCGAGGTGGGTTGTTATCCACTTGGGTGACGTTCCGCCTTTGTAACCGTCAGGATTGCCTGCATAAGGTGCACCCCTAAGTTCGTATCCCCCCTTGTCGTTGGCATAAGCAAGGGCATAGAGGTACCTTCCGTCTTGACGTTTTTGAAAGCTGTAATGTGCCTCCTGCAGGAACTGTCGCGCTATATGAGTATCCACACATCGTTTTGTCAGATAAGCGTATAGTCCCTTGCTTTTCAAAGGTACTACACTGAACGAATGGAAGGTCGTACCCTCTACGATTTCTTTTTCTTTTTGTCTGTCATATGAATTTGACGGTAAAAAAGAAGAAGAATCGATGGCTGCACACACTCGGCTGAAGTCCGTCGTACCCAGGCACTTCTGCACAAGCTTGATAATGTTGCCCGCCGCATTCTTTCCGGAATCACTCTTGTCTATCCACACTTTACCATCTGGCGATACATTCAGTGATGGGTTTTTATCTTCTCGCCATGGGCATCGGTAAAGATACCATCCGGCACTCGTTTTCCTTAATGGCTTGCCAAGATAGTCCAGGCAGGTTATTTGTTCTTTTATCTGTTCAATGTTCATATTCTTATCCTTAATATTAAATGTTAATAAACCTTTAATGCATACACACTATAGATATATAGTATATAATTGCCTCCAACCATTTGTTTATCGGCATCCCGAAAGATTTTAGCTATAACTTTGTTGAGATTCTTGAAATCGCCTTGGTTATAGTTCAAAACTCTCACTCCCCCTGTGACTATCGGTATTTGAGGCAAGTATAACCTATAACTTTTCATATAATATGTAAGTTTTGTTAATTTATTTAACATAATTAATATATATATACTTTATAGCTGTAAACATTTTTTCTGCAATATGGCACTCTGCAGGCTATCACTGACAGCCTGCAGAGTAAACTTGTTTACTTCTTCTTCGTCTCATTGAGAACCTTTGAAATATATGGTTGAGAAGGACCTTTACTTAGTGATGCTGAGAACATAGACTGGTTTGCGATGCCACACGCAGCGTCCAGGGCAATAATTGCCTCCTTGACGGAAATCCGCCTCCGGCGTTTAGATTCAATCACGCGTTGAATGATGCATGAATTTTTGAACAGCCATTCCACCACTTGAGCTGCATACTCTACAGTCTCTTCTCTTATGGTGTCTGACGGCCTGTAGCCTTGTGCCAATGCGTTCATGCAGTGAATAATAGCGGCAAGTCTTCTGATGTAATAGCCCTGCTTCATGATCGTCTCTGACAAATCATCCTCTTCTTGTTCTTCAAGAATATCACGTAGCCTGCGGTATTCGTCATCGTATGCCCTTACTTGCTTCACGTTCTCGAAGTGAAGCACCAAGTTCTCAAGGTCACTTGATGTTGAACGTTCCAGTAGTTCTGCCCAGTTCTGGTCAGCTGTAGCATCACCATCCTCTATGAGCGGACTGTCAGGGTTAGGCAGCCAGAACAGCCATCGGCTAAAGAAACCATTGTGTTCCTGGCCGGCAAACAGTTCGTCGATACGTTTCTTCTGAACACCGCCGAGGATAGCGATAAATGGTTCAGGGGCATAGATGCGTTTCTCCATGCGTACACGTCCCACTCGTAACGGCGAGAAACCATCAAACAGGGTCAGAAAATCGCTGATGATGTTCCCGTCGGAATACTTCTTAGCATTGACACCAAAGAAATTCAGAAGCTCGTCCTGATGAAACAGCAACCCGCTCTTCGCATTTTTGACGTTATCGAGAACCTTATAAAGATTCTCTATTGTCTCATTGCTGGCTATAAGCTGATTGTGGTTTGCGGGGAGTTCTTCGCCCTTACTACCACGGTTCTTAGCAGCATTATATGAACGTTCATATTCGTCATTAATCTGCCTGTCCAGCGCATCTGCCTGTCTCATAACGTAGTTAATAGTCGGAGACTTGGCACCACTTGCAACGCCAACTATGGCAGAGTAAGAGTTACACCGATTGCGGTAGGTGCCGTCGATGACTGTAACCTTCCTGCCCAACATGGAACCCGTGATAGTCAATGCCTCTCCATATACAAAGTTCGTGGGTGCCCTTAGCACACCAGCAGTATTATTTATATATTTGACAACTCGGGAGTCAATGCCTCCCATGGGCACTTCACTTACATACTTCTTATTAAATTCTGCATTTGCATATTCAATAATATTCTCAATATTCATTTTCTCTGCTATTTTTATTAATGAAAAGAAATTTGTTCTTAAAAATTTGGAAGATTCAGAGAAAATGTGTACTTTTGTCCCCGGCGAGAGGAAGTACACAGGTTCCCAGAACCCATCCCCCGGACGGAAACGTCTGGGGACTTCTTTTTTATGGTGGTCTATCTTTCTTTTTCATAGTCATCATTTCAACTCAGGTAAGCTGTTAATCGCATCTTCCTTCAGCTTATCCACCACACGAGTGTATTTCTCTGTGTGCCGTAAACTGGAGTGGCCCAACAGACTGGAAACAGTCTTGATGTTCGCTCCGTTGTTCAGGATATTCACGGCGAACGAGTGTCGAGCGCAATGCCAGCTAATGTGCTTGTCGATACCTGCCTTTTTTACCCAGTACTTCACAGATTTACAGCTACTCTCGTAGGATGGAAGCCGGAAGATGTGAGCCTCTTTGCCCATCCCCTTTGGCGGCTGGCCAACCAGCTTCAGCAGACCATCGTTGAGGGGGATATAAACCCAGCTCTTGGACGAATGTCCCTTCGTCTTGTTCTGCTCGAAGCGCAGCATCCGGCTACTGGTGTCGATGTTGGCATACGTCAGGTCTTTCACGTCACACCAACGCATGCCTGTGTACAAGCAAAAGATGAAGGCATTGCGCACCATCACATTCTCCTGGGGGTAATGTGTGGCTATGAGTTGCTGCACTTCGTCCTGGGTGAGCCAGTCCTTCGTGAGGACATCTTCATCAGCAGCACATCTTATACCTTTGCAGGGGTCGCTCTTCATGTAGCCTGCCTCCATGCAGTTCTTCACTATCTTTTTGAATCGCTTAAAGATGGTCTTTGCACCCTCGCCCTTGCTTCTGGTATGGAGGTAGTCAACGAATCTCCGAATAAGGTCTGTTGTTATCTCCTCCGAAGTCAACTGCATTGGGTCGAGCATATTCTGAGCCGCAAGGAAATCGGAAAACCTGTTGCGGGCTAACGTAATCATGCGTACATCTTTCTTAGTATAGGAGTCGATGTACTGCTGGCAGTAGTCAAGGAAGTTTACCTTTCGCTCTTTCCTGAGACGGTAGCCCTCACGGTTCTGGAGGAACTCCTGCTCGCGTTCCCATCGAATCCTACGTGCCAACTCTATGGTATCCCTATTCTGTTGACGCTGCATAGGATCTCTTGGGTTAGCTACGAGTGTGAGCTTCAGACTTTCACGCTTCCGGCAGGTCTTACCTGTCGCATGGTTATAGCCGAGGTTGTATTCAAGCGTCAGGCTGAGCACCTTACCATCCTTGACAGGGAACTGCTTCAGCTTTGGGTTCCCGTCCTCAATGAGACTTTTGATAGAAGATTGTCTAATAGTCATAGGCTAACGTCCATTTAGAGGGTTCCTGTCAACATATTGAGCAGCTGCGGCTGCAATGCTCTCCTGCGTCTTACCGGGGCGAGAGCGAATCCATTCGAGCAGCGCACTTCGCTCGAAATACATAACCTTTCCCAGAGGACGATAGAAAGGTATCTCTCCTTTGGCGGTCATCTTGTAGAGATAACTCTTACTGAGGCCAAGGAAGGATGCTGCATCGCCCAGAGTAAGAATCTCTTTGTTCTGGTTCTCGATGACCTTCTTCACCTCGTCCGACACACATAGACTCACATAGTCCCTGATTTGATTTTCGAAATTCGTTTCCATAATTTTTATTCTTTGAGATTTTGGTGGCAAAAGTAGGTTTTTGTTATCAAAGAAGCCCTCTTGCAAAAAAAAAAGTCGTATATTAACGTTTTCACGACCCACATGGGTACGAAATTGCACATTTTGAATCGGTTTGTGCAATAAAATGGCTAAAAATCTCACTTTTTCTAATTTAGTCATATCGAAAAAATAACCTTCACTCCAGATGGGCAGAGCACCCTGACACAAGGCAACGGCTGCGCATCCCGTTGCTATCACATGCGGTCACTCCGAAGGAATAACTTAATGTTGGGATGGCAGCCGTTGGCATGCCACTTAGCAGCAGAAGCATAATGCTCCACTACTATATATAAAAGGTGGAATGATGACCGTCATTCCTACGGTGCGAACGAATCGCATGTGATAGCGGCACAAAGGTAGTGAAAACATCGGAAACTACCAAATAATGGCCGCTACCCTGCTCTCAAGGCGATTTTTGCGATAAATTTGCGAATTTCTTGCTTGCTTAAAACTATAACTAACTGATTTATAAACAGATACTTATGTTCTTTTAGTACCCCGACCGAGAATCGAACTCGGAACTAAGCTTTAGGAGAGCCTTGTTATATCCATTTAACTATCAGGGCCAACTGAAATCGGTTGCAAAGGTACTATATATTTTCGATAATGCCAAGATTTTAGTTATAAAATCGCACTTACATCGAATAACAAGTAAAGGTGGTTGCTAATCATCTTCATTCCAATACTCTTCAGGGATAACGGACTTTGCATCAATAATTGGTCCTTCCCACTCGAAGTCGCCAACAACGGTGCGGACACCAGGTTTGTTACCATTATACCAAACACCGTGTCCATCCTCTTGAACAAGGTAAACCTGATCTTTTGCTTCAAACCGATATCTGTTTGTACCTGTTTTAACGACTGTCACAGTTGTTTTTTCAAGATTAGAAGCCATACCACTTATATAACAAAATGGAGACTCATCGGTGTCCTTACCAACATCATAGGGTTGGTATTCAAAACCAATTCCACTACTAAATGTACCCTCTGCGATAGTATTTATCGTCATATTTTTAAAATCAGGATTATTGTTGGATAAAAAGTATAACGTAAAGCCAGCATCAGATTCTTTCGGATTTTGAAATATATCCATCCAAGGCCTTCCCATAAAAAAGATAAGGTAGTCTGAAGAACCTTCATCATGAGCAAAATAGGCATATTTGAAGGTACTTTGATTCCCTCCCATTTTAGCATATCCAGAGCCTGTGCCTACCACAGTTTCTCCACCATTATCGTCATCGTCATCACCACAGGCACAAAAAGCACCAATTACACACAAAGCCATCAAATACATGGCTAAAAATCTAAATTGTTTCATCATTCTTCAATTTTACAAAAAAGAAAGTTGGTGGTATTGTTACATCCAATAAAAATACCACCAACCATTATAATCAACTGATTTCTTTATCAAAAGATTTAGAATACCAGACCCAGAGAGAGGCTAACCTCGTTGACCTTGGTGTCATCGCAAATCTCGCTGAAGTCGAAACCGTAGCCAACGCCAAGGAAGAACTTGTTGTTGAAACGAGCCTTTATACCAAACTGCATACCAATCTGGAAGCGGTTCCAGTCACCCTCGTCCTTGTCGAACAGGTTCCAGCTCTTGTCATAATAGTCGTCCTTCAACTCACCCCAAGCATTAACGCGGAACTTCAGACCTACATACGGATCAAGGTTGATGTTGGTGCTGGGAATAGCGAAGTCGTAGATAACATTGAGGGGCACCTTTACAGAAGCGTAGTGGATAGTCTCATCACCCTCTGACCATCTAGAGTACTGTGCACCAAGTCCCCACTCTATGAAGACAGGAGCGCTCTGAGTAACGCTGATAGCATTGGTGTAGTTCACTGCAAATCCAGAGAACGACTCTGAGTGACCGTCACTGCTGAAGTTACTGGGCAGATACTCCAAGCCGAATGTGCTCCAACCAGTGTTGGTCTTGGGCTCGTTGATTACCTGACGAGTAGTCATTGATGAACGAGAAGAAACAATCTGTGCCTGAGCCTGAAGACCCAGAACGGCCATAGCGGCCAACAAAATCATCTTTTTCATTTTCTTACTTTGTTTATTAGATAAATAATTGAATTGTTATTTCTTAACATTGTTGATTACGGCGCCAGAATTGGCAAAATCGCTTGTCTGAGCACTCTTTTCAATCCACTTGTAGTCGTCTTGTCCTTCTACGCCCTTGCCAATGGGATGCCAACTGTTGGGATCGAAGTTTGCGGGGAAGCCCTTCATTTCTACATCATATTGTGAACCGTCGGCAGACAACTCAATCTTGAAAGTCGGACCAACAACAGCATCACAATTCCAAGAAGGATCGGCAGTAGCATCATAAATCACACGGCTGCGGAGGTTGTCAAGGCTTCCGCCCATAGCGACATCCACATCACTACGCTTGTAGGAGTGCTTATATATCATTCTTGTCTGGCCTTTCTTTACAACCAGATCGACCACCAACGGACGAACATAACTCTTGGCTGTAACCTCAAGCATACGAGCCTGAGTGGCTGAAAAACTCTCGGTCTTAATAACAGTTTTCTGTGCAAAACCTGCAACACACATCGCAACAGCGATTAATACTAATAATGTTCTTTTCATAATAAAAAAAGATTTAAAATGGTAATTATCGGCCACAAAGATACGAAAAAAATGTAAACAACAAAAGAAAATATAAAAAAAAATGTAATTTTGCAGTCTAATAGCAAATAATCTTGAAAAATATGGGAAAATTAGTTATCAACTCGTACGACGAGTTTGCCGCCCACCTGGGCGAAGAGTTAGGAAAGTCAGAATGGCTTGAAGTTGACCAGGACCGCATAAACCTGTTTGCCGATGCCACACTTGACCATCAGTGGATACATGTTGATGTGGCACGTGCCAAGGAGGAGAGTCCCTACAAATCAACTATTGCACACGGTTATCTGACATTGAGTCTGCTGCCCTATATGTGGGATCAGATTATCGAGGTGAACAACATCAAGATGCTTGTAAACTACGGAATGAACGACATGCGCTTCGGCCAGCCCGTCATCACCGGAAGCCGTGTGCGCCTTGTCACCAAGCTCCACAGCATCCAGAACCTTCGCGGTATCTGCAAGGCCGAAATCAAGTTCACTATTGAAATAGAAGGTCAGCGCAAGCCCGCACTGGAGGGCATTGCAGCATTCCTGTACTACTTCAATTAACCTTTTCTCTGCCGTACCGCCTCGAAGAGGAGGATGGCAGCACTGACCGACACGTTGAGCGAGTCGAGCCGGCCCAGCATTGGAATGCGGATATGGGCATCGGCGGCACGACGCCACGTGTCGGTCAGTCCTGTTGACTCCGTACCCATGACGATAGCCGTACCACGGCTCATGTCGGTATCGTAATACAGACGGCTGTCTTGCAACTGTGCCGTAAGTATGCTGATTCCATGCGACTTGAGGAAGCTGATGCATTCCTCGGAGGTGCAGGCCACACAGGGCACGGTGAATATGGCCCCGATAGAGCTGCGGATAAGATTGGGGTTATACAAGTCGGTCAGCGGGTCGCACACGATGACGGCATCGGCCTGAGCGGCATCGGCCGAACGCAATACCGCCCCAAGATTGCCTGGTTTCTCTACACGTTCCAATACCACTATCAGTGGATTGTCACTCAAATGCAGGTCGCCAAGCGACTTCTGACGTGAACGCACGACAGCCAACAGCCCTTCTGTGCTGCCACGATAAGCCATTTTCTCGTAAACCTGAGGCGTCACTACATAGACAGCATCAGAGGGTAAATCGGGAGTATAAAACTCTCTATTGCCATCCGACAGCAACTGCTGGCAGACAAACAGGCTGTCAACCTCATATCCTGCCTCAATGCAGTGCTCTATCTCGCGCTGTCCCTCGATGACAAACAGCCCTGAGCGGCGACGCTCCGACGATTTTTGCTGCAACAGTGTCACCCGCTTCACTTTTGGATTCTGCGAACTTGTTATCTGATTGTCCATATCCTCTAAATCGTAACTATTTTGTTGCAAAGGTAGGCAAAAGTATGCCCACATGCGTACATTATTATCAAAAAAAAGCGAGTTTAAGTTTTTTTAAAAACATCACACACCGATTTTTACTTTTTTTTTGTACTTTTGCACCGATTTTTGAATAAACTTTAACTGGTAAGCAAAAAAAACAAAAAAAATGGAGAAAGTCATAACAGGTATGAAGCCATCCGAGGAAATGCGCTGGAAGAAATTCTATGCTCCCGGCGCAGAGAAGATGTTAGAAGGAGAAACTCCCAAGCAGACCTTGTGGCAATTCATGAAGGAGAGTATGCTGGAAGATAAGGATCGTCATGATGCCATTATCTATTTCGGCAACCGCATCAGCCGCAGTAAAATCATTGAGGAGGTAGAACTCTGGGCTAAGGTGATGAAGAACATGGGAATCAATCCCGGCGATGAGATAACGCTGTTTGCTCCCGCCATCCCCGAAAGCCTTTATGTGCTGTTTGCCGCCGACATGATTGGTGCTATCACTATCATGCCCAACCTCTTCTCGGCCAACGACCAGGTGCAGGCAGCAGTCTGCAACTCTAAGGTAGCTTTTGTCTTCGAAGGAATGGAAGACAAACTGACAGAGAAACTGATGACCGATCAGTTTAAGTATGTTGTTCTGATGGACGTAGCCCGCTCAATGCGCTTCCCCAAGAAGCCTATAGTAGGTGCCATCAGCTGGGTAAAGCGCTATAAGGTTCGCCACCGTGATCCTAAATACATGACAATGAATCAGGCTGTCAAGCGTTTCGGCAACTACGAAGGCGAGCTTGAGGCTCCGCTGCGCGAGGGCGAGACATCGATGGTGTTTGCCTCAAGCGGCACCACGTTGGTAAGCAAGGCTAAGCTCATCGGTATGAGCGACAAAGCCGTTATCGACATGTTCCGCGATGCTCTGGCATTCAACCTGAAGAGCAACCCCTTCTGCGAGGGTACTACAGCCTACTGCTATCTGCCCCCGTTTGCTGCTACAGCATTCTTCATCCTGATGCTGGCACCCCTGTATCGCCGTATGACGGTATATCTGGATCCGCGTCTTTCGCTCGACCTATTCACCAATGCCACACTGACCATCCGTCCGCAGATTACTCTGGTACCTGGTCGTCTGTGGGAAGGATTCTTCGAGCGTGTCGAAGAGCTCATCAAGCAGGGCAAGCGCCCCGACCTGAGCTTCTTCCGCATGCCTATCATGGGTGGCGAAGGCTGTACCCCCGAGGCTCTGGAGCACATGAACACACTGCTGCGCGAGTGCGGAAGTCCCATCGGTCTGAGCTCTGGCTACGGCATGAGCGAGGTATTCTCTGTGGCCACTGTTGACTTCCAGCCGGGAGTCTTCGATACCGACCACGGCAAGAAGACCATCAGCGTGGGCTATCCTTTCCCAGGTGTTCGCGTCGGTGTTTTCGACGAGAACGGCAACGAGCTGCCCTACGGCGAGCGTGGTGAAATGTGGATTAAGTCGCCTTCTATGATGACAGGCTACTATGGAGACGAAGAGCTGACTCGTGCCACCATCAAGGACGGATGGGTGCGCAGCGGCGACCTGTCAGAGATGGATGAAGACGGACTGGTATATATCTACGGACGTATGAAGCAGCATATCGACACACCAAGCGGTGAACCTGTCTATATGTTCGACATCTCTAACGAGCTGCGTCAGGATCCTGCCGTCAAGGACAGTATGGGATGCATCATCAACGGCGACGTGAAGAATCCGCACATCGTAGCCCACATCATCACTGACGAGAATTGTGAAGACTCAGAGCTGGACATCCTCACCCGTCTCGACGAGAAGATGATGCGCCTGCTTCCGGAAGGCATCAAGGTGGAAGGCTACACACTGCACAAGGGCCTGTTCAGGAGCCGTCTGGCCGGCAAGCTCGACCACATGTACTACGAGCAACTGCTCGATGGTTATAAGAAGCCTAAGAATGGTGAACTGAAGGATGTATCCTTCAAATAATCATCCGTTCTATCCCTTTGCCCTATATATAATATAGGTATATGAGAGAATAACAACATTAATACGATATCTGATGAAAAAACTATTCAGAATCTTTTGCATCAGCCTGATTGCCAGTAGTCCATCACAACTACTGGCACAACAGGTTTATAGCCTCGACCGCTGTGTGGAGATGGCTTTGGAATCGAATAAGGACATACAGGCTGCCAAGCACAAGCAGCAGAAGTATGAGTATGAGAAGAAGGCGTTATATGCCAACTACTTCCCCAACATCAGCCTGAGCGCCGCAGATGCCTATAGCACTCTGAGCGGCGAGCAGACCCTCGACATGAATCTGGGATTTGTCACTCCTTCACTCGAATACAAGGTGAAAAACATCCTGACAGGCAGTGTGCAGGTTGTGCAGCCCATCTATATGGGTGGTATGATTACCGCAGGCTACAACATGGGAAAGATTGGTGCCGAGATGGCAAGCCTCAACGAATTGCTGTCGCGCGAACAGACCATCGTGGCAGTATATGAGGGCTACCACCTGCTGGTGAAGGCTAAGGAGCTGAGAGTGGTGGCACTGAAATACGACTCGCTGCTGGTGCAGCTCACCAACGACGTGAAGAGCGCCCTGGCCCACGGTATGGTTAGCCGCAACGAGGAGATGAAGGTGCAGGTGAAGAAGAACGAGGCCGAGCTGAAGATACGTCAGGCAGAAAACGGCATCCGCCTGGCCCGTATGAATCTCTGCCAACTCATTGGACTGCCCCTCGACACACCTATCGAGATAGAGCCAGACAAAGATGACAATAGCTTTTTCATGACCGACCCCAATGCCAGTATCACAGACCGCACAGAGTATCAGCTACTGGATATGAAAACGAAGCTTGCCGAGCAGCAGGTAAAATTGCAGAAGTCACACCTGATGCCACAGGTTGGCGTAGTGGCTCAAGCCGCCATGATTGACGGTATGGAGGTTGCCGGTAGCAAGATGTTCAAGTATAAGCCTATGGTGAATGCCATGGTGTCACTCAAGGTGCCCATCTTCCACATGAGCGAGACCAACAACAAGGTGCGTGCAGCCAAAGAGGAACTCAACCAGCAGCGCATGGAGCAGCAGAGCCTATGCGAAAAGATGGACCTCGAACTGCAGCGACAGGTCAACGAGGTTGACGAGGCCAACCTCGAGGTTGCAATGCGCAAGCGCAACCTGGAGCAGTGCGAAGAGAACCTGCGCATCAGCCGTAAGTCGTATGATGTAGGCTACGAAACCCTTTCCGACCTGCTCACGGCCCAGTTGCTGTGGCAGCAGGCCTACGCCGAGCTGGTAGAGACAAAATTCCAGCTGAAGAGCAAGATAATTAAGTGGCGCAAGGCCGCTGGAAAACTGTAAAAAAATGACATAAGGATTCTCAGTTATGAAGACACCAAACAAAGTATTAGTATGTTTTGCCTTGGCAGCCCTCATGGTTTCGTGCAAGGACAAGAGCCAACAGCCAACAGACCTGCTGGTGGACATCGTTGAGGTACAAGGCAACCAGGCTGCCCTCCATGCCGAATATCCCGGACAGACAGAGGCACAGGACGTCACCGACCTTTCATTCAAGGTGATGGGAACCATTAACAAAGTATATGTCAAGGAAGGCGACCACGTCAGCGCCGGACAGGTTCTGGCACGCATGGATACCCGCGACTACCAGACACAACTCTCAGCCACTGAGTCGGAATACCGCCAGATAAAGGCCGAGTGCGAACGTATCATGGCCATGCACGCCGAACATGCCGTATCAGACAACAACTACGACAAGGCCCGCTCTGGTCTGGAGCGTATCAGCGCACAGCTGAAGCACCACCGCGACCAACTGAACGACTGTGTGCTCTATGCCCCCTACAGCGGTTCTGTAGGCAAGGTGTATCGCACCGACAAGGAGATGGCTGGTCCCAGCATCCCCATTGTATCACTGTTCACCTCGGGCAACTCCGACATCGTCATCAATATCCCCGAGTCAGAATATATGCTCCGCAACCAGAAGGCCACATACGAGGCCAAGTTTGCAGCAATTCCCGACAAGACATTCCCTCTGACACTGAAGAGCGTCACCTCTAAGGCCAATTCCAACCAGCTCTATCAGATGCGTCTGGGACTGAAAGACAAGGTGAAAGACATTACACCCGGCATGAGCGTTATGGTAATCATCCAGCGCGAGGGTAATAGCGAAGGCGCCAAGGCTGTAGTGCCCACAGGAGCCGTAAGCAATGCCGGCGGACAGACTTTCGTCTATGTCTATGACGAGAAGAGCAGTACGGTGAAGAAGACTGCCGTAGAGGTTGAAAACCTGCAGAGCGACGGCAATGCCGTAATCAGCAACGGACTGGAGACAGGTGCTCGCGTTGTTGCATCAGGCGTCAGCAAGCTCACCGACGGACAGAAGGTAAAGCCACTGAAGAAAACATCGGAACTCAATGCCGGTAAACTACTCTAACTTGCTGCCGTTATGAAGATTGACATATCAAAATGGGGGCTTAACAACCAGCGACTGGTTTTTCTGCTGACAGCCATACTTACGCTGGGCGGCTTCGTGGCATACTATATGATGCCAAAACTGGAAGACCCGGAGATAGTGGTCCGTCAGGCCGTTGTCGTCGGTATATATCCCGGAGCATCGTCGCATCAGGTAGAGCTTGAGCTCACCGACCCCCTGGAGAAAGGCATAAGGCAGATTGGCGAGGTTGACAATATCCAGAGTTACAGCTATGCCGACATGTGCTACCTGCTGATATCACAGCACACCAACGTGCCCGAAGACAAGCTGCAGGAGAACTGGTCGAAGATGCGTAACAAGATTTCCGACCTCAAGCTGCCCTCTGAAGCACAGATTATTGTGAAGGACGACTTCGGCGACGTGTCGGGTCTGTTCTATGCACTAAAAGGCGACGGCACCGACCCACAGCGTCTGGAAGCCTTTGCCGAGATGGTGCGCCGCGAACTGCAGAAGATTGACGGCGTAGCCCACGTCGATATCTATGGAGCCCAGAAGCAGTGCATCAATATCATGCTGCGGCAGGATAAGCTGGCCAATCTCAACATCATGCCGGCAGAAATCCTTACCACGCTGAACAACCAGAATGCCAACGTTTATTCAGGCTACTTCCAGAATGGCGACCACCGCATCCGCGTCAGCGTCAACGACCGCTACCAGACTGTCGATGATATCAGCAACCTGATTCTGCAGGGCCATGAGAGCGACCAGATACGACTGAAAGATATTGCCGAAGTGAAGATGGAGCCTGAAAAGGTGAACCGCGCCGAATTCCTGCGCGACGGTCAGTCGGCACTCGGCATCAGTATCGCTGCTGCCTCAGGAACCGACATCGTCAAGGTGGGTGCCCGCGTAGAGAAGAAGATGGAGGAGCTGAAAGCCACCCGACTGCCTGCCAGCATCGAGTGCGAGAAGGTATTCTTCCAGTCTGACCGCGTTCAAGACGCCATGATGACATTCATGATCAACCTCGTGGAGTCGGTACTGCTGGTCATTGTGCTACTTATCTTCTGCATGAACTTCCGCTCTGGCGTAATACTTGGAGCCACACTGGTAATCACAGTGCTGGGCACCATATTCATATTATATTATTATGATGGCACTCTGCAGCGCGTATCGCTGGGATCGTTTATCCTGGCAATGGGCATGCTGGTCGATAATGCCATCGTGATTGTTGACGGCATACTGGTTGACAAGAATGCCGGCAAGCCGCGCTCTGAGGCATTGACAGCCATTGGCCGTAAGACGGCTATGCCGCTGCTGGGTGCTACACTCATCGCCATATTGGCATTCCTGCCGATATTTATGAGTCCCGACGTGACAGGCCTCTACGTTCGCGACTTGTTCATCGTACTGGCTGTTTCACTGTTGCTGTCGTGGGTTCTGGCACTGGTTCTCGTGCCTATCATCGCCAGCTACTGGATTTACAAGGCCGACGAGGAGAAGAGCGTAACCACAGCAAAAGCCGAGGAGCCCTTCACCAACCGCTGGTATCAGGCACTGGCATCAATACTACAGAAGGCTCTTGCCCACCGCTGGATGACAGTGGCCATCATGGTTCTACTGCTTATCGGCGCAGGGCTCTGCTACACCTTGATGCCACGCACACTGTTCCCCGACATGGAGTACGACCAGCTCTACATGGAGTATAAGTTGCCCGAAGGCAACAACACCACAAAGGTCAGAGCCGACCTGGAGGAGATTCGCAAGAAGCTGGAGAAACTCGACGATGTGACACATGTCACGACATCTGTTGGCGGTACACCGTGCCGCTACAACCTGGTGCGCTCGGTCAACCTGCCCTCATTGTCGTATGGCGAACTCATTGTTGACTTCAAGTCGCCTCGCGCCCTGGAGAAGAACTATGAGGCACTGCAGAAGCAACTGGCTGCCGAATATCCCGACGCCTACCTGCTCTTCAAGCGCTACAACCTGATGTTTATGCGCTACCCCATAGAGCTGCGCTTTGCAGGTCCCGACCCTGCCGTGCTTCACCAGTTGGCAGACTCGGCTATGGTCATCGCCAAAAAGCTGAAGGTGGTAGAACCCATGAAGTCTGACTGGGATCCTAAGGTGCCCACAATGGTTGTGGACTACGACCAGACTCATGCCCGCAACAAGGACATCTCGCGTTCTGAAGTGGGAATGTCGCTGATGTCGGCCACCGACGGTATTCCCGTAGGCAGCATGTACGACGGCATAGTATCGCATAACATCTACCTGAACCTGACAGACAATGAGAACAAGCCCACCGGCGACCTCAACAATGCCACGGTATTCGGTTTATTGCCCAACCTGAACAGCCTCATCAGCAAAGACAACATTGCCGACCAGCTGATGAATGTGCTCAAAGGCTCAGGCGTATCAGGCTTAGGACTCACCAATGCCGCCCAACTGAAAGAGGTCAGCGAAGGTGTCAACGTGGAATGGGAGGAGCCTGTTATCCCACGCTATAATAATGAACGCGTGCAGAGCATTATCGGCACACCAGCCCAGGGATATCTGACAGAGGAGGCACGCACAATCCTTGCCAAGGAGATTGACAAGATGGAACTGCCCGAAGGTTATTCTATTGAATGGGGAGGCGAGAAGAAAGCTTCCGACATGTCAATAAAGAACCTCTTCGAGCCATACCCTGTCGTAATATTGCTGATGATAGCCATTCTGGTATGGCTGTTCGGCCGCTTCCGCACCGCATTGCTGCTGTTCTGCTGCATACCGTTTGTATTCGTAGGCATTATCCCGGCAATCCTCGTCAGCGGCAATGCCTTCAACTTCGTGGCCATCGTAGGTGCTTTAGGACTTGTAGGTATGATGCTGAAGAACGGAATAGTGCTGGTTGACGAGATACGTCTGCAACTGGCCAGCGGCAAAGATCAGTATACGGCACTCATCGATGCCTCAAAGACTCGTCTGCGCCCCGTGACAATGGCATCGCTGACCACTATCCTCGGTATGGTACCCCTGCTCTTCGACGATATGTTCTCTGCTATGGCAGCCACCATCATGGGAGGTCTGCTGGCTGGAACAATCATCGTGCTGGTAATCATACCAGTGCTCTACTCACTGTTCTTTAGCGCATCAACTTCTGACCCTGACGGAACAGCAAGCCTTTAGAAGAGTTAGAGGCAGGACGCCCCTGCAAATCATAACAACCGCGCATATCACCAGCGGCATGGTGTCTGACAGGCACTATGTCGCTGGTGACGCGTTCACCCATATACTGTCCGATAAAGAAGATGGCACCCGTTGACTGTTCGCTGATAATATAGAGGAACGGACGGTTGGCAATAAATTTCACTGGGTCCATCACTGCCGTTTCCTTTGCTTCTATCACTGTCACTGCCGAAGCCTCGGTACCCTCTTCATCCAGCTTGATTTTAGCCACCTGCTTCATCAAACCGATGAATACGGGATGTGGGATGCCGTCCTGAGTCTCGCAGAACTGGGTGAAAGCAGAGCCGTCAGTGAAGGCAGTAGGCATTCCCAACTCAGCCATGACAGACTCCAGGCGCATATCTGTAGTGACCTCGAAGCGTGGCAGCTTGATTACCACCTGGCGGTCGCCGTAGTTCTTTGCTGTCCAACTGTTGCCTTTGAGGAATTCCAGCACATCGTCGATATCCTTTCCCTCGTGCGGCAGGTAAACATTCATCTGGTAGGCCTTGTTGCCATACGGAAGGATAATGCTCTGGAACACATCGTTGTCGGCATAGTAGAATTCACTCTCCTGCTGCATCATCTGCACGGTGGTCTTGAAGTCATTGAAAGGTTCCTCCTGCGTAAGCTGTGCATCAAACTTATGTGTCCACTCGCCCTTGAAGTAAAGGGCATTCAGAAGACAGCTGATTGTCATCGGGTCGAACTCATCCGGATGCAGAGCCTCCTCTATCATACCCTCGGTATGGTCGCTCGCCCACTTGTTGATGACGTTGAGCGTTTCGCCATCGGTGAAATCGCGAGTCTCTGGCACAGCCTCGTAATTCTGCACTACCTTATCGGTGAATGCTGGCATCAGACGGTAGCCAAGGTAAGAATTGACATATATATTATTGGCAATGAGAACCTTCGTCAGTTCGTCGAGAGTGCCGCTCTCCGTCAGCATCTTATGGCAGAAAGCATTGATGGCACCGGCACCAGCCTCGCCAAAGCCAAGCACCTGACAAATCTCGCGGCACGTCTGACTGTCGGCAGCAGCACCATTATTCATCATCCCCAGAGCAAAGGTAATGCTCAGCGGCGACAGCACCACGCTCTCTGTCTGACTGCGTGCCTGCTGGAACAGGCGAAAGGCAAACCCGTTATTACCTGCCACCAGTGCCTGTTCATCGGCTGTCAGAGTGATCCCCTTGGGGGTTTCTGTATCATCACCGGCTCCCCAGGCAGCAACAGCCACCATGAGAGTCACCACTATCGTAGAAAGTCTTGTAATAGCCATAATCAGTAGTTTTTAGATTAAACACATCCTCTTTCGCTGCAAAGATACGAAAAAGTTGGCACTGATGATACTCATGTTGCACTTTTTTATAAAAAAAAGGCCTCTCGCAGTGAGAGGTCTTTTTTGTATTATAATATAATAAGGTGTAGCCTTATGCCTTGGCATCTTCGCCATCGGATTCGCGGATGGTACGTCCCATCACGAGGAAGGCCGTAGGAGCAGCGATGAACAGTGACGAGAGAGTACCGATGATAACACCGAGAATCATTGCGAACGAGAAACTGCGGATAGAGTCACCACCGAGGATGAAGATACACAGCAGCACGATCAATGTCGTTACAGAGGTGTTGATGGTACGAGCCAGCGTCTGGTTCAGCGAGTCGTTGAACAGCTGCTGACGGTCGCGCTTGCCATAGAGCTGGAAGTTCTCACGGATACGGTCGAATACCACCACCTTATCGTTGATAGAGTAACCAATCACGGTAAGGATAGCACCGATGAATACCTGGTCGATCTCCAGTGACATGGGAACCCAGCCCCACAATACAGAGTAGAATCCGATAACAACCAATGCATCCAGAGCCAGCGCGATGGTAGCACCCGTAGAGTAAGCCACATTGCGGAAGCGCAGCAGGATGTAGAGGAAGATAGCAATCAGAGCGATGATGACGCTGATGATAGCACCATAGGTGATGTCCTTAGCAACAGCAGGACCTACCTTTGCAGAACTGATGATAGAGCCGCCATGACGAACATCGGGGTTCTTGAAGGCCTCAACGCTCTCCTGACTTACGAAGCCGCCCTTCTTCAAGGCATTGTAGAGGATAGTCTCAGCCTCGTCGTCAACATTAGGATTGTTCGACTCGATATCCCAGTTGGTAGATACGCGGATGGTCTTACCGTCGGTACCCAGAGCGATAACGCTGGTGTTAGCCTCCTTGCCGGCATTCTCGCCAACAGTGTTGACGAATGTGCCAGCCAGTACCTGACGAACATCCTCAACGTGTGTCTCCTTGTCGAGAGTAACAACATAGTTACGACCACCGGTGAAGTCGATGCTCTGGCTCAGACCGCGAACGGCGAACGAGATGCAGAACAGCACAGCGGCGACACCCCAGATGATGAAGCTCTTCTTATAAATACCCATGAAGTTGTAGTGGGCATTCTGCATGAGGTTCTTCGAGTAACCGGTTACGAAGGTCAGGTTGAGCCACTTGTCCTTCTTCAGGCGGTTCTCATAAACCAGACGTGTCAGGAACACTGCGGTGAAGAATGAGCAGAAGATACCGATGATCCATGTGGTGGCGAAGCCCTTTACAGGACCAGTACCGAAGAACAGCAGGATGAAACCGGTAATCAGAGAAGTCACGTTAGAGTCGAAGATAGCCGAGAAGGCGTTAGAGTAACCCTTCTGCAGAGCCTCCTTCAGACCAATGCCGCGCTTCAGCTCCTCCTTGATACGCTCGTAGATAAGCACGTTGGCATCCACGGCGGTACCCAGAGTCAGCACGATACCGGCAATACCCGGCATGGTAAGTGCGGCCTGGAACGATGTCAGGATACCCAGAGTGAAGAACAGGTTGAACAGCAGAGCGATATCTGCCAAGATACCGGGGATGAAGCCGTACAGCATAATCATATATACCATCAGCAGCACGAAGGCTACGATGAACGAGATGATACCCTGCTTGATAGACTGAGCACCGAGTGACGGACCAACGACCTCTTCCTGTACGATGCGGGTAGGAGCCGGCATCTTACCAGAGTTCAGAGTGTTGGCAAGGTCCTTGGTATCCTCGATAGTGAAGTTACCCGTAATCTGCGAGTTACCACCGTCAATCTGAGTGAGGATACGGGGAGCGCTATATACAGCATCGTCGAGCACGATGGCAACGCCACGGCCGATGTTCTGCTTGGTAATCTGTGACCAGCGGCGAGCACCGTCACTGTTCATCTGCATAGAAACAGAGGGATGACCCATCTGGTCGAAGTCGTCCTTCGAAGAGGTGATCACGTCACCCTCCAGCGGAGCGCGACCATTGGGCTCGGTAATCTTCAGAGCATAGAGGGCGAAGACATCACCCTTGGTGTTCTGACCACCGAAGTCCTCGGGCTTGGCACCCCAGCGCAGCTTGCACTCTGCAGGCAGCACAGAAGAGGCAATCTCTGAGTAGATGACCTTGTTGACGTCGGCAGTATCGCGGGCATTGGCATAACCAACGATAGCCAGACCCTGGGGAACAGGCTGGAATACTGCGAACAGCGGGTTCTGCTTCAGAGCATCAGCCTTAGCCTTGGCATCCTGCTTTTTATCGTCCTTCTTGGCCAGCTTAGCAGCCAGGTCGGCAGCGGCAGCCTTTGCAGTGTCGGCAGCAGCCTCGGCAACGGCAGTAGTATCAGCAGCCTCGGCAGCAGTAGAATCAGCAGCCTCAGCAGCATTTTCTACAGTAGCGTCGCCACCCATGGCAGCATACTTCTGGTTGAGCTGTGCCAGCAGGGGATAGATTTCCTGTGCATTATATGTCTCCCAGAACTCAAGGTTGGCAGAACCCTGGAGCAGCTTACGTACGCGCTCAGGCTCCTTCACACCAGGCATCTCCACCATGATGCGGCCCGACTGACCTTCAAGTTTCTGGATGTTCGGCTGAACAACACCGAACTTGTCGATACGGTTACGAACAACGTTGAAAGAGTTGTCAACAGCCGACTGAACCTCGGCACGCAGGGCGCTCTCAACCTCAGAGTCGGTTGACGAGGTGCTCACCTTGCCCTTCATCTGCTGAGTGGCGAAAATAGCAGCCAGGGGACGTCCGTTGGCATTCTGCTTCCAATACTTGATAAACAGCGAGATAAAGTCATCTTGACTAGTCTCTTCTTCCTTCTTAGCCTGCTCCATAGACTTCTTGTAAGCAGCATCGGTCTTGTGGTCTGCCAGCACATCGACAACGTCGGGCACCGACACCTCAAGAATAACGTTCATACCGCCCTTCAGGTCAAGACCCAGGCCAATCTCCATCTCGCGGCACTGCTTGAACGAATAGATTCCGCAGTACACTTTCTCGTTCATGATAGAGTCGAGATACTCCTGTCCGGCCTCTTCGCCCATGGCCGCTGCCTTATTCTCATGGTAGCGGGTCACAAACGAGAAGGAAAGGTAGAAGCAGCAAACGAGTATCAGAACGATTGCGACAAATTTTACAATTCCTTTGTTTTGCATTTTGGTTTTTTTATAATTATAATGTATGATTTTGCCTTTTAAGCCTGCAAATATACGGATTTTTCCTGACTTACCGAAATTTATCCATAATTTTCATGCATTTTTTAATGTTTTGTGCTGATTTTCAACCAACAAGTGAGCGGATTATGGTCACTTGCATCCATTTTGTTGTCAATTACGCAGTTATACGGCGTAACTCCCTCATTACAGAAAACATGGTCGATACGGAACGAGAAGGCTTTCTGATTATATGACAAACCGATACCGCGCCCGGTAGTCACGAAACAGTCGGTCAGCGAGTCGGCCATGGTATGCCGTGAATATGAAATGGGGGTGTCGTTGAAGTCGCCGCATACTATCACAGGATACTGGCTGTGCTTGAGAGCATACTCTCTCACGGCCCTTATCTGACCGGAACGCTTGGCATTGGCATCGGCCAGTTTCACCAACAGCAGTTTCGACTCCCTGCGTGCCGAATCGCTCGACATCTCGCCATGTATAATCTGCCTGTACTGCCTCCGGTCGGCAAGACTCAGATGACAGCTCTCCAAGTGGTTGTTGACAACTATCAGTGTGTCGCCGTTCACCTTTAGCCACCAGGCCACGCTGCCGTTGTTGAGCGAGGGGAAACTGATACGCTCACGGTGGATAATAGGATAGCGCGTGTGAATACCCAAAGCGTTGAAACTAAGAGGGTTATTGCTAAGCACAGCCGTATCGTTATACACCAGTCCCTGCTCTGCATATTTCTTGAAGACATTGCCTCGCCACGAGTCAACATCCTCCTGCAAACAGACTATATCGGGCGACTCCTGAGTAACATATTCCAACACCTTTGTGAAACAGTCTTCATACTTCAAGAAATTGCCGCCATAACTGCATACGTTATACGACAGCAACTTCAATGCTCCGTCGGGAACGGATTGCGACGGATTGAGCGGCATGTATATACTTATAGGTACGTACGCGAGTATGAAACCTACAATAGGAATCCATGCCATGCGCCACTTGAATATCAGCCAGAACAACAAGAAGGCCAGATTAATAATCACAAAAATGGGGAATGCCATTCCCAATGTTGAAAATAGCGAGAAATCAGAAGGATTGATACGGTCGCTGAATCCCACCAGCAACATCACGATGACGGAGGCGATATTCGCCCCCGCAATCATCCTTATTGTCAGTAGCTTCAACTTCTTTATCACGATTCGCGGCTCTGGTCAAACAATTTCTTTTTCTCTTCTTTGCTAAGACTATCGTAGCCGCTCTTGCGAATCTTGTCCAAAATGGCATCAATCTCCTCTTGGTTCTGACGCTTGCGGGCATTATACTCAGCATCTGTCTCGCGACGGGTATCAGTGTGCTCAGCCCTCATGTTGTTAGTATTCCGCCGCTCGTCGTAACGGCGCTTCATATTGTCGAAGAACTCCTGTCCCCTACTCCGCCCGAAGCGCTGACTCGAGTCGGGATGTTTCTGCCAGTAGCGGATGAGCAAGAAGCCGAAGAGCATACCGCCCAGGTGAGCCATGTGTGCAACACCATCGCCAGGACCGCTCATCGCCGAGAACAGCTCGATGGCAATATATCCCAATACCAGCCACTTGGCCTTGATGGGGAATGGGAAGGGAATAATAAACAGCCTCTCGTTGGGGAATATCATGCCAAAGGCCAGCAGGATGGCATACACCGCTCCTGATGCTCCTATGGTAGTCCACAGGTTGATGTAGGCGTCGGTTGACATCTGTACTCCACCGGCATTAACATACTGATATGCAGCAATGCCTTCGTACATATACGAGGCATACTGCACCAACTCCTGCACGAAGCCAGCACCGATACCGCAGCAGATGTAATAAAAAAGGAATTTCTTCGGTCCCCATACGCGCTCTATCACGCTGCCGAACATCCAGAGGGCGAACATATTAAAGAATATGTGAGTCAGGCTACCATGTAAAAACATGTAGGTGACAAACTGGTACAAACGGAAATCGCTGGCCAGGAAAAAGTGAAGGCCAAGTAGAGATGTCAGATCTACGCCACGCATCTCTAACACCCAGGTAGCTATGAACGCCAGGAAATTGACTATCAACAAGTTCTTGGTCATTGTAGGCATGCTGTTCATAATCTCAATATGATAATTTACTATCTTATTTACTAATAATTTGTTTTATGGGCGCAAAATTACTAAAAATATCCCGTTTTGGGCACAAAACTAGGGCAATACACACTTTTTTTCATTAAAAAAGTCATTTTTTTCCATTTTTTGTTTGTTTTCTAAATACTTTAACCTATATTTGCGCAAGAAAACAACTTAAACTTTTAATATTTCTCTTAAAAAACAACAAAATTATGAACAAGACAGAATTAATTGATCAGATTGCAGCTGGCGCTGGTCTGACAAAGGTTGACGCAAAGAAGGCTCTTGACGCCACAGTAGCAGCTATTAAGGACGCTCTCGTAAAGGGTGAGAAGGTTCAGCTCGTAGGTTTCGGCACATTCGCAGTTGCTGAGAAGCCTGCTCGTGAGGGTATCAACCCCGCAACAAAGCAGAAGATTACTATCGCTGCTAAGAAGGTTGCTAAGTTTAAGGCTGGTGC